>JAUCEP010000002.1:4072500-4408636 GCA_030348875.1 Ureibacillus composti
AGAGATTCGGCCTTTTTCTGGTTCAACCTTTTCAACCCATACAGTTACGATATCCCCTAAAGAAACTACTTCTAGAGGGTGTTTTATACGGCGTTTCTGTAATTTTGAAATATGAACTAATCCGTCTTGTTTTACACCTACATCAACAAACGCACCGAAGTCAACTACGTTTCGAACAGTCCCTTGTAATTCCATACCAACTTGTAAATCTTCCATCTTTAATACATCTGTTTTTAATAATGGTTGTGGGAATGCATCTCGAGGGTCACGTGTCGGCTTCATTAACGTATCCACTATATCTTTTATAGTGACTTCTCCTACACCTAGCTTCTCACTAAGTTCCTTAATGTCCAACTCTGCAATTGCTTCTTCACCTTTTTTAGTTCCAACATCTTTTTTAGTTAATCCGGCAAATGACAGTATTTCCTCTGCTATTTTATAGCTTTCTGGGTGAATACCTGTAGCATCTAACGGATTTTTAGCA
Source organism: Ureibacillus composti (assembly GCA_030348875.1). Classification (GTDB taxonomy): domain Bacteria; phylum Bacillota; class Bacilli; order Bacillales_A; family Planococcaceae; genus Ureibacillus; species Ureibacillus composti. The sequence continues at coordinate 4,072,985 of JAUCEP010000002.1, forward strand.
TCTGGAATCCGTAAGAATCCAATTGCTTGTTCGTATGTTTTGGCACCTAATCGTGGAATCTTCTTCAATTGTGCACGTGAAGTAAATTTTCCTGACTCACTTCTAGCATTTACAACATTCTCAGCAACAGTCTTTGATAAGCCCGATACATACTGCAATAGTGAAGAAGATGCTGTATTTACATCTACCCCTACTTGGTTAACCGCTGTTTCTACAATAAAAGTTAAGGATTCTGCAAGTTTCTTTTGAGATACATCGTGTTGGTATTGGCCTACCCCTACTGCTTTAGGTTCTATTTTAACGAGCTCAGATAATGGATCTTGTAATCGACGAGCAATTGATACTGCGCTTCGTTGTTCAACTTGTAAATCTGGAAACTCTGAACGAGCTACTTCTGATGCTGAGTAAACAGATGCCCCTGCTTCATTAACAATGACATATTGAACATCTGTATCGATTTCTTTTAATACATCTGCAATAAATTGTTCTGTTTCCCGTGAAGCTGTGCCATTTCCTATCGCAATAATACTTATTGGATATTTAGCCAACATTGCTTTAACAACAGCTTTTGATTTTTCAACATCTGTTTTTGGAGGATGTGGATAAATTGCCGTTACTTCAAGCATTTTTCCTGTTTCATCTACTACAGCTAACTTACAGCCTGTCCGGTAAGCAGGGTCAACACCTAATACCATTTTCCCTCTTATTGGTGGTTGCAACAGTAAACTTCTTAAGTTTTCTGAGAAAATATGAATTGCTTGAGCTTCTGCCTTTTCTGTTAGTTCATTTCGAAGTTCACGTTCAATAGATGGTTGTATTAAACGTTTATATCCATCTTCAATTGCCTCTTTTACTTGGTTGATTGATGATGATCTAGAATTTACCGGAATCCATTCCTTTTCCATAATTTGAATCACTTGATCAAGTGGAATTTGAATTGTTACTTTCAGAATGTCTTCTTTTTCACCACGGTTTACAGCTAATATACGGTGAGGCACTATATGCTTAACAGGTTCCTCATACTCATAATACATTTCAAAGACTTTCTTCTCATCCTTATCTACATCTTTCACAGATGTCATGATACGCCCTTCTCGCCAAGAGAGCTTTCTCAATTTGTCACGTACTGCAGCATCATCAGCAAAACGTTCTGCTAATATATCTTTAGCACCTATTAACGCTTCTTCTACATTTGTTACATCTATCTCTTCATTAATAAACTGATGAGCAAGTTCTTCTACATCTGTGTTCCCAAATTCCATTAACAAATCTGCTAGTGGCTCTAGTCCTTTCTCTTTCGCAATTGTTGCCTTAGTACGACGTTTTTGTTTAAATGGACGATATAAATCTTCCACTCTTTGTAAAATGGTTGCCCCTTTAATAGAAGCCTCTAATTCCTCAGTTAATTTTCCCTGTTCTTCGATAATTCGAATGACTTCTTCTTTTCTTTGTTCAAGCTGCTGTATGTAATGATATCGATCTTCAATCGACTTAATTTGTACCTCGTCTAATGAACCAGTTGCTTCCTTTCTATACCGAGCAATAAACGGTACAGTGTTTCCATCTTCTAATAACTTAATTACCGCTTCTGCCTGATGTGGCTTTACTTTTGTATCTACTGCGATCATTTGTAGCAATTTCTTATCTTCCATTATTTCACTGCCTTTCACACTAGTACGGTTATTTTAACATAAAGCATTTCTTATAATAATTTTAACAACATACTTCACTAATATTTGGCTTTGCTTTTTAACTTCAAATCAAAAATGCATAGCGATTCGCTATGTGTACTAAGCTTATCGAATGAAGTTAAAAAGTCTACCCTTCTATCAAAGAGTAGACCTAAACATGTTATATTAACACACTGCTTTTTAATATTTCGTCTTGAAGTTTCTTGATTGCCTTCCGCTGAATACGCGATACATGCATTTGAGATATACCAAGTTGATCTCCAACTTCTTTTTGACTCATTTGTTTTAAATAAGTTAGTTGAAGTACCTGTTTTTCACGTTCATCTAAAATATTAACGACTTCAGAAAAGATTAACTTTTGATTCGTCTTTTCATAACCCTCATCTTCTTTTCCAACAATATCAAGCAATGTAACAGCGCTTCCATCAGACTCCGATTCAATTGAATGATTAATTGACAACGCTTGATAATTCTTACTAGTTTCCATTGCTTCTAAAACATCTTCTTCTGAAACATTTAAATACTCCGCTATTTCAATGATAGAAGGAGAATATTGTAATTTTGCGGTTAAAGTTTCCACAGCAACTTTAATTCGCGGTCCTAATTCTTTAATTCGTCGGGGTACATGAACATCCCATGTCTTATCTCTTAAAAAGCGTTTTATTTCCCCGACGATTGTTGGTATTGCATATGCCTCAAAACTCCCACCAATAGATGGATCAAAACGGCGAATTGCTCCTAATAGACCTATCATACCAACTTGTACAATATCATCATAAAGAGATTTGCCGTACGAATATTTACGTGCAATAGACTCCACTAGTTGTTGAAAGTGAAGTACCAATTTTGTTAGCATTTCATCGCTTTCTGTTTTTTGATAGTTTTCTATCCATAACAGAACTTGATCCTTCTTAGACGTTTTATTTAGTTGGGATTCTTTTGACATTGTCTTTCACCTGCTCTCTGGTGACATATTTTGTCATGAAAACAGTAACCCCATCATCGTTATTCACTCTTACTTCGTCCATCAAGGTCTCCATTAAATAAAGGCCTAACCCACCTTCTCTTAACACCTCAACACTTTCGCTTTCAGTATACGGACCAATTTTTGATTTAATTTCTTCAAAGTTAAATCCATGTCCGTCATCGGCTACCATTACCTCTAACCTATTTTTATAAAGGGCGCTTCCAATAACTACTTCACCTACAGCTTCGGTATAAGCGTGGTGTACAACATTTGTAACTGCCTCACTCACGGCAATTTTCAAATCTTCAATTTCATCATAGTTAAAACCCAGTCTTGTCGCCATTCCTGAAACCGTCAACCTTACTACACCAACATATTGGGGCTTTGCCGGAATTTTTATTTCAATATAATCAAAAGTTTCCATCGCTTAGCTCCACCTTTTTATGTGTTTCGATATCCATTAATTCATTTAGACCTGTAATTTCAAATAGCCGTGTAAGACGATCTGACAATTGTGTAAGTTTCAGTTTTCCTTCTTCTCTATTCACCTTTTTATAAAAGCCTACAAAAACCCCAATACCAGTACTATCCATATAATTTACATTAGATAAATCAAGTTCAATTAAACTATACTTCCCTATAGTAATTGTCTCTAATTCATCTCTCAAAATCGGTGCTGTAAAAGTATCGATTTCTCCTTCTATTTTCCCACGTAACATATCTCCATCTTCCCGAAGTTGTACGTTCACCTTCATGAGGACACCTCCAATTAAACTATCATTTTTTACCCTGTATACAGAAAATTAAACCCGATTTATAGAGAAACATGTCACTTTTTCATAATAACTACTGTAAAATCATCTTCTAGCTGATAATTTTGATAGCTAAGTATTTGTTTATAAAGTTCATCGCACATTTGTTGAGCATTTAAATGCTTACATTTCATTGCTATTTCGCGAATTAATTGACGGGAATCCAATTCTTCCAATTTTCTGAATTCAGTTACTCCATCAGTTAACATAATAATAAAATCACCATCATTTAGATGAACTTCAGATTGGCGGTATTTTACTTCTGGTAATATACCTAATAACAATCCTTTACTCTCTAAATCATAAAATTTATTTTCTTTCGCATTATAATATAATGCTGGTTCATGACCTGCTGAACCATATGTAAAAATATTATTCTCCACATCAAATCGCCCATAAAACAGCGAGACAAACATACTATCATCTACACTTTTTTCAATAATTCTATTTAGCACCTCAAGTACATAAGAGGGGTTATTGTTTGCATATTCTAGCGTGTCTAAACCATATTTCACCATCGACATGCAAAGCGCAGCTGGAACGCCTTTTCCCACAACATCTGTTACAGCAACACTAACGTGATGGCCATCATCTTGTAAAAAGTAAACATAGTCCCCATTCATTTTTCGAACCGGAACGGATACCATGCCAACGTCTATTTGATTTAGCTTCGGGATGTTTGTCTTCAGCATTAAATTTTGAATTTTTGTAGCAATGTCCATTTCGATTCTTAATTCTTCTTGTTTCATTAGTAGGCTTTGATGTTCTTTTACTTTTAAGCCATAATAAACCATAACTTCAATAAGAAAATCGTATGCATGTTCAACATATTTTGGTAAAGTACCATGTAGTTGTTCCACTGCTTGTTTATGTATATTTATTACCTCTTCAGGAGTAATATTTTTTTGAATTAATTGTCGAATATAATTTTGACCGATATATAAGTTTTCTTCACTTTGATTCTTTAAATAATCGGATAATATTTTTTCATATTGCACTTGAAGATAACCCAATAGTTTTCACATCCTATCGCTTTAACCATTTTTCAATTCTAACTTTAGTACCTTTTCCCACTTCCGATTCGATATCAAGTTTATCCATTAATCTTTTTACGGCTGGAATACCAACACTAGAACTACCCGAATTTGAAAAACTATCTTCTAATACGCTTTGAAGATTTGCAATACCGGGACCTTTATCTATTGCAGTAATTGCAATTCCTAATCTATTATTTTCTTCTAATCTTTCAATAATAATATCGCCTTCACCTGCATATAGATAAATATTTTTAGCTAGTTCGCTTATTGCCGTTGCAATCCTCGCTTGATCTACTGTGGTAAAACCAATAGCTTTTGCTTCATTACGGCCTTGTTGACGCGCAGTCACAATATCCCATTCTGTTACAATCTCAACTATTGATTTTTCACTCATGGCTTCACCCCACCTTTACTCGAAGTTTGAACAAACAATTTAGTATTCTATTTTATTATCGAAAATTATGTATTTTTTTTGAATTATTTAACTTTAATATATCGTAACATCTATATTTACAGCAAACTAATTTTGTAAAATTTATCAAACATTTAAAAAAAAAAAATAAAAAAGCACTGAAACCGGGGTCTCAAGTGCTTTAGTATGGAATTATTTATGTATTTAAAATTTCATTAGTCCTAAGCTTATTTCAAGTGCTACATCCACTTTTTCCATAAGTTCAACATCTAGTTGTGTTATCCGATCGGTTAATCTAGATTTATCGATAGTGCGCAATTGTTCAAGCAAAATTACCGAATTCCGTTCAAACCCGTATTTCTTAGCATCTATTTCAACGTGTGTTGGTAATTTTGCTTTTTGTATTTGCGCAGTAATAGCAGCGATGATCACTGTGGGACTAAATCTATTTCCTATATCATTTTGAATGATTAATACGGGTCTAGTACCGCCTTGTTCAGATCCAACCACTGGAGAAAGATCTGCAAAAAAAACGTCCCCTCGTTTCACAATCAAATATGTCATCCCCCGCTTACGAGACGCTCTACCATATGTTCGGCTTCATATTCTGCTTGTAGACATTCGCTACAAATTGTCAGATTAATCTGCGACATTTCCACATAGCCTTTCATTAAAGCTTCCCGTATTTGATTTGGTTGCTTGTGTGTTGATAATCTGCGTGACGAAATATAGACAAAGCTCTCTTTGTCTGCACATTTACGCTCAAGTGTCTGATTAAATTCGATTACCATCTCTTGTGGAAGTTCAATTTTAACTTCCTCTACTTCTTCAACTTTTTTTACGTACAAAACAAGCACCTCCACAAAAACCGTACCATTTCTAATTACTTCATTCTATCATCGAATATACGAGTTGAAAAGACATGATAGTTTATAAAATGACATTTGTTTTGTATTTATCGGCTTTTGTTGGAGATTTTGTCGTATTTAATCATTTTGTAAGTAAATTCTTGGAACCCTAGAGGTAATTAAACAAGGAACTTCGTAATTTATTGTTTCGACTTTTGTTGCCCATTCATCAATTGTAATCTCTTCATTATTTTGTTTACCGATTAAAGTTACTTTCTCGCCTATATTATATGCTCTTGGTAAAAGTATCATACATTGGTCCATACAAATTCTTCCTACAATTGGCACTCGGATTCCATCAATTAAAACATGTTGACCACTATATTTTCTAATTAATCCATCTGCATATCCAATCGGTAAAGTCCCAATCAGTTCCGTTTTTTCAGCAGTATATGTAGCACCATAGCCAACAGATTGGCCAGCTTCTAATTGTTTCACGGCTACAAGTTCAGTTTCTAGTGAAAAAGCAGCCTCTAATGGAAATGGTAACTTTGTTTTGACATAAGATGAAGGTGCTAGTCCATACATTGAAATACCAAATCGAATAGCGTCAAAAAGAAGGTGTTGATCTTTTACAAGTGTTGTTGCAGTATTGGCACTATGAACGATTCTCGGTTTTTGTGGTAGTTTGTTAACTAGTTGTTCGAATTTCATCACTTGTTTGTTAAAGTATGAATCATCTTCTTCATCTGCAGTTGCAAAGTGGGTAAATACACCATCAACAATTAAATTTGATGTAGTACTTATAGCTTCGTATAAGTTAAGTAAATCGTTTGCAGAAGTTACACCTATCCTTCCCATGCCTGTATCAATTTTTATATGTAATTTTAATGGTCTTAGGAGTTCTGTTTTCGTTTGGATTTGATGTACCCATTCAGTTGAAAATACAGTTAATGAGATATCTTTCTCTGCAGCATATGGTGCGAAAGAGACTGGTGAGTACCCAAGTACTATTATATCTATGTTGGGAAAACTTTCTCGGATATGTAATGCCTCTTCAGGTGTGGCTACGGCCAACATTGTAGCCCCAGCTTCTATTGCAGCTTTTGATACTTCAATATCACCATGACCATAAGCATTTGCTTTTACAACTGCTATAATTTGTACGTTTGGTGGAAGAAAATCCTTTAATCGGTTGACATTATTTTTTATTGCTTGTAAATCAATAATTGCTTTTGTTGGACGGAAGTGTTGTTTTTGTTCCACTTATTTTATACCCTCTTTTGCTAAAAATTAAACATAATGTAATCACTTTTTAGATAATTCAATTTTATATGTTAGACTCATTACAGTCCAATAATTACTTTCATATCTATAAATTTTATATAGCTCATAAATAAATATTATTCTTTTAACGTAATAATCAGTGGGTGACGAATAATCAAGTCCCCCACTGATTGAAATACAATTTATTTCATACTTCCTGGAGTTACCGATGCAGCAACTTCCATCATCTCTTCTTTTGTTAAATTTTCAGAAGCTAAGAAGAATGATACGCCATCTGACTCCCAACTAATAGAGTTGTCCGTAATTGCGCCAATTGTAAATCCTAGATCTGCCGGATCACCAGGTGCAAATACAGGAAGTGTTGAATCTTCATCATAAACAATTGGTTGTTGCATAAGCGTAAACGCCTTTTCACCTTCAAAAGTTAAAACAACACGTTTATTCCCATTATCAGCAATTTCCTTTTCACCAACTAAAGTTGTATCTTCCCATTGTAAAACTGGGTAATGAGTTTGGAAGTCTTGCTGTTCTGTTTGTGCCGAAGCAGCTGCCTTACTGTCATCTTTATCAGTGAACTTTTCTACAGCATACTCACTTTCTTGGTGTTGTTTGTTCATATCAATAGATTTGAATGTAATTGCAATTTGCTCTTCTTGTGCGTCATTTAATACAGAAATTTTCGTTGGTAGTTTCGACTTCTTGTCTACTGTAATTTTTTGCGTAGGCATAATGCTCTTATGATTATTTCTTGTTGCAGCTGTGAAGATGTAGTTTTTCTCATCTTCTTCCATCACTAACTTCTCGTCAGACAGTAAATCTTCAGCTAACGCACCAATTAAGTATGGTTGGCTGTTTTGTTTTGGCCATTCACTTTGGAACTTGTACGTTTTTCTAAGCGACGGTGTTACAACAAATACGCCTTCTTTATTTCGAATAATCATTTGTGTGACATCTTCGCCTTGTTGTGATACTTTCACTCGGTATAGATCTGGTTGTGTATGCCATACATTAACATCATAAACTCTTGGTTCTGCACCTGTTTTGATTTCCATTGTGGCATCTAGTTCGTATCCTTTTACATCAGTCCATTTGTTACTTAGATCCTTCAATACATCTTCCTGCGAATTTCCCCCACAAGCCGCTAACACTAGTACACTTAACAACATGACGATAAAAGCGATTAATTTGTGTCTCAAAACTCCATCCTTTCTACTTTCGCTCCGATACGTCAAATATATGAGGGGGGATAGAACATTATGCTATCACTTTTGGACAAAGATACAATTTTTCTTCTAAAAATTTTCATTCATTAAGATAACTTGTGCCGCTGCATAGGCTTTTGTATGGGTAATACTAACAAATCCACTCACAGCTTGCCCATTAAAATATAATACAGGCTTGCCTAACTTATCTTTTAATATTTCTATTTGATGAAATTCACAACCTTGTCCTATTCCTGTACCATTCGCTTTTGAAAATGCTTCTTTTGCAGAAAACCTACCAGCCAAAAATTCAATCTGACGTTGTTCGCTTAATTGTTTAAATATGTTTAGTTCCCTTTCCGATAATATCCTTTGCTGAAACTTATCAGAACGATTCTTCGCTTTTTGTATTCGTTCCATCTCTACAATATCTAATCCGATTCCTTTAATCATTTAACCTTCTCCTTTTATTCTTATTCCAATACCATGTATAATAGTGTTTAAATCGAGGTGAATATATGTTTATTCGGAGAGAAAGTTTTCGTCAATTTATTAAGTTTTATCCGATTGTCTCTTCATTAATCGCAATCAATTTGATTGTGTATATTTTAACTATTCTTCCTATCGTTGGGAATTCCGTTTTTTATTTAGGAATGAGTGTAAATTATTTAATCGCTGATGGTCAGTGGTGGAGAGTAATTACTTCAATTTTTATTCATGGTGGCTTTTTCCATGTTTTATTTAATATGTTTTCCCTATTTTTATTTGGACCAGAGATGGAAAAAATCGCTGGGAAGGTTCGTTTTTTGACAATCTATTTTATTGCGGGTATTTTAGGCAATGTTGTAACGTTTGTAAGCTACGATGGTATGTATGCTAGTGTTGGTGCGAGTGGTGCAATCTTTGGAATTTTCGGCGCTTTTGCCGCGCTTGTCTACTACACACGCCGTACCATGCCACAACTCAAACAAATCATTATGCCGATCATCATCATTAGTGTAATAATTTCGTTTATACAACCAAATGTAAATATTGCAAGTCATTTAGGTGGGTTAGTGACAGGATTTATTTTAGGGCTCACATACTTCTCCCCTAAACATATCATTAGCTGGCGAAAAAAATAATGTATATAGGTTGAAATACTGAACGTTTAAAAGAGTGTAGTTAGAGTCAAAAAAGACTTCAACTACACTCTTTTTAATTTGAACAATTAATAAGACAGAGAAAATAAAGCACCTATTCTCGTTGCTCTATCCCCTCTTCAACACCTTCTTTTGATCGGTCAAACCAGTCCATAACAGTGTCTACGTCCTTAACATTTAAGTTAGGTGCTTTAGCAGAAGCTCCTCCTAATCCAGACATAACCGTAGCTTCAATCGAGGCAATTTGTCTTCGGTTTTGAAAATAACTTTGTCTTCTTTCAAGCGCTTGAATACGCTTTTTCTCAACAACAAATGTAACTCTGCTAATAATTCTATAAACAATTGTTAATTGATTTCGTTTAATGGAATAACCTGCCGTTCTATATTGCCATATTCCCAAAAATATTGTAGGAATGATAAGTAAAATTGACAACAATCCAAAAGGGTAAAAGAAATAAGTACATAACCCTACAATCGGTAATAACCAGATGAAATCAATTCGGTAAAAAAATGGTTTTGCTCTTTTCGGCGGTTTGGTTAATATAGGGTTCCATTCAAATTGGGGAAATAATTCTTGTAGTGGATCAATCATTTTTTTCTTTGGGATTAAAGGTATTAAGGTTATTTTTTTTTCCTTTTCTCCAAAACCACCACTTGCACTTTCCACAACTACCGTTGCATATCCAAATAATTGTCTTAATGGGTTCTCAACAATTTTAATAGCTTGCACACGATTTAAAGGGATGGTTACTCGTTTCTTTTCAAGTAGCCCTCTCGATACAATTAGCCGTTCATTCTCTTCAATAATCGTAAAATCATAATAGTTTATAAATGTTATTAGAATAGAAATAATCCACGCAAATAAAAAAACAACAAATACAGCTAGTGCTACTACGGCAAAACCAAATTTTATAAAGCCAGCTATTTCTTCATAAATTAACTCATATGGAATGAATTCAGCAAACTGCGAAAGGACTGCAACTACCCCCGTTAAAACAACGCCAATACCGTTTGAGGTAGTAGCAAGAATCACCAAATCTTTTGGGGTCATTTTTCTAACTACTCTAGAAGTTGGTTCACTTTGTAACAACTCACCTTTACCATCATGCAATTGCTCCACATTTGTTAGAACATCTAAACTTTGTTTTGCTCTTTGTGTTTCTTTTTCAATTCGCTTTGCAGCATCTTTTGTAATTGCTGTGAGCTCAGCTTCAGGTCTACCGTTCGTACTCCCTGCCGTTTCCACCATAACTTGTACAAGTCCAAAAATACGATGGAATATTCCTTCTTTATAATTTAATCCCTGTATTCGGTCAAAAGGGATAAACCGCTTTTTCTTTACAAACAAACCATATTTCACGCGTAATTCGTTATCTTCAAACCAATATACAAATGTCCACCATTTTATTATTCCTGAGAATAAATATAAAAACGCAATAACAACAACGATTAATGTAGGAATGATCTCGATCCAAAATCCATCTTGCCTTACATCAATATTAAAATTAAACCCATTAGTAACGAAAATAATTAAAAATGGAATAATTAAATCTTTTAATCCCTTAACGAAATTAATAACCGCTGAAATAGGGTGAAGCTTAAACTTTTCATTAGACATCATCTTCAGCCACCCTTGCTAATTCTGATATTCGAGAACGTAATCGGTCCGCATCTTCCGATATAAGCATCGGAATAATATGAGTAGTAGCAGCAGTGGAAATTGAAATATTTGATAGATCATATTTCTTTAAAATAGGGCCCTGTGCAGTATCGACATGTTGGACACGTACCATTGGAATAAGGGTTCTCTTCACAATAAATAATCCATTTTGAATTTCTATTTCATGTTCACGAACTTCATAACGCCAATGATTCCATCGAATTTTAGGAATCCAAATGGAGCCGATTAAAACTAACAATACGATCAAGGCAACAATTAAATAAATAAGTGAAGGTCCATCAAATTTATAAGTTAAGAAACTAATAATGCCTGTTATAATTAGTACGAGTAACGTATTAAATAACCCATATAAACGCCAAACTGTAAGTCCTTTTCTCGGGATTTGATAAATTGGCTGTTGTCTCACAAAAACACCCCTTTCCTATCTTTCTAGCCAATTCTACGTGAAATAACACAAAAATGTTTCGTTTTTGCAAATAAAAAATCGACAATTTTTACATTGTCGATTTTTTTACATGTTTTAGGCAATTAAACCTAACCCATTTCACTTATATTTTAGTCTTCTTTACGGCGACGACGGCTTCCTGCATCGCGACGACCACCATCTCGACGGCTTCCTCCATCACGACTAGCGCCTGCACTAGCACCTTCACGACGACCGCCTTCACGACGACCTCTGCCACCATCTCGACGTCCACCAAAGTCACGACGTCCACCACGATCACCACTGCGACCACGACCTCCGCTTGAGCGTTCTTTACGCATTGGTAATGGACGTTCTTCAGAAATAGTAACTGGAGTGTCATCCGGTTCTTTCGTCATTGATTTAATAGCTGCTGCTACTAAATCAACTGCATTATGTTCTTCTAATAATTCATTCGCTAAAATACGATAGTCATTTAAATCGTTTGCTTGTACAATTTCAATTAGTTTTTCCATTGCTAATTTTTGTTGTCCCACAAGCGCTTCCGACTCAGTTGGCGGACGAAGTGGCGTCATGCGTTTTTTCGTAGTTTCTTCTACGATACGCAAGTAACCCATTTCACGTGGAGTTACAAAAGTAACTGCAAGTCCCGATTTACCAGCACGGCCAGTACGACCAATACGGTGAACATAGCTTTCTGGATCTTGAGGAATATCAAAGTTATAAACATGTGTTACACCTGAAATATCAAGTCCACGCGCAGCTACATCTGTTGCAACAAGGATATCAATTTTATTTTCTTTAAATTGACGTAATACAGACATACGTTTCGCTTGGCTTAAGTCGCCGTGAATTCCTTCCGCAACATAACCGCGGATGCTCAAAGCTTGAGATAATTCATCAACACGACGTTTTGTACGACCAAAAATAATGGCAAGCTCTGGTTGATGTACATTTAAAATACGAGTCAATACATCGAATTTTTCACGTTCTTGTGCTTTAACGAAATATTGGTCGATATTTTCTACAGTCATTTCTTTTGATTTGATTTTTACATTTTCAGGCTCATTCATAAATGTTTGAGCAATTTTTTGAATTGCTGGTGGCATTGTAGCTGAGAATAATAATGTTTGGCGTTCTTTTGGTACATTTTCTAAAATCGCATTAATATCATCAATAAAGCCCATGTTAAGCATTTCGTCTGCTTCGTCTAGTACAAGTGTTTGTACTCCATCAAGCTTTAATGTACGACGGTTAATATGATCTTGAATACGACCAGGAGTACCAACAATAATTTGTGGGTTATTTTTTAATGCACGAATTTGGCGTCCGATTTCTTGACCACCGTACACAGACAATAACTTAATACGTTTATCATAACCAATTTTATATAGTTCTTCTGAAACTTGGATTGCTAATTCACGAGTAGGGGCAATAATCAATGCTTGAATATTTGGGTTTTTCGGGTCAATTTTTTCAATTAGAGGTATTCCGAATGCTGCAGTTTTACCTGTACCAGTTTGCGCCTGGCCTAATACGTCACGACCTGCTAATGCAAACTTAATAGTTCCCTCTTGGATTGGTGTTGCTTCTTCAAATCCCATTCGTTTTAATGAACGTAATGTCGATTCGCTAATATTTAATTCTGAAAAATTTGTCAAACCTTTCATTCTCCTTTTTCCTATAAGTTGACAAATGGTTACATTTTCAGATGAAGTGTCGGCAAACTCGAGCCTAATTTGGAACGTTTCCGTTACTTAATAAATCTCTACCTAATTGTAGAGAGTCTCTTTATATGAAAAGGAAAGCCCGGTCTTTGCCGAGCGGTTCAATTCTACACTTTAATATCGTAATGTGATGAATAACAATAGAATAAAACCGTTAATTTCAAAAAAAAGCACTCTTCAACAAAACATGAAGAGCCTTTGCACAAAATGTATCCATTGCTTAAAACAGTCTAACATGCAACTCTTGCCTATGCAACGATAATGCTCCTAAGTTTCTATTTTTTTATTTTATTTGCAAAAAATTTAACACTTTTGGAAACCATATATTACAGTCTTCACTATAACAAATATGGTGTTTTCCATTCGCTGAAAAATACATATCCTTTTCACTTGTAGGCAGTAAATCATATAAATAGTGAGCGGTTGTATAAGGAACTATTCCATCACATTTTCCTTGTACAATATAGGTTGGCACATTTATTGATGTGATGTAAGGCTCAACCATTTTTACAATTTTCATAAATTGAAACGTAGCACTAACAGGAACATTCATTATTTTGCTCTCATATCTAATAAATAATTCGTTATCTTTCAAATGCCCATTGATTGCATCCTTTGCCATTATTCGTAGGTCCGTTAATAATTGAGCTGGCGCCACATATTTTGCAGCTGCACTTAATAATACAAGCTTTTTTACTTTATATCTTTTTGCCAAATAAAGCGCTAGTATACCTCCCATAGAAAAACCGATTACTATTACTTCACTTACTTTTTTCGCTAATTTTCGAAAGGCAATTTCAGCATCCATCATCCAATGTTCTGCTTTAAACCCGAGCAAAGAAAGTGTTTCCCCATGTCCTGTAAAAGTTGGAGTATCTATTAACCAATTTGTATGTTCTTTTAAATAATTTGCCAACGGAATAATTTCATATGGACCTCCTGAAAAACCATGTAACATAAGAACCCCAATTGCTATGATACTCACCCCGATTCCCCTTTTTTCTGAATTTTACCACATTGTATATTACAAATATATCAGTGGCTCCATATGTCTTTTTAAGTTCGTACCGCAAGTTATTTCCAAATTGAATGAACTTTTTATATTGAAAAAACCCTACTTTAAAGTAGGGTTTTTTTACGGCTAGATAAATGAATGTAAAATGGTTTCAAGCTTCATGCCTCTGGAACCTTTTAATAAGATTAATGAATCATTATTTGCATATTGTTCAATATATTGGATGATCACATTGTAATCATTTTCCGTATAGACCAATTGCTCAGGGGCAAAATTCATTTTAAGTTTATCGAAAAGCCAATTCATCCGTGGGCCAAATAGACAAACTTTCGTGATCTTTGACTGGTCGATTACATTAGCAATTTGCTCGTGGAATTGTTGCTCGTTCTCTCCTAATTCAAGCATATCGCCAAGTACTAGCCACTTATCATTCCTTAAAGTGGTAGATTGAACAAACTCAATCGCTGCTCGCATTGAAGTTGGTGCAGCATTATAGGCATCATTAATAAACAATATATCATTTTTTGCATTCACTAATTGCATTCTCATATTCGTTAAAGATACTTGTTGTAACCCTTTTCTAATTTGATCTTCCGTTAAACCTAAAGCATTTGCAATTAACATTGCATTTAATGTATTTTTCACTTGGTGTTGACCTAAAACAGGAATAAAGAAATTCCCATTGATCAACCCTTTCACATTAAAACTACTTCCTTGGTCAACAGTTGATAAATCATAGGCTGTTAAAGCATGATTATCTTGGAAACCAAAACTTAAATATTGAATTGATTTAGGGCCATTTGCAACTAGTTCTTGAAGTAATGGCTCATCACCATCATAAACTAAAATTCCATCGGCACCTAAGCCATTTACAATTTCAAACTTGGCTTTTGCAATTCCCTCTCGAGACCCTAAGTCTTGCATATGCGCTTCGCCAATATTTGTAATCACCGCATAATGCGGTTTGGCTAAGTTCGATAAAAAGTCGATTTCACCAAAACCACTCATACCCATTTCCAAAACTGCAATCTCCGTATCTTCATCAAGGGATAAAATTGTCAAGGGTAACCCTAACTCATTATTAAAATTACCAATTGTTTTTTGAACTTTATAATAGGGTGTTAGCATACTTGCTAATATATCTTTAGAAGATGTTTTCCCATTTGATCCGGTAACACCAATAAATTTAGCATTATGTTGCTGACGATAAGCACGAGCCATTTGTTGAAGCGCTAGTTCAGCACTTTCAACAAAAATGATTGGTCGGTCACTTGGTGGATTAGGTTCATCTTTTAACCATAGTGAGGCCCCTGCCCCTTTTTCAAACGCCTGTTCTACAAATTTATGACCATTTACTAATTCTCCACGAAACGGAACAAATAGATCCCCTTTTGAAATTGTACGTGTATCAATTGAAACACCAGTTACTATTGTTTCTCCAAAATTCACAGGATCCTGACTTAACCAATTCGCAATTTCATTTAAAGTTTTTCTCATCGTCACGCCTACTTTTAGTCTTTATTGTATTGAAGTTGTTGTTTTTCATTATGGCGTTCAATTGCCAATTGGATTAAGATATCGATTAATTCTGGGTAGCTAACATTGGTATGTTGCCATAGCAATGGATACATGCTTACTGGTGTAAAACCAGGCATTGTATTTACTTCATTAATAAACACTTGATTATCTTGGGTTACAAAGAAGTCTGAACGAACAAGTCCTGAGCAATCTAAAATTTTAAACGCACGGACTGCCATATCTTTCAAAGTTGTTTCGACTTCTGGTGTAATAACTGCAGGTATAATTAATGAAGTTGAACCATCTTTATATTTAGAATCATAGTCATAAAAGTCCGTATTTGGCTTAATCTCCCCAGCAACGGAGACTTTTGGATTGTCATTTCCTAAAACAGCCGTTTCAATTTCTCTCGCTACAATTCCTTGTTCAACCAATACTTTTCTGTCATATTGGAAAGCAAATTTTATAGCTTTTACTAATTCTTCTTTATTGTTTGCTTTACTAATTCCGACACTAGAACCTAAGTTTGCAGGCTTAACAAACATCGGCCAGGAAAGTTCTTTTTCACATTTACTTAAAATTTCATCTTGCTCACTATTCCATTCACTACGAATAAAGTAAACGAAAGGAACTTGTTTTAACCCAGCAATTTCAAAGAGCTGCTTCATAATGACTTTATCCATTCCTGCTGCTGAAGCTAATACACCATTCCCAACATAAGGAATGTTTAACACCTCTAATAAGCCTTGTACAGTACCATCTTCACCATTTGTTCCATGAAGTAATGGGAAAATTACATCAAAATTTACTTCCTCACCATTTTCATCTAAAAGAAACTTTGTTATATTATTTGGTTTATTATCTCCATCAACTGTAAATTGTAGTTGTTCTATTGATTCTACAGGGGCCATTAATTGTGGTCCTCTATGCCATTGCCCATCAAGAGAAATAAAAATCGGGTATACCTCGTAAGAATCAAAGTTAATTGCCTTAATTACAGCCATCGCCGTAGACAAAGAAACTTCATGCTCAGCGGATTTACCCCCGTATAATAAACCGATACGTCTTTTCATAAATTTACCTCCAAATATTGAGTATTTCTAGTTTATCATGAAAACAATTTGACCATGAATTAAAATTACCCAACAAATCATTACGTCTACATTTCAGACTAACATTGAAACCTAATCATTTTCGCGAAGAGTAACACCAGGAGCCGGATTTCAAAGTAAAGATGAAGTAGTTTTGTACTGAAAGATAAAAAACCCCCTGCCAATCTAGACGGTTGCATTGACAGTGAGTTTAAGTAATTTTTATTAGTTCATCATATTTTTGTTTCAAAATTTCATCTAAATCATCCCAAACTTCATCAGGATAATCGTAATCTGCGAGGGTTCGAATTTCCACACCATAGTAGTTGTTCGGTTTCTCCATCTTATATAATGATAGCAATGCCCCGTCTTTAGCGAATGGACGGTAGGCTTTTAAAAAGGCGGGATCAAGTGAAGGAACCTTTTCCTTTGATTTACGGCGCCAAAAGCTTCCGTTCCCTTCTTTTTCTTTAATCATTTTATTATATAAATTTGAAACTAAAATTTCTGAGTCTTCTAAAAATCGGAAGTATATTTTAGTTACCTTTTGATTTTCGGATGAATAATAGACATAACGGTTTTGAAGCTTCGAAAAGAATGGTGAACCAATCGATTCTTTTTTATGACCAATGTAAAGCAACTCAGCTTGCTCAATTGGAGAAAGTTGATTTAAATATTTCTCCTCTTCAAAGTCAACCCAACAAATCTCATTTGTATAATCCGCCATTTTCTTAGAAAAACCATTTAAATCTTCATTTGTAATAAAGTCAAATTGTGTATGCATGTTAAATGAACCATCTTCGTAGCCATGTTTTATTAGTAATAAATTAGGTAAACTGTTTACAGAATTAATAAACTGCTTTAAAGATAGGCCACTAAAAATTACAAAATGATCTACGTCATTCATATGTATATATAAATGATGCATGTAATCGTCAGCATTTCTCTTCTTTTTTGACATACGATCACTCTCCAAAAGTTAGCCTCAGATTTTATTATATGATTTATTTTTTATTTTTGAAACATTTTCGTCATCTTTTCGTCTGAACTTATTGTTTAACTGAAAAGTCCCTTTTTACGCTATAATATGTTACAGTAAAAAAGTTGATTTCGGATAGCTAAATTCAATTTAAATTTTTTTGAAATACATTAAAAATAATGAGTATATCTATCCTTAACCAAAAACATTATTACAAAACATTTACAATAATTTTTACTTTCGAGGTTATCTGATTAACACCATCAGAGCAACCTACAATCTTATAGATATTTGGGTGAAATGAATATGGATTATAATCGAAATTTTGCGGGGAGATTTGACTGGAGACTCGCGTTTATTCTTTTTATGTTTCTGATTATTAGTTTAACGGCTATTTCCTCAGCCCAAACTACTGGTCAGTATCTTGAGAATTTCGTATTGAAACAATTACAATGGTACGTTATTGGTTCAATCATTATTGCTTTGGTCATGTATTTCGAACCGGATCAATATAAAAAAATGTCTTGGTATTTATATGGCTTCGGTGTATTTTTACTTTTGGTACTTTTCATTATTCCTGAAGGAGATTTTGCAAGAAGAGTTAATGGAGCTAAAAGTTGGTTTGGTACACCCGTTGGAAATATTCAACCATCAGAGTTTATGAAAACATTTTACATTTTAGCACTTGCTCGTTTAATTAGTAAGCACCATGAAACGCACTCTTTAAAATCCATAAAAACTGATTTTTTATTACTCGGTAAAATTGCACTTACGTTATTAGTCCCACTTGGATTTATTATGAAACAGCCAGACCTTGGTTCTGCACTCGTATTTTTAGCAATTACAGCAGCATTAGTTATCGTGGCAGGGATTTCATGGAAGATTATTCTCCCTGTTTTCGCTAGTGGTGTTACGATCGGTGGTTTACTTTTATGGATGGCCCTATTTGCTCAAGATTTCCTCGAGGAAAAATTCGGCTTTAGCCCGTATCAATTTGCCAGAATTTATTCATGGCTCGATCCTTATGCCTATTCTTCTGACTGGGGATATCATTTGATTACATCTCTTAATGCTATTGGTTCAGGTGAGATATTTGGTAAAGGTTATGCTGGCCGCGAAGTTTATGTAGCAGAAAATCATACAGACTTTGTATTTACAGTAATTGGCGAAGAGTGGGGATTCATTGGGGCAAGCTTTGTGATTTGCTTATACTTTTTATTGATTTATCATTTAACGAAAACCACGCTAACTTTGAAGGATCCTTTTTGCACATATGTTTGCGCTGGTATTATCGCGATGATTACATTCCACGTTTTCGAGAATATTGGAATGACTATTCAATTACTACCAATTACAGGTATCCCTCTTCCGTTTATTAGTTACGGAGGTAGTTCGTTAATGGGGAACGCTTTAGCAATTGGTTTAGTATTCAGTATGAGATTTCATTATCGCACTTATATGTTCTCAACAATGGATGAAGACGAATAGCAACACACTCATAATTTTTCTATCCAAGAATATTTTCTATCTAATCTAAAAAAATACCCGACTTACTTCATGTAAAGTAAGTCGGGTATTTTTATTATTTTCTATTTATGCTTGCGGAGTTTGTGTTGGTGGTGTTAATACTTTTAATAATTCAAGACGCGACTTTGTAACTGATGCAGTAACACCTAATTTCGATAAATTTTTAACGATATTTTTCAAGTCTACTTCCTTCGTCATACGTTCCACCTAACCTTTCCAATTAAAATAACGCTCAATCCTTTTTGAAGTTCCAAGTATAAGAGGTCAGACAAGTAATCTTTGCTAATCATAACATGTTTCTAAAAAGAATTGTTTATCAATTCTGTTACAACATGTAAAAGTCAAGTAAATTGCATTAAGGTTTTGTAATTACCTATAAACCCCTTTTTATGTACCTTAGACCTCAAAAAACAGTATTGCCCTCTTCCCTAAACTCCAATCACTCTTGTATTAAAAAACTTTAATAAATTACGTCATTTATAGAAACTTGTTTCACTTTATTACTCGAGGTAAAATGTTGATATTACGTTCATTGGTAGAAAGCAGGTCCTTTATGAAAAAATCACTACTTTTGTTACTATCTGTACAATTCTTTGTTTATCTTGGGTTCGGTATTATCATTCCAGTTCTACCAGAAGTAATTATCCAACAAGGCTGGGATGAAATCCATGTTGGTGGATTATTAACAATATATGCTTTGGCAAGCTTTTTTACAGCTCCATTTTGGGGACAACTTTCAGATAAATTTGGACGAAAACAACTTATTCTAATTGGCCTTATTGGTTTTTTTCTAAGTTTTGTCTTATTTAGTTTATTTATTGATAATTTATTCATGTTGTACGTGTCACGTATAATTGGCGGACTATTTTCAGGTGCGCTCTATACATCAGTCACTGGTTTTATTGGAGATATGTCAACAAATGAAAACCGAAATAAATATATGGGTTTTATGGGAATGTCCATCGGCCTAGGGTTCATTTTTGGACCAGCTATTGGTGGGATGTTAGGACATATTAGTTTGCAACTTCCTTATACGGCTTCGGCAATCCTAATTGGGATTTTGTTCTTTTACGCACTCGTTGTATTAAAGGAACCAGAACGAAGAGGAGAGGCAAATAAACGTGCAATTGTACCAACTGGTGCATCAGATTTATTACGCTATCGGGTTCGTTACCTAATCATCTTTTCATTTTTTGTAACCTTTACATTAGCGGGTGTAGAAGCAACATTTCAATTATTCCAAATCAAAAAAATCGACATTACCCCTCTTCAACTAGGACTTTTATTTTTATTCAGTGGGTTTGTGGATGCTGCAATTCAAGGTGGAGTAATTCGAAAAATTAAAGACGGAAAGGAAAGTAGTTGGTTAATCGGTGCACAATTTGTAACAGCAGTTGGATTACTACTTATGACTTTTACGATCAACATCGTTTTTGCCGGTTTTGCACTTTGTGTCTTTACTGCTGGTAACGCTTTAGCCAGAACATGTGTCGTTTCACTAACTTCAAAGGAGTCAGGTGGAAAATACGGTACAGCTGCGGGATTAACTTATTCAATGGATAATTTGGGACGCATTATTGGCCCCTTATTTTTCACTTCATTATTTAAAATCGATTTGTCATTAACATATTATGTTTCGATTTTTATAGCATTAATTGCTGTCGGCCTCATCTTATTATTTAAGAGGTCGGGTAATTCACTAAGAGCTGAACATGAATAATATAAGCAATGCGTATAATATATTACGCATTGCTTTATTTTTTTAGCGTTTATCCTATTCTAATAGTTGGGAAAGATACATAAATAACCATCTCATTTACATTTTATGGGGGAATCATTGTGGAGTTATCTCAACACCTCTCTTTACCAAGCGAACTAGAAAAATTTCGGCAAACTATAGAACTTTCAGCAAAGACTTCTTTCATTATAATGCCAGAGTTTCAAAACACTTCGATAACAGATAGTAAGTTTGCAGGTTTGCCGTATCTACCTAAAAGTTATAGGTTACCAAAAGATCGAAAAGGTCAATATATGGACTTATTAGCACAAGTAAACTTTTCACAATTACCTTTCGAAAAACCATTTCCTAAAAATGGTTTATTACAATTTTTTATTTCTAGAACTCAAGAATTACTTTATGAAAAAAGGACAGAACAAATTTTTCAACAGGACTTTAAAGTTCGCTATTTCCCTGAAGTGGTGTCTCAAGATAAACTTGTTACAGATTTCTCTATTATAAAAGGAGATTTTATTACTCCCTTTCCTATAAAAAATGAATTACATTTATCCATAAGTAAAATGATTGAACCAGTTTCGGCAATGGATTATAGGTTTAACTCATATATAAACTTTCCAACATCTGACTGCACAATAACAGAAGACGGTCGAACATTGGAGGAATTTTACTTTGAACATTTTTTAGGTGCTGATCACAAACTTGGTGGGTACCCTTACTTTATTTATAACGATCCGAGGTCTAGATCAAATTTTTTAAAGCGGTTTGATACGTTATTATTACAAGTCGTTTCGAATGATTCTCAGGAAATTATGTGGGGTGACTCCGGGATCATTAAATTTTTTATCAATAAAGAGAAATTACTGAAACTCGATTTTTCTGAAGTATATTTTATTGCTGAACAATACTAAATATTATTGATATAATAATTTTTGAAGTCATTCCTTTATCCATCACATCATTTTAACGATATAATAAGGACAAAAGAATAAAGAGGTGTGCACATTTCATGGGCATCTTAGATACAGTAGTATTTCTCCCTGTTATTTTGGCATTGAATACGATATTCGCTATAACTGTTATTTTCTTAGAACGTAAAGATGCATCTTCTACTTGGGCATGGGTTCTTGTACTATTCTTCCTTCCACTATTAGGATTTATATTATATTTAATGCTCGGTAGACAACTTCGAAAAAAGCATCTTTTTCGTTGGGAAGGTTCCAAAGATATTGGAATCGATAAATTAATTAGTTACCAGCTTGAGGCATTAGAAGAGAATACTCTTGAGTTTAAATCCTTACATGTTGAGAATCATAAAGAACTAATTCAGTTAAATTTAAAAACAAGTACAGCCGTTTTAACCCAAGATAATGAAGTGAAAATATACGATGATGGTGCCGAAAAGTTTGAATCTTTAATAGAAGATATTTTATTAGCAAAAGATCATATACATATCCAATATTATATTTTTAAACTTGATAATTTAGGTCAACGTATAATTGATGTTTTAAAGAAAAAAGCAAAACAGGGTGTGAAGGTTCGCATTTTATACGATGAAATGGGTTCTCGCGCTGTAAAAAAGAGAAACTTTCAGGAGTTAACCAAATTGGGTGGTGAAGTTGAAGTCTTTTTCCCTTCAATACTCCCATTATTTAATCCACGATTGAACTTCCGTAATCATCGTAAAATTGTTGTCATTGATGGTCGTATTGGTTACATCGGTGGCTTTAATGTTGGAGACGAATATTTAGGATTAAATAAAAAATTTGGTTATTGGCGAGATACTCATTTAAGAATAGAGGGGAGTTCTGTACACCCTCTACAAACGCGCTTTTTACTAGATTGGAACCAAGCAAGTAATAATAGTATTGATTACTCAGAGCATTACTTCCCCGCAATCCCCAAAAAGGGAGATGTCGCGTTACAAATCGTTTCTAGTGGGCCTGACTCTGAATGGCAGACAATAAAAAATGGATATTTAAAATTACTTATGAGTGCTAAAAAATATATTTATATCCAGACACCATATTTCATACCAGATAGTAGCTTCTTAAATGCCATTGAAATTGCCGCCCTTTCAGGAATCGACGTTCGAATTATGATTCCTAACAAACCTGATCATATGTTTGTTTACTGGGCAACGTATTCATATGTAGGAAATCTCTTAAAATCCGGCGCAAAAGTTTATATTTACGAAAAAGGATTTATTCACGCAAAAATGATTGTTATAGATGACGAAGCATCTACAGTTGGAACAGCGAATATAGATGTAAGAAGTTTTAGTTTAAACTTTGAGGTAAACGCATTTCTTTACGATCATCAAATTTCCCATGAACTTGCTGAAATCTTTGAAAAGGATATTTTCGACTGTACAGAGTTAACGTTAGAACGATATGAAAGTCGTTCATTACTTATTAAGTTTAAAGAGTCTATTTCAAGATTACTATCTCCAATATTATAAAAAACATACTAACATTAGTAGCACAAACCGAGGCCATGGTTTGTGCTACTATTTTTTATAGTAGAAGTGAAGGAAAGTCGACCAGCCTCTGGGATCATTTTGAATCCGTATTAAAAACCGGCTAACTTCATACCCTTATGTGAATCAGTTTAGTATGTTGGGTCCAAGAGATCGTGTATAAGAAAGTGGAATCGATAAGGCACTGTGAAGACTTCTATGATTGGCTAAAAAGGAGGATATGTATGAAACATGTCATTGCATTAGATGTCAGTAAAGGAAAAAGTACAATGGTCATTTACGATCGCTATTGTCGCTGTGAATTTGAAGGTGAATTACATCATACACGTGTAGATTTTGACCGATTACATGAACGTATCGAAGAAATCATCAAGCTAGATGGACAAGCACCGGAGATTGTTTTTGAAGCAACGGGTGTCTATTCAAAACCTGTCGAAGCGTTTTTCAAAGATTATGGATATACATACAGCCGCATGAATCCACTTGAAGCGAATTTACAGATGGCGAAGATGCGACGACATAAAACGGATATGAGTGATGCTCATGAGCTTGCGAAAACGCATTTTAAAATGGAACGTGAATCTACATATATACAAGAAGAGTACTACGAACAGATGCGTGCACTGACAAGATATTACGATGAAATCGATGAAGAAATGATTTTACTAAAAAGTCGAATGCATTCGATTTTACAGATGAGTTTTCCAGAATTAGAAAAGTTACTGACACCGAATTCAGCACTGTTTTTAAACATCGTGCAACTCTACCCTCATCCAGCACTTGTATTAGCCCATTCGAAAACAATTATTAAAAATCGATTAAAGGCAAATACGCAAAAAAATCTATCTTTAGATCGTGCAGAGAAAAAAGCAATCACGTTATTAGAAACAGCTGAAAATAGTTATCCGGCGATTAAGGCGACAGATGTTCGATGTGATCAAGTACGAGATTACGCAGCTCGAATCTCAGCTTTAAAAGAAAAGAAGGAAGCACTGATAAAATTGATGGCAGAATTATCGAAAGAACGTAAAGAATATCTCGTATTACGCTCGATTCCTGGTATTGGCGATTCAACTGCTTGTAGAATCATTGGTGAAATGGGTGATATTCGTCGCTTTAAAAATGCGAAACAATTAAATGCGTATGTAGGAATAGATATTATGCGTTATCAATCGGGGAATACCCAGTACCGTGACCGTATCAATAAACGAGGGAATAAACATCTGCGGAAAATTTTATATTTTACGATACAAGCGATGCTTATGTTAAAACAAAAACATAATCATTTTGTGGATTATTATTATAAATTAAAAACGCAACCTCAGAGAAAGCCTCATAAGGTTGCGATTATCGCATGTATCAATAAGTTTCTGAAAGTGACGTTTCAGTTACTGACACATGGCATTCTTTACGATTATGAAACAGCCACAAACTAAATATAATCGAATACATTTACTATAGCATAAATGACCTTTCGAAAAAATGAAAAAACGTTAGGTCTTTTTGGTATGCGAAAATTTAGTTGTAGTTGGGAGGGGTACCCCTCCCAACTACAACTAAATCATAAAACATAAAAGAATTTAAATAAATATACTTGACTAATCGTAAGAAAAGGGGCTGGGACAAAACAAAAGCACTATTTTTCTCAAGAGGAAAAATGGTGCTTTTTTGATGTTCCAGTATAATAAGTAGAAAACATTCTAATCGGAATTCTTATAAAGTTTATGCTGAGAGCGGACTAAGCACACAAGCCGTAAAGCCATGTTGAAACATGTCTTTTCGACTTGTCTTTGTGCTTTGTGTAAGGTCCGCTCACATAAAATATGGGCTTCTAAATGTTCCGGAGATTTTGCGCGGCTTACAGTGGTAGGCCGCGGTTTCTGGAGAGTGGCTAACACTTATTGCTCTCAAATTATCAAGTATCAAAATCTTATTATAGAGAATAGTGGCTTTCCTTAAAAACTCTATTAATGTCCCAGCCTCATATTATAAAAAAAGGATGGCAGCGCGCCATCCTTTTCTTTATTGTATGCCTAAATATTCTTCTAAAGTTAAACTGGATTTTTTCACATCAGTTGCTAATTGTATTCCTAAATATCGGAAGTGCCATGACTCATACATATACCCAGTTATTTTTTCTTTCCCTTGAGGATACCTTAATATAAAACCATATTTATGAGCGTTATTTACTAGCCATTTACCTGCCTCAGTTTCACCAAACTCACTAGTAAGCCACAAATCTTCTCGACCTACTTCTCCAATATCAAACGCTAACCCCGTTTGATGCTCAGAATATCCAGGTCTCGCACTATAGCGATCTGCATTTTCTTTTCCATCTCGCTCCACATAATTGTTATATAAAGTTTGTTGATACTCATAAGAACGATATGTACTAAAAGCTACTATCTCAAAACCAGCTTTTCTCGCATCTCCGGCCATTAATTCAAAAGCTGCTCGAGCATCAACATCTTCTCCCGGCTGGAAGGTCTTAGGTAATGGGTATTTTTTATTTGCTATTAATACCCCATCGACATATGTTGGTTCAGTAGCTTCGGGCTGTCCTACGATATAACCGTTATCATCCACAACTTCAGGTGTCTGATCACCTTTTTGTGGAGAATTTTCACTATTTGAAGAGTCTACATCAGATTGTTCTTTAGGTTCTAAGTCGTTATTTCCTTCATTCTCTTTCGACTCTTGGTTTGGAATTTGACTTCCAGAAGAGTTATTTAAAATGCTTGGATTTTTTATAACAAAATAAGTAGCAGCACCTAAAACAACTAAACTAGTGAGTACAATTATCCAGATCATATATTTTTTATTTTTATTATGATTATTGTTGAATGAGGGCTTCATTTTGTACTTTTCCTACTTTCTTTTAACAATAATTATATTTTAGCACTGTTTAACCAATTTGGCTCATGGAATATGTATAAATTTGTCGATTAAACAAAATGAAAGCCGAGGCTATAAAAGCTTCGGCTTAAATAATTCTATTCTTTTAGGGCTTTCTCTGGGTGCTCTGAATAATATTTTCTTCCAATATAAGTTTGTAATATTAAGAATAACCCACTGACAGACCAGTATAACGGTAATGCTGCCATTGAAGTAAATGAAATAAATACAATCATAATCGGCGAAATGTAGATCATCATTTTCATTTGTGCCTTTTGTGCATCAGGAACAGTCCATAGTGAAACTTTTGCTTGTACGAAATAAACAATCCCTGCTACGATTGTCATTACTATATCAGGCGTGCCTAGGTTAAACCATAAAAACTCGTGCGTTTTTACATCACCCGAATAAAGAATTGCAAAATACAAGCCCATAATGATTGGCATTTGTATAACCATTGGTAAACAACCCATATTTAATGGATTAATGCCATTCTCACGATATAGTGCAAGCATTTCTTGTTGAATTGCCATTTGTTCTTCTTTTGTTTTAGCTTCTTTAAGTCTACCTTGGATTTCATCCATCTTAGGTTTAACGACATCCATTTTTGACTTCATAAGTGATTGATTTCGATAGTTCTTCAACATAAAAGGCATTAAGATTAACCGAATCGCTAGTGTAATCGTAATAATTGCCAATCCATAGCTACCATTAAAAATACTATTCCCTAAGAAGTCTAGTAACCAATCCATCGGTTTAACAAATGTGCTATAAAAAAATCCTTCTTGATTCTCTACTGCTTGACAGCCAGATAGAACGAATACCATTAGTCCAAGCATGGAGAACATCATTAGTTTTTTCATTTATCCACCCACTATAATTAATCACTACGCCTGAGTATACATAATTAATATAACAATATCAATTAGCAGGTACATTCAAATTTAAGTCATCCTTATAATCGTTGACCTGTTACTATTTCAGCCGCTTACTTAAACCTTTTCAAACTCAACTTCATTCATTTCATACCTAAAGAACTCATGGTGCAATTCATCTCTAAAATGTTTAGGCGTTACACCCGTATATTTTTTAAATATGCGAGTAAAGTAACTTTGATTACAAAAGTGGAACTGGTCTGATATAGAGGTGATACTTTTATTTGTGTGTCTTAAATAATACTGTGATTCTTCCACTCTGCGAACATTCAAATATTCCACTAAAGTAATCCCCACATGTTCTCTAAAAATACGCGATAGGTGGCTTGTACTAATATGGAACTTATTGGCTATGCTCTCTACTGTTAAATCACTTTCTAATTCATCATTTATGTACATAATAACCTTATTGACCGTTTGGTGACGGAATGTTGGTTGTTTGCGATCAGCTATAAAATAAACGTAAAAATCAATTAACTCGTCTGCAAATTGAAGAAATTCAGCATCCTTCATTTTATTTTCAATCATATCTGCACAAGCTAGATTGAATGCAAACGCTTTCTTCGAAGGAACTTGATTATCTAATAATTTACGCGCAACAATTGATGAAAGAATCACAAAATAATTGCGAACTACTTTGATCACCTGTTTACCGAAACGAATTGATAAAATATCAATCAATTCATGTAAAGATTTTTTAGCCTTTGTAGATTCTAAATGAAAGATTTCAAATAACAATTTGGATTCTATACTATAAAAATCTTCAACCCCACTGTATTGATTAATATGGTCAATTTCTTGAAAGTATCTTTTAGATATTGTCTCAGATATTGAATGTTGATGTAGTTGCATTATTACCCCATCTTTCTATGAATGCAATTGCACATAAATTATTTATTAACAACACTAATATTATTTTAATATAAACTTTGAACGTGACAACAATATTGGTAAAAAATCCCCTTTTATTTACCGAAACCATAATATATGCACTATATGATAGAAAAACTCAAACTTCAACTTACAAAATATAAAGAAAATAATAATAAATTGTAACTAATCAGCAGTTTACCATATTTTATGATGCTCTATCAACTAGATTTTTGATTAGAAATAGTACTAAAGTTATTCATTTTAAGAAAAATAATATTCTATTTATATAATATATGTTGAATAATTCAGATGATTATTTCACTGTTTTTTCACTCTTGCGCAAAAATCCTCCATTATTCAACAATTTTCTATTTCTTTTCTTTGAAATGTAGTAAAATAGACAATATAAATTTATTTGCATACAAAAAAGAGGTGTTACAAGATGGAACCAAAACAAATTGAAGAAATCATGGATATTATTAAGGAGTTCTTCCCTGAAAACACATCAATCGCTATTTCAGATACAAATGAATATCTATACTACCAGCCAAGTAAAAAAGTGGATTTAAAAATCAAGCCCGGAGATCCTATTAAAGAAGGATCTGCAGCACACAAAGCAGTTACATATGGGCAAAAAACTAATTCATATATCGAACAAGATGTTTTTGGCGTTCCTTATTATGGTACAAGTATACCTTTAATTGAAGAAGGAGAAATTAGAGGTGCTGTTACAGCAATTTTCCCTCAAAAACCTTCACCATTTTTAACTAACTATATTACAATCAAAATAGACGATTGTTGGTATCCAATTAAACATAACCAAGTAATTTACCTTGAAACTCAACTGCGTAAAACATTTGTTAAAACAATGCACCGCGAAGGTTATCACCGTCTTAATTTAAGTGACCTTGAATTATTCCTTGCTTCTGACTCGTTTATTCGATGTCATCGTTCTTATATTGTTAACATTGATTTTATAGAAGAAATCCAACCTGATTCACATTCAACATTCTTACTAATAATGAAGGATGGAACTAGAATTCCTGTAAGCCAAAGATATGCTAGTTATTTCCGCCGCTCACTTGGCTTTTAAATTATAGTCCCATAATATAAACAGCGACCTTTGGACTACCATAGAAAGGTCGCTTTTGTATTTTTTTGATTGTCGAAAATATAATTTTAAATGAAATTTATCGTCACAAAAACTCGTTTTCGCTGATATTTGCTCGATTATTCGTTTTTTAAGCACTTACATATATTTATTGAAGATTTTGTGACAGGATGGTGCTATTATAAAAGTATAAGTTTAATATATTGAGTGAGTTTCTCACTTAATATGGAGTACCGAATATTCTTAGCATATCTATTATGGGGAGGATTTATATATGGATTCAAGAGTAGAAAAACGCTTAGGTTTAAAAGAATTAGCAGAGAAAGTTGTATCTGCTGAAGAAGCAGCAGCACTAATTGAAAACGGTGCTGTAGTTGGAATGAGCGGGTTTACACGTGCTGGAGATGCAAAAGTTGTTCCAATGGCATTAGTCGAACGTGCTAAACAAGGGGAATTTAAAATTGATGTTTATACTGGCGCTTCACTTGGACCAGAAGTGGACAAGCATTTAGCAGAAGCAGGTGCTATTCGTAAACGTGGACCATTTATTGCAGACCCAGTTATTCGTGGCCAAATTAACTCTGGTGATGTTTTATATGTAGATGCTCATCTGTCTCATAATGCCGAATTAGTTCGCCAAGGAATCATTGGCCCTATTCAATACTTAATCTTAGAAGCTACTGCTATTACTGAAGAAGGATATATTATCCCTACAACTTCTGTAGGTAACTCACCTATTTTTGCTGAGTATGCAGAAAATATTATTGTTGAGTTAAACATTACTCACCCAGAGAGCCTGATTGGAATTCACGATATTTATGTTCCAGCACCACAAGGGCAACGTGAAGCGATTCCAATGACAAATGCAGAAGCACGCATCGGTGAAATCGGTATCAAAGTAGATCCTGCGAAAATTAAAGCAATTGTTATTTCTGAAGAGCCAGATGCTCCTTCATTAATCGTTCCACCAGATGAAGAGACTCAAACAATGGCAAATCTTTTACTTGATTTCTTCCGTTCTGAAATTAAAGCTGGTCGCTTAACTAATAAATTAATGCCTTTACAATCAGGAGTAGGTTCTGTTGCAAACGCAGTATTAGACGGCTTTGCAGACTCAGAATTTGAAGACCTAGTTGTAGCATCAGAAGTACTTCAAGATGCGGTATTTAACTTAATTGATGCTGGTAAAGTAAGTTTTGCAGCAGCAACATCTATTACTCTTTCTGAAGAATTACAGAAAAAAGTTTATGGAAACCTTGAGAAATATGCAGACAAATTATGCTTACGTCCTCAAGAGATTTCAAACCACCCAGAAGTAATCCGTCGTCTCGGACTAATTTCTATCAACACTGCACTTGAGTTAGATATTTACGGAAACGTTAACTCTACTCATGTAAGCGGTACAAAAATGATGAACGGAATCGGTGGTTCTGGAGACTTCGCTCGTAACGCTCGTTTAGGTATTTTCGTAACAAAATCTTACGCTAAAGGTGGCGCTATTTCGTCAATCGTTCCTATGGTATCTCACGTAGATCATACAGAGCACGATGTAGACGTAATCGTTACAGAACAAGGTATTGCAGACTTACGTGGACTTGCTCCAAAAGAACGTGCTGCATTAATAATTGAAAACTGTGCACACCCTGATTATAAAGAGCAATTACGTGATTACTATAACCGTGCAGTTGAAGCTACTGGAAATTCACAAACTCCTCATATTTTAGAGGAAGCACTTTCTTGGCATGTTAACCTTGCTAAAAACAAAACAATGAAAAAAGAAGTTTCAATTAACGCTTAATAATTTATATATAAAGATGACCTCGAATTAACTTATACTTCTGGGTCATCTTTTTTCTTTTACTTACACACCTACATAATGACTCACCTTAAGTTGTAATTTCCATGGCTCTCTCAACATCTCATTTATGTTTAGTTTCTACACTATTAGAAGAACGCGATTTAATTATTTCATGTAGAACTTTTATTTGTAAAAATCAATAAAGGCTGTCCAGAACCTGCGGACAGCCTTTTGATATTAATTTAGGACTCGTTGCTCATTTTCATTGTAATACTCAAGGTGTGTTTGAGAGCCACCTTCACTAATGAAGTTATTTTCACGTATTCTTAAATCCGTTGAACCAGCGGCAGTTTCTGCTAGCTCTTTAAATGAATAATCCATGACCGCTTTTGAACCAAAAAGTGAACTGAATTTTGACTGTACTTGAGTTAAAAAGCTCATTGCTTTATCACGATTTTGCTTTTTACTTAAGTATGCGGCACCTCCGGCAACTAATGCACTAATAACAAAACCTTTTCCCTTTAACTTTGCCACATGATCCCTCCTAAAAGTCTTTATATTGTAATGTGCCCCGAATCTAACCGATTGACTCTTACTTTTCTAATACTTCAATTATCAATATGTGGCATGATATCGTAAAATTGCATTCAAAATTGTTTAAATATCCCTTTCTTTATACAAACTAATTTTACCAATTCTATTAACGACATCTTTTAATGTTTTTTTCTATAAATTTCTTTTATAAAGTATATTTCTAATTACCTATTTAAATATTTTTTGGAATAAACTTACTTGAAAATGAATATTCTTAAATAACTCACATATGTTGAAATTTAATTTTTATGTATTACATCATCTACTCTTTTCTTTACACTAAAGTTCGTTTAATTAATACCGTAATTTCATAACTAATAGGAGGTAGATAAAATGAATCATCAGAATTATGAATACGATGGGCTTGAGATTACATCATATATTATTGTTTCAACTTTACTTACCTTAGTAGTAAACGCTTTTATTCATTTTTATTAAAAAATTAAATAGGCAATCAAACTGAGTCATTCAATTTGATTGCCTATGAGAATTTATTTGTATTGTACCTAAGTTAAGCTTTTACATCATCATATTCAGCGCTTCTTTCAAAAGCAGCAACAACATACGAACAAATGGCTCTCATTTTGTAATTATTTTCTCTAGCATATTCTGCTGCCTGATCTAATAATTTTTTCGCTACCCCTTGTCCGCGTAACTCATCAGATACAAATGTATGGTTCATATCCATTACATTTTCACGTTGAATCCACTCGATCTCTGCTAACATTTTTCCCTCTTGCTCATACTCAAAGGCAAAATGTTTTGGACCTCTTTCAGCTAATTTAAATTCCATTTCTACACCCCCATTTATTTCCACTATATCATAATCATCTAAATAATTAGAACTTATCTTATTTAAACCAAGTAGATATAGTATTGATTAAATTGTTAAAGAAGTTTTTCACACCATTCCAAAAACCCTCATCATGTATCACATTATTGAATTTTTCTTCAATCGTCGTTGTTAAATCAGAAAGTTGATCGGATAATTTTGTAAAATCAATGTCCAATTTACTAATACGATCCATTAAATCAATTAATAATTGTCGGTCTTGTTCACTTAATTCAATTTGTAACTTCGAGAGTTGGTCTTCAACTATTTGTGCTACTTCTTCTCTTGTTGCTGGATTTAATTCAGCAATGTCTTGCTTAATTCCTGTTAATAATGCTGCAATTTGCTCATCGCTAATATTCGCATTTTCTGCAATTTGTGTTGCTACAGATAACTCATCATTCGCAACATCTGTACGTTCTGTATCTAGTGTTTCCCCAGTTTTCACTTCATATGCTTTATAAATACCAACTAATGCTGAATGCCCAGTTACCGGTTTTGGGGCTGCAACTTCGACGCTTGCATCTTCAATACCTGCAGTCAGCATTGCATTCGCATACATTTCAGACGTTACTTCTGTAATATTTTCAGGAGTTACAATACTAATAACAAGACCTTTCCCTTCCTCTTGACGTGTAATCTTTGCAGATGAGTACATTCTGGCACTTGAATTACTATTAGAAATATATTTGACTAAATCTTCACCGGAAACAGTAATTTCATCAACTTCCGGTTCTTCATTAACTCGCAATGCTTCTTTTACTGTTGTTCTTTCTGAATCTGATAAATTTGCACCATATACTACGATTGGTACTCCTAGCTTTTCATTTATTGCTTTTGGTTGACTATTAGTAGCAAAAGCACTTGTTGGTATTATTACAGATAAAGTTAAAACAATTGCAGACATCATAACACTAAATTTTGGTTTCATGGAGAATCCCCTTTCTTAAGCGCCATCTTTTTACTTGATGCTTCATGGCGTTCTTCAACAATTAGTACGAATCAAAAGGCAAAAGGTTCCAACTAGTAAGTTCACTGTACTTTTCTGCGCAGATCGTGCAACGACAGGCGCAAAATTCAGAAATGACCATCATCATATTAAAATAGGCTGTGACATTAAATTAATATGTCGCAGCCCAATTGTTTATATTAGTTCAGTCCATCCATCTTGTTGTTTTATTCTACCAGTTTTCATTAAAGTTCCTAACGCACGTTTGAATGCACCTTTACTCATATCAAACATCTCTAAAATCTCTTCTGGTGTAGATTTATCTCCAAATGGCATTTTTCCATCGACACTTTTTAAGTACTGTAATATTTTTTCCGCATCCTGTCCTAGACGCTCATAATTTCTAGGCATCATTGATCCGTTCAATGTACCATCTTCTTTTACAGCAATTATTCGTACCTCGACTTCTTGCCCAAGTCTTGGCTCTGACTCCATTTCCGAATTGTGCACAAATATTCGGTATGGTCTTTCTACTCCAAGTAAAAATGAACCTACTGGTAAGAGTCGATATGGTCGAGCTTTTATGTTTTTATTGTACAATTCTTCAGATGCACCCTCATAAAGCTCATTCACTTTCTCCTCTGTAGCTAATCGACCATATAAATCTCCATTTCGATCTGTACGGAGTGTCATAAATAAATGGTCGCCTACCTCTGGCCAAACATCTATGATAGGAAGGTCTTCATCCTTAACAAGAACTTCACGTGTAGTACCAATATCGACATAAGCTCCTTCTTTTTTCGAAACTTTGATTACTCGTGCCCATCCGTACTCACCTTGTAATATGTGAGGAATTACTGTAGTAGCTTGTATGTCACCTCGTCGGTCAGCATAAAGAAATACCTTAATTCGATCTCCAACAGTAAGTGGTTCATTTATTTCTGAACTGTTTACGGGGATTTCATCGACACCATTTGTCAATATCCAACGTGACCCTTGTTCTTCAAGTACAGTAAGTTCTACAACTTCACCAGATTTCAATTCGTTCATTTATTATATCCTCTCACTTCTAACATACAGTATTATTGTGCTGCTTTCATAGCTTCAAGTTTTTTCACAAACTCAGCATCTTCTTCTAGTAATTGGACTAAATCAGCAATACGATCAATTGAGTCCCAACTTAAATGATGTTCAATTCCTTCAACATCCTCATAAATACGTCCCTCATCTACTCCAATAAGTCGTAAAAACTGCTCCAGTAGCTCATGTCTTTTCACAAGACGCTTGCCAAGTTTCTCACCCTTTGAAGTTAGTGTTAGCCCTCTATATTTTTCGTATACTAAGTATCCGTCTTTATCTAATTTTTGGACCATTTTTGTTACGGAGGAAGGTAGAACCGATAATGCTTCAGCTATGTCAGACACCCGCGCATATCCTTTATTTTCAATTAATAAATATATTTGCTCGATATGGTCCTCCATACTAGGTGTTGGCATAATAAGTTCCCTCACTTTCAAATCATAATTTAAGTTTACTACAATCTATCTCAAATAGGTAATCGAAAAGGATAATGTACCATTATTGTACTTTTTGATGAGCCTTTTTGATTTTTTAAAAGTAAAGCTCATAAAAGACATCCTTCCTTCAAGAAAGAAGGAAAGATGTCCACTCACCTATTTTGATAATTGGGCATCCTTAAAAATCGATTTAGGTATTTATCTGCTAAGTAAATTTAAGTTTGTAATTTTATTGTTTGCTTCATCATTTCAACAGAAAGAATTGTTTAGATTGCCTATAAATAATAAACCGATTGAATGATAAACTCAAACCATAGACCCTTTTCTGATTAAAAAAGAATTAATAAAAAATGGGCGCTTAGATTAAACGCCCATTTCCATTATTTCGCTTTTAATTGAAGTTCGTATGTTGCATCTAATTCTCCACTAATCTTTGTCTTATGATATCGACCAAAGACCCAATCGGAAGCTTGATTATCATACCATTTTGATTTTACATGCTCGCTTTGTCCAGGTGCAACCATATGATATGCACTCGATAAGTCACTTAAGTCTGCAACATATCTCCATGATGCACCGTGATCAACGTTTCCATCACCATCTTCAACTGCTGCTTGTACAGTTACGTTTGAACCTCCCACTGCTTGTTTTGGAGGATTAAGGTAAGTTGCTAAGAAATCATGAGAATTTGAAAGAGGGTGTTCAAAAGTAAGTTTATTATAACTTCCCCATTTCCACTTAGAAACTGATGTACCATACTTTGCTTTTATGTCGGTAATCGTTGTTTCAAACGAGTTGTACACAAGTTGCTCTATACCGCCTGCTTCTTCAACCCAAACACTTGAAGATCCCTCATAAGCATCTTTTAGCATACGGTCTGTTAGTTGGAGTTTACTTGGCATCATGTCATAAACATCTTCTGGCATAGCATCTTTAAATAGTGAATCCTGGATCTCTGACATTAATAAATTAAATACTAAAGGAGCTCCTGCATCTTTATTATCGTATAACTCCCACTCTTCAAGAAGTGTAATAATATCCTGATATTTCCCTTCAGTATCTCTGTCTTTTATCGTTGTTAGTATACTCGGAAGCAAACTTTCTGCCCGTAAGTTTTTCTTATCTGATTGAATACCTTGCATATCGCCTAACTTCAAGTTATCCGCAGATTCTAGCAATTCAACAATTCGTTCATAACGATATGATGGCGCCCAATAATTTGTAATATGATAAGGATATTCTTCGCCAATAATATCATTATTCGCTGTTGCGATATAACCAGATTCAGGGTTTGTAATTGTTGGCAATTCATCAAATGGAATAAAACCTTCCCACCCATATTCAGAGGAATCACCTGGTACCGGGAATGTACCATCTCCTTGCTTTCTTATTGGAACATTTCCACTGGCTTTATAGGCTATTGTCCCATCTGTAGAAGCAAAGACAAAGTTTTGTGCTGGAGCTTTGAAATCTGCTAATGCTGTTTCAAATTCATCCCAATTCGTTGCTTTGTTAAATGTGAGTACAGACTTCAATTCTGAAGTAGGTTCTAAAGCAGTCCATTGAATTGAAAAGACACTAGATGAATTTTCTTCACCATTGATGAAGTCTGAAATAATTGGACCATGACGAGTTACAACGACTTCATAATCAATTGTTTTCCCATCTTTTACTTTAATAGGTTCTTTTCGTACTTCTGCTTGTTCCCATGCTCCATCATATTTAAATTGAGTTGGATCTTCTGGATTTGGCACTTCAATATATAGATCTTGCACGTCTGCCCCAACATCTGTTACACCCCATGCAATTGTCTCGTTATGCCCTAGTAGAATTCCTGGCACACCCGGAATAATGACACCACTTACATTTTGTTCTGGTGACTCTAAATGCATTTGATACCAAATAGAAGGTGTTGATAACCCTGAATGTGGGTCATTTGCTATTAAAGGCTTTCCATTTTCAGTTTTATCACCAGAAACAACCCAGCTATTACCACCGCTAAATTCATTTGGTAACAATTCTGTATTAAATTGTCCTTCTACTTTTACTGGATTCTCTAAGTTCGCTTCAATAATTGATTTTGCCTCTACAGAATCTTCAATTAGTAAATCTTGTAGTTGGTCTTTTGTGAAGTTTTGTAATGCCCAATGATTAAATGCTTGAGTTGTCCAAGTTCCACCTAAATCATATGCCATATATTTCCCTATCGTTAATGAATCAATAGGTGTCCACGCATCGGGTTGGTAACCTAAAAGTTTAAATTCGTATGATAGTTTGCTAGTACCATTTACTTCGTTTATAAATGCATTTACACCCTCGGAATACCACTCGAGAATTTGTTTCGTCTCCTCATCGTAGGCTTCATAAGATTGTTCTGCAGCATTTCTTAAACTAAACGTACGGAACAATTTGTCCGAATCAACAGCGTCTTGTCCTACAACCTCTGCCAATGTTCCACTAGCTGTACGTCGCGCTAAATCCATTTGGAATAAACGATCCTGTGCTTGTACATAACCTTGCGCACGATATAAATCTGCATCGGATTTTGCTTCAATATGAGGTACTCCTGTCCCATCTCGATTCACGACTACATCTTCATCTAAAACCGTTACAATTGCCTCTCCTTCGATTGTTGGCTTGGAATTTCCAACATACAGATGAATTCCAATGACAATCAATCCACCTACTACTATGACTAACCCTACAATCCAAATTATCAAATCTATAAGTTTTCTAGTTTTTCTTCGTTTTGAATTTGAATTTGATTCCATTTAATTTAACCCACCTCTTTCATTTGGGAGATTCCCCTCTGGTAATTTATCTACTATATAGTACATGTTCCGATAGTTAGAAGAAAGTCTTGCCCCATCATTTTTGGAAAAATTCATACTGAAGTTATATCGATTCTAATTCTAATATGATTGGACAATGATCGCTACCTAAAACATGCGGATGGATGTCCGCCACTTTAATATTTTTTGTTAAACAATTAGATACAATAAAATAATCAATACGCCATCCGATATTACGTTCACGTACTTTTGCCATATAGGACCACCAAGTGAAGGCATCTGTTCTTTCAGGGTGTAAAAATCGAAAAGAATCTGTAAATCCTGATGCTAATAAATCCGACATTTTCCCTCGTTCTTCAAGTGTGAAGCCTGAATTCCCCATATTTGATTTTGCATTTTTTAAGTCGACTTCCATGTGAGCGACATTAAGGTCTCCACAGTATATCACAGGTTTTACCTCATCTAATTGTTTTAGATACACAAGTAAGTCCTCTTCCCATAGTAACCTCTTAGGAAGTCGTGCTAAGTCTCGCTGTGCATTCGGTGTATATACATTTACTAAATAAAAATTATCATATTCTAAAGTAATAATACGTCCTTCTTCTTCATTATCATTTTGTCCAACACCATACTTCGCAGATAGAGGCTTATGTTTTGTAAAAATGGCAGTTCCCGAATACCCCTTTTTTTCAGCATAATTCCAATACTGAAAGTAATTCTCAAACGGTAGGTCGATTTGACCTTCTTGGCATTTTGTTTCCTGAATACAGAAAAAATCTGCATCCATTTCATGAAAGTATTCTTCAAATCCTTTTTTCACACATGCACGTATTCCATTAACATTCCAAGATATAAATTTCATTTTCAAACTCCCTCTATGTATACTATGCTTTTGCAAATCATCTTCCTTTTTCCTAGTCGCGGTAAGTCGCCGTTATTCGACATGCAACCTTATTAGAAAAAGTTTACTAAATAACATTCATAAACAAAAGCGCCTTTCAGTTTTGAAAGGCGCTCTATATCCAAATTATTGGGTCTTAAATCGGTTTATTGATCTTCGCCAACAATTTTCACTTCTAATTCAAGGTCTACATCAAACTTTTCTTTTACTACACGTTGAACCATCTTAATCGTTTCAATATAATCTGTGGCTGTTGCACCGCCTTTATTAATTATAAAGCCAGCATGTTTTGTCGAAACTTCTGCACCGCCAACGCCTTTTCCTTGCAAGCCACTGTCTTGTATAAGTTTACCCGCAAAATACCCAGGTGGTCGTTTAAACACACTACCAGCAGATGGATATTCCAAAGGTTGCTTTGACTCACGTTTATATGTTAGGTCAGCAATTTTTGCATCAATTTCATGTTGATCGCCTTTTTCAAGTACGAAGTGTGATGATAAAACAAAATATCCTTTTTTAGAAATTACGCTCTTACGATAGTCTAATTCAAGTTCATCCTTCGTTAAAACTTTACGTTCTCCCTGAGGTGTTAACACTGTACATAAATGGATAATATCTTTTATTTCTCCACCATAAGCACCAGCATTCATTGCCATCGCTCCACCAACTGAGCCTGGAATACCACAAGCAAATTCAAAACCTGTCAAACTATGTTCAGCTGCTAATTTTGAAACATCCTTTATTAATGCTCCACTTTGTGCGTAAATCTCATTACCATCCACTTTAATTTCATTTAAGTTCGAAAACGACACAACAATACCGCGTACGCCACCATCACGCACAACCATGTTAGAGCCATTACCTAACATTAAAAGTGGTACATTATTTTGGTAGGCATAATGAACAACAAATGACGCCTCTTCTTCAGTGTCAGGCAAGACGAATACATCAGCATTACCGCCAAGCTTCGTCATAGTATAGTTTTTTAAACTTTCATTTAGTCTAATATTATTTGAATTTATTACTTGGGCTAAGTCTTGTGCCCATTTATTTATCGTCATAAAAGCATATTCCTTTCCAGTATACATACAATACTCTTTCATAAGTATCTGTAATTTCAAGCTTTTTGACAAGTATTTATACTATGATTCCAACCAATTTTGTGACCATTTTTCAACTTCACGAATAGCCCCTTCTAATGCAAAGCCTTTATCAGTTAATGAATACTCAACTCGAATTGGTACTTCCGGAAATACCTTTCTCTCAACAATCCCCTCTTTCTCTAATTCCTTTAGACGCTCTGATAATAAACGACCGCTTACAGGTAAAGCTGATTCAATTTCATTAAAACGTTGAGAGCCTTCTAATAATTGATATAGGATTAATGTTGTCCACCGTTTTCCTAAAAGTTCCATTGCTTTTGCTAGTCGAGGACATATAGATGATTCTTTCACTTATGTTCACCTCTGATCTGTGTCTGCTAAGTATATTGATTAAGAAAATATTGATGTTTGGTATAGCTATAAATGTAGCAATTTACATCTAGTTACGAAAAGTAACTTTACTTACATTGTACCAAAAATTCACTAATTAATAACATTAAATTTAATTTGTTTTAAAAGGAATACTAGTAATTAATGTAATAATATGGGGACTGACGTGTGAAGGTGCCAACTTATCGCTTATTATTAGTTCTTTTCTGACAAAAGGTGAATTTTCTACAAATGAAAAGGAAACTTTATTTAATTTCTCCCGTAAAAGTAAAGATAAGTAAGGATCCATTTGCAATAATTTCTTTTGGGTGAACATCCATAACACTTCATTCATCAATACTATGAATGAATATATGATTCTATTCATTTCGACAATTAATTTCATTTATAATCAATGTTATATAGGGGGAATTGTTATGTTTTATGGGGATATCATGTTTAGTTTCGTAAACATATTTATTGTGATTGTTTTTTTAATTGTGTTCGGTAGTATTTTGATGGCCATTATTTCCGGTATAAAGAAAAATGCGCAGAATAATGCTGCTCCTGTATTAACTGTTCCAGCCCAAGTCGTTTCAAAAAGAACTGAAGTACGGGGGGACCACTCACATACATGGTATTATTCAACTTTTGAAGTTGAAAGTGGCGATCGAATGGAATTTAGCATGTCGGGAGAAGAGTACGGATTGCTTGCGGAACAGGATTTAGGACTTCTTACTTTTCAAGGTACTCGATATAAAAGTTTTAATAGACAACGTTAGAAAGCCACAAGCAGAGAGTTGATAAATGGATTCTTCTTTTCCGGCGTATGAGTTATAATTTCTGACTTATCTTGCATTATGCAAGTATTGTGTAATCTATCTATTTTAAATTTATAAAAAAATAATCCCAACATGTCACGAAAACATGTTGGGATTTTTCTATATTAAGCGTTTACTGCTACTAATTTATTTACAGATTGTTTAACGCGTTCCATACCTTCAGCAATGATTTCTTGTGCTTGTGCAGGATTAGCGTTATGTCCTTCAATAATTACTTCATCAAGAAGTTGCATACCTGCTACGCCACCAAATACATTTTTAATATAGTTAGCTGACATTTCCATTGGTTGTGCTTCTGGAGTTGAGTAAATACCTCCACGAGCGTTTAATACAACAAACTTTTTGTCAGTCAGTAATTGAACTGCTTGACCTTCTGCAGTGTATTTGAACATGAATCCTGCTTGGTAAACATAGTCAATGAATGTATGTAGTGTTGCAGGAATTGTTAAGTTCCACATCGGGAATGCAATTACTATTACATCAGCAGCCGTTACAGCATCCATAGCTTTTTGTTTTGCAGCTAATAGGCGAGATTCAAGATCTGTTAACTCTTTACCGCTTTCCACTTTACCGAAAGCATCGAATAATTGTTGGCCGAAGTAAGGCATATCTTCTTCGTAAACATCAAAAGTTGTTAAGTTAACACCTTCAACTTTTTTAGCTTCCTCAATATATGTTTCATACATTTTAGTTGAAACGCCATCTGGGCGATTATTTGCTTTAATTACTAATACGTTTGTCATAATAACTTTTCTCTCCTTTTATTTCAATATCTAATATCTCGAAATCGAAATACAATTAGTATTGTAATAGAGAAATAGTATTTTTTCAAGAATAATAGCCTCATACTTTTGACCGAAGCACAAAAATTATTATAAAATCCATCGTATATTATTTCCATTTTTTTCTAAATTACAAAAAAACCGACATTGACACAGAAGTGTCAACGCCAGTTTTTTTATGCTAATCCATCTGTTAAGACTGGTACAATTTGTTTTTTTCGTGATACCACACCTGGTAAATCAACTAAATTATTGTCTAAGTTTTTACCAAATGCTTTTGCTGCCACTTCAGCAGCATCGCCTACAACAACAGCTGTAGAATCGTTATTTAAAATGTCTGTTACAACGAAGAAGAATAAATTTAATCCATTTACTTCTACATTTTTATTGAGTAATGTTACTAATTCGTCTTTACGACTTAAAACATCGTTAAGATCTACTGCATTTACTTGAGCCACTACTGATTTAACATTACCAAAAGTAAATTCTTTGGCATCTAATGAAAGTAAATCCTCTAAAGATTTATCTGAAAGGTCAGCCCCTGCTTTTAACATTGCTAATCCATATTCATTTACATCTACGCCAGCTTTTTCAGCTAGTTCTTTCCCTGCTTGTACATCTTGTTCTGTACAAGTAGGCGACTTGAACAATAACGTATCTGAAACAATTGCCGAAAGCATAAGACCTGCAATATTTGATGGAACTTCTACAGAGTGTTCTTTGAAAATTTTATTTAAAATTGTCGCTGTACATCCAACAGGTTCTGCACGGTAATATAATGGGTCTGAAGTTTCGAAATTTGCTATACGGTGATGGTCAATAACTTCAGTCACTTTTACCGATTCAATTCCATCAGCGGATTGCTGACGTTCATTGTGATCAACTAAAATTACTTCACTTGCTTCATTTGAAACATTCTCAATTAAACGAGGTGCTTCAAATTCAAATTTCTCTAATGCATATTTTGTTTCGTTGTTTACTTCACCTAAACGAACCGCTTCTGCATCTACACCTAATTGTTGTTTTAAATAGGCATAAACGATTGCAGATGTAATTGTATCTGTATCTGGATTTTTATGTCCGAAAACTAACACTTTGCTCATTAATTAGTGCCTCCTAAGGTTTGTTCCAATATTCCCATTTATTTTATCACACCATTACATAAATTTAAAAATAGAACATAATTGTGTAGGATGTATTGGGCTCCCATGATGTGAGTCATGTCGGCAACGTTCGCGCGTGTAGCGTTTTTGCCGACGCGAGTGTGAACGAGCCCGCCTTTGCTTTTCCTTCAAAAAAGCGTATTCGTAAATGCCCCCGCAATTTACGAATACGCTCTCTGATTATTGTAGTGACCGAACCGTTTCTTGGAATAAAAAATTACTTTCTATTTTAGAGTTTGCCTCTTGAAACGTTAGATATTGTCTCTTATTTTGTGCTATCATACCTTCGATTAGCGCATGCATTAACGCACTATATGAAGTAATTGTTTCATTTGAAGACTGCTTTTGCGAACCAACTGTAAATAAAATCTCAGCGTAGTCTCGAATAGGTGATAATGCAGAGTTAGTAATTGCAAATACTTTTACTTTCTTGTTACTAGCTAATTTTGCAATTGTTAACGCATCTTCAAGAATTGAATCAAGCGCCACGACGATTAGAAGTGACTTATCATCCATATTACTAATTTGTTGGACGATATGATCCACATCATGCTGTATTTGTTTTACATGTTTTCTTAAGTTCTTTAAAGTTGATGTAAGAAAACTTGCTGCTGGAGCCGATTGTCTAAACCCTAATATATAAATATCTTCTGCTTTATGCATCCACTTAGATGCTTTCTCAAATTGAACGTCATTGATATGTTGAATCGTATCTAAGATGTTTGCTACATCACGGTTCATAACTTCACTAACCAAGTGTTCATGTTTAACTGTAAACAGGACTTGATTTGACTTTACTTCTCCTTTAACTTCTCCAGCTATATCAGACTTTATTTTTTCCTGAAGTTCAACATAACCAGTTAAATCCATTGCATAACAAAAGCGAATTACTGTTGATTCACTAATTCCTATTAATTTCCCCACTTCCGAAGCAGTATGGGTACTAACTAAGTTTGGATTGTCAATTACAAACTGTGCTACTTTTCGTTGGCCTCTAGATAGCCTTATAAATCGCTTTTTAACTTCATCACAGAAACTCATTTTCGTTACCTTTTCCTCCTCATCAAAATTGTATACAAATC
Organism: Ureibacillus composti; assembly: GCA_030348875.1. Lineage (GTDB taxonomy): Bacteria > Bacillota > Bacilli > Bacillales_A > Planococcaceae > Ureibacillus > Ureibacillus composti. Next base: position 4,117,097 of record JAUCEP010000002.1, read on the forward strand.
TAATTTAATAAAAGTTAGATTATCATTAATATTAATCGAATACAATGAGTTTTCAGAAAAAACTTCACCGCAGCAAACTAAAAAATTAAAAAAGACAAAAAATTGCCATAATCCAGAAATATCCTTTATTTTTCTAAATACTTTAATAAAAAAGAAGCTATCTATAAGTTCTATAGATAACTTCTCGTTTTTTATAAATTTCTGTCATTTATTCCTATATCTTTAATCAAATAAAGAAATCTAAGCACAATTCAAAATTCCGATTCTTAGAGGCAAATCAATTATTCCAACTCGGTTTGTTTTGTCTCTTTTCCTAAAAATAACACTGCAGCAGCACCAATAATAATTGCTCCACAGAAAATTGCAAAAATAGACCCAATTTCATAACCTGCAGCCAATAGCCACCCAACTAATAAAGGGCCAAATATTCCACCTACACGACCTACTGCAGCAGCCATCCCTGTTCCAGTACCCCGAATTACAGTTGGATATTGTTCTGGTGTATAAGCATATAGTGCACCCCAAGCTCCTAAATTAAAGAATGATAATAGTATTCCAGATATTAATAAAATGGAAATAGTTTCTGCATTACCAAAGATAAAAGCGCTCACTGCAGTACCTAATAAATATGTGACTAAAACAAATTTTCTTCCTAATCTTTCAATGAACCAGGCAGCTGTAAAATAACCTGGAAGCTGTGCTAGTGTCATAATTAATACATACTTAAAGCTAGTAATTAAGTCGAATCCTTTCCCAACCATGACACTCGGCAACCATAAAAACATTCCATAATATGAAAATACAACGGTAAACCACAAAATCCATAACATTAATGTAGGCCTAGAGTATTTTTTCGACCATACATCTACTATATTTTTCATAATTGATCGTTTTTTCGTTTCTTCTTTAGCTGTAAATTGTGGAGAATCGGGTAAATGTAAACGAATATAAACTGCATAGAATGCTGGTATTGCAGTTAGTATTAATGCAACTCGCCATCCTTCTATTGGCCAAAACTCTGCAGGTATTACAAAATAAGAAATTATAGCAGCCAATAACCAACCTGCAGCCCAAAAACTTTCTAATAGGACAACAACGCGGCCTCGTTCCTTAGCTTCTACACTTTCAGATACCAATGTAGATGCTACAGGTAATTCACCTCCAAGCCCCATTCCTACAAAGAAGCGCAAAATTAAAAATACTGCTAATGTTGTCGTAAAAGCGGACAACCCACTCGCTACTGAGAAAATGATAAGCGTCCAAATAAAAATTGTTTTTCGCCCGACTTTGTCAGCAAATACACCAAATATAAGTGCACCTACAGCCATCCCGATGGAGTTAATACTACCAATCCAGCCCATTTGGCTTGAACTTAACCCCCAATCAACAGCTAGTGCAGCAATTACAAACGATAAAATTCCGACATCCATAGCGTCAAACAACCAACCAATTCCCGCAACTCTTAATAACTTATTACGAGATATTTCGTTCTTCTTCACACTTGATGGGTCAGAAACAAACACTTTACTCATTGTCTATTCACCTGTCTTTACTTTAGTTACATAAGTAAACAATACATATTATCCAATCACATGACAATAATAAAATGATAATACAAACTATATTGTTATTTTACCGATTTCTATTGAAATATACGTCTCTTTTGCGTAAAATGTCTCTTATATACAAACAACTGTTCATCTTGTGAGAACAAAAGGAGATAATTTCGTTATGTGGAAAGGTTTAATTGAAGAATATAAACAATATTTACCCGTTACAGAAAAAACACCGGCACTTACTTTAAATGAAGGAAATACTCCATTAATTCACCTAGTTAATCTTTCGAGAGAATTGGGCATCGAATTATACGGTAAAGTTGAAGGTGCAAACCCAACAGGATCATTTAAAGACCGTGGTATGGTATTCGCTGTTGCAAAAGCAATAGAAGATGGTGCTAAATGTGTTATTTGTGCTTCAACTGGTAACACTTCTGCAGCTGCTTCTGCTTATGCGGCACGTGCTGGAATTCAATCAATCGTGGTTATTCCAAAAGGTAAAGTAGCTCTTGGTAAATTAGCACAAGCATGTATGTACGGCGCGAAAATTATTGAGATTGATGGAAACTTCGATGATGCTTTAAAAATTGTACGTGAAGTTAGTGAAACAACTCCTGTAGCATTAGTTAACTCTGTTAACCCTTATCGAATTGAGGGACAAAAAACAGCTGCATTTGAAATTGTAGACAGTCTTGGCTCAGCACCAGATTACCTATGTATTCCAGTGGGAAATGCAGGAAATATCACAGCTTATTGGAAGGGCTTTAAAGAATATAATGAGGTTAAACAATCTGGCCTTCCTAAAATGTACGGCTTTGAAGCTGAAGGTGCAGCTGCAATCGTTAAAGGTGAACCTATTTCAAATCCAGAAACAGTTGCGACAGCTATCCGTATCGGTAACCCTGCAAGTTGGAAATTTGCTGAGGCTGCACGTGACGAGTCAGAAGGAATTATTGATTTAGTGACAGATGACGAGATTCTAGCAGCATATAAATTAATTGCTAGTACTGAAGGTATTTTTGTTGAACCAGGTTCTGCAGCATCACTTGCTGGTGTTATTAAATCTGTTAAAAACGGCAAAATTGAAAAAGGCAGTCGCGTAGTTACAGTATTTACTGGTAACGGGTTAAAAGACCCTGACACAGCAATGAATGTTTCTACTGTCGATTTAGTTTCCCTTAACAATGACGAAGAAGAGATTCGCAAATACATTGAGGGGATTCTATGAGTAAAAAATGGCAAATCACTGTTCCGGGAAGTACAGCTAACTTAGGACCTGGATTTGACTCAATTGGATTAGGCTTATCTCTTTACTTAAAGCTAACCGTTACTCTTCAAGATACTTGGGAAATTATACATTTATCTGACCATCTTCCAAAAGAGATTGTCATCGAAGATCATTTAATTTACAAAATTGCTAAAGAAACTGCAGAACGATATGGGAAAGAACTCCCTGCTTGCAAAATAGAGATGTCTAGTGAGCTACCATTCGCTCGTGGATTAGGTAGTAGCGCTGCAGCGATTGTTGCTGGTATAGAACTTACAAATATTCTCTGTGATTTAGATTTAACAACACAAGATAAATTAAATATATCCTCCCAAATTGAAGGGCATCCTGATAATGCAACAGCATCTGTATTAGGTGGACTTACAATTTCTTCAATGAATGAAGATGGAATTGTTGATACAATTCATGTACAGGATATCGATGCATCTTTTGTTGTTTTTATCCCAAATGTAGAATTAAAAACATCTGTTGCAAGACAGGTTTTACCAGAACAATTTGATCGACAATATGCCGTTCGTGCAAGTGCAAATGCAAATATGCTTGCTGCATCATTAGTATTAAAGGACTATGAACGTATCGGCCATTATATGGAAAGAGATTTATTTCATGAACCTTTCCGCGCAACATTAATGCCTGAGTTTTATGAAATCCATCAATCAGCAAAAGAAGCTGGTGCATATGGTACAGCATTAAGTGGAGCTGGACCAACACTAATATCAATTATTCCATCCGCTATTGGTGAACAGTTTGTAACACGAATGGAAAAAATATTCCCTAATCATCAAGTTATATTAACGAAAGCTGACCATTTAGGGGTTCTTACAGTAGAAGTTTAATAGTCAGTAGTCATATATTAATAATCTTCATCATATAATTTATTAAGAAAGTCGGTTCTTCGAATTGAACCGGCTTTTTTCATCTACTTATCCTTGAGACTTTAAGGATAAGTAAGAACCGTTGAAAGGGGAAATGCTTGATGAAGATTGGTATCATAGGTGCAAATGGCAAAGCTGGTGAAAACATTCTACGCGAAGCACTATTAAGGGGCTTCGATGTGACGGCGATCGTACGAAATAAAGAAAAACTCTATATTCAAGACATCCCCATCATTGAAAAAGAAATTTTCGACCTTACAAGAAATGAGCTTTCACAATTTGATGTTGTTGTGAATGCCTTTGAAGAAAATCCGGGTGAACAACACCTTTACACTGAGGTCGGACGTCATTTAATCTCCTTATTAGAAGACACCCATACAAAACTATTTTTCATTGGTGGTGCTGGAAGTTTAATTGTTGATACTGAATCAAGCACACATCTTATCGGTATTCCAAACCTCTCTGAGAAAAATAAAGAAATAGCTAAACAAAGATTAGAAATTTTACGTTTTTTACAACAGTCTTCAATCCGCTGGACATTCTTAAGCCCCTCAATCATTTTTGACGCTGATGGTCCTCGCACAGGTCATTACATCCTTGGTAAAGGTCGCATATTGTTAAATTCCCAATACCTTAGTTATGTTAGTTATGCAGATTACGCAATTGCAGTAATCGATGAAATTGAGAATCCTCAATTTGAAAATGAGCAAGTCATTGTCGCTTCTGAGAACGCTACAATTGCTTCGTAACTCCCCTAATATAAATATTAACAATAAATCCCCTTCATAAGTTGGAAGGGGATTTATGACTTATACTAATAACACCAAGCTCACCGCCATCACGGCCATTCCGGCTACTAACCCATAAATAGATAAATGAGTTTCATCATACTTTTTTGCAGCTGGCAATAATTCATCTAACGATATAAATACCATAATACCCGCTACTGCTGCAAAAATAACTCCAAACATAACATCAGTAAGGAATGGCATTAAGATTAAATAAGCAACGATTGCTCCTACTGGCTCTGCAAGACCCGAAAAGAAAGAAAGCTTAAATGCTTTTTTACGGATCCCCGTTGCAAAATAAATTGGTACAGCCACTGCAATTCCTTCAGGGATATTATGAATTGCCACAGCAATCGCAATTGCAGTTCCAACGTTCGGATCTTGGATTGCTGACATAAAGGTTGCAATTCCTTCAGGAAAGTTATGAATTGCGATAGCAAGAGCAGTAAATACACCCATCTTCATTAATTTTTCTGATTCTTCAATTCTAGTATCCAACTCAACAGCATTGACGTCCTCTACTGTTTTTACCTCATGTGGATTCTTTCCTTTAGGAATGAATTTGTCAATTAAAGCAATAAAAATCATCCCACCGAAAAAGCCTAAAATCGTCATCCAATATCCCTGTGACTCACCAAGTGCTGCAGTTAATGATTGTTTTGCTTTAAAGAATATTTCAACTAATGAAACGTAAATCATTACTCCTGCAGAAAAACCTAATGCTACAGACAAAAATTTCTTATTTGTCCTAGTCGTAAAAAATGCAATTAAAGCACCTACCCCAGTAGCTAAACCAGCAAAAAGCGTCAAACCTAAAGCGAAGAGAACATTTCCTTCCATTTAGTCGATCCCCTTATTCTTCATTTAATATTAGTATTATATTGCATAAGTTTCCTTAGTGCAACTTTTTTAGCCTAAGTTATATTTTGTGAGCGAGATAAACTTTTATCGCAATAAAAAACGACTGTGACCTTTTAGATTCACACGTTCCCTTTTGAAGCAATATTACGATATTTTGAAAGATGGAGTAGGTGTGAGTATAAATAGGCGGAGAACTTAACTTGTGTCTAATGTACGTAAGGAAGGCTTAAATAGCAGATATAAGCGAAGATATTTCGTTTAACTTCTAAATAAAACAAAAGCAAAATAGAGCAATAAAAAAATAGGGTGAGAAAATCACTACGATTACTCGCCCCATTTGCATTTTAATATGTTGTTGGAACCTTAAAGAGGTTCGTTCCATATAGAATCATAGTCTCTTCATTTTGAAACTTGCTACTAATCCTCAAGAGTTCCTCTTTATTTTTCTAAGTGTACTTTCATACCATATGACACAAAGAATGAACCAACTATACCCTAAACTCCAACCTGCTATTACATCTGACATGTAGTGTCGGCTTTCAGAAACTCTTGATAGCCCAGTAAGGAATGTAAGAATAACAGCTACCACCCAAATTGTTAAAGCTATCTTATTGTTCGTTTTTAGAGCTTTGGAAAGAAGATATGCTATCGTAAATATATATAGTAAACCAATCATTGCATGTCCAGATGGAAAACTATACGATGTTAATTGATCCAACAGCTCTGGTCTAGGACGTTGAATCCAGTTCTTTACTAATTGATTTAGTACATTTCCTAATGCGATTGTTAATAGAACAAAAATCATAGCACGATAATTTCGTTGTCTAAACCAGAATAGAATTAACAAAAGAAGTGCAACAAAAATAATGAACTTTGTTTCACCTATAAAATGAAAAAGTGTAATGAAATCATTGCCAGCTAATAACTTAGAAAACATGTGATCTAATTGAATAACAAAGTCATTTTCATAGCTAAATAACAAGTATGTAAAGACAATAAAAGTAAGTATGGCTAAAGAATAAGCCCATTTTTTCATTCAAATTCCACCCTACAAAAATTTACTAAATATATAGTAACATAAAACTCTATTAATACTTTTCGTATTTTATTACACATACTAATCAGTTTTTCCTTAGAAAAGCTTTGAAAACTTGAGTATTAGAAATTAACACTTTTAATGAAAGTTAAAATATAGACCAGTAATGGACAATTCCATATTATGTATCGTCAAAAGGAAAAAGACTGCAGACAAATAGAATTTTTCTCCTAGTTGTCTACAGCCTGTAATTTCCCCTGTTCGGACGCTACCCAAATTGCTTATTCTGCCACTAAATAGCTATTTTATCTGAATTTCCTTCAGTAACAGTCCACACAAATTTGAACAAACATTATAATGCCCCTAATCATAAGAAAGGCCGTCCAACATAGTGGACAGCCATTTCTCTACATATATAGCTTATTTTAACTCATCTAAAATTTCTTGGATTTTTTCTAACTCAGTTGGTACGCCACCGCTTGCGAAGTACCAGTTACCACCATAAAGGTATACGATTTTACCTTCTTTGTATGCACGAGTTTGTTTAATAATATCATTTTCAACATCAGCTTTTAGCGCATCATTGTCTTCAGCATTACGGTCAATCACTAATAATACTTCTGGGTCAACAGATAATATTGACTCATAACTGAAGTCAGAACCATGTGAGCTTGAGTCAATACCAGTAGTAGATGGTTTGAAACCAAAGTCATTATATACGTATGCGAAACGAGAATCTTCACCGTTGTCAAAACCAGAGATTTTCTTTTCGTTGTACATTGCAACTAAAGCATTTTCATAACCAGCAGATTTTTCTTTAATTTCAGCAACTTTTGCATCTAGCTCTTCATTTAGAGCTTTTGCTTCTTCTTCTTTACCGAAGATTTGTCCTGCAAGTACTGCCCCTTCTTTAATACCATCAATATAGTTTTCGTTATCAGATGCAACGAAGATTACGTTTGGCGTAATTTCTTTTAATTGATCATACATTGAAGCTTGACGACCAGAAATGAAAATTACATCCGGCTCAAGTGATGCTAATAATTCGAAATCGATCTCTTTTAAAGAACCTAAATCTGTATATTCGTCAGAAGAATACTTTTCTGCTAAGTCTGCAGGCATATTCGATTTTGGAAGACCAACAATACCTTCTACTCCTAAAGCAGTAAGGTTATCTAAGAAACCAAAGTCTAAAGTAACAATACGTTCTGGCATTTCTTCTAAAGTTACATCTTCAAATAGTGTTTTTGCTCCTGATTCTTCATCTACGCTTTCACCAGTTAAAGATGAAACTGTCATTGGAAATGCTGCTGCGTTCTCAGTTGATTTTTGCTCTGTTTGCTCAGTAGTTTGTGAATCAGTTGATGGCTCTGCCTCCTCATTTGATCCACATGCAGCTAAACCTACAGCTAGTACTGCTGTTGCAGCTAAAAAACTCCACTTCTTCATTTTATTGTTCTCTCCTGTTCTCTTTTACGTTTACGATAATGATAATCATTATCAATATAATAAAAAGTATAGCACTTCAGAACGAAACGTCAACACTTTTTGTTAAGTTTGTAAAAACCGTTTTAGAAAAGTGTTACAATTCTTACTTTTCTAAAACGATTTTTTAATTTTATGCGTGTGAATTGAAGTATACGCAAATACGACAACCATCCTGCTCTTGAACAGGAATTTCCATATCATATACTTCACGTAATGCAGCCGAATTAATAATTTCATTTGTTGGACCATCTTTTACGACACGTCCATTCTTTAATGCTACGATACGATCTGAGTAAACAGATGCAAAGTTAATATCATGCAATACAATTACAACTGTTTTCCCTAACTCGTCTACTAACTTACGTAAAATTTTCATAATTTGAACAGAATGCTTCATATCCAAATTATTTAATGGTTCATCTAATAAGATATACTCTGTATCTTGTGCGATTACCATCGAAATAAACGCACGCTGTTTTTGACCGCCAGATAATTCATCTAAATATTTATGTTGGATATTACTTAAATTCATATATTCTATTGCTTGATCAATAATTTTTTCATCATCACTATTTAGTCGCCCTTTTGAATAAGGATACCGCCCGAATGATACTAGCTCTCGGACTGTTAAGCGAACATTTAAATGATTCGATTGTTTTAAAATAGCCACTCGTTTTGCGAAATCATCAGATTTCATCTTTTTTACATTACTCTTATCTAAAAGGACTTCACCTGTATCAGAATCTAATAAGCGACTTACCATAGACAATAACGTCGATTTACCTGCACCATTTGGTCCAATGAAAGAAGTAATTGCTTTTGGTTGAATCGTTACAGTTACATCTTCCACGACAGGCTTTTTGCCAAAATGCTTTGTTAAACTTTTGATTTCAATCATCCTGCAGCCCTACTTTCTTTCAGTAATAAGCAAATAAAGTAAATTCCACCAATAAAGTTAATAAGAACACTAATTGTTGTATTCAAATGGAATACGTGTAATACCAAAAACTGTCCGCCTACTAAAGCAATAATACTGATCAAACTGGAAGCTACAATTAAAACCGAATGTCGATATGTATTTATAAATTGGTAGGCTAAGTTTGACACAATTAATCCTAAAAATGTAACCGGACCGACTAGCGCAGTTGAAGTTGCCATTAATATAGATGCTAAAATTAATACTTTTAGTACCATTTTATCGTAGTTTACACCTAGATTAATTGCCGAATCACGACCTAAAGACATCACATCTAAATCACGCATCATTCGTTTACCATATATAAAAGCAGCTCCTAATATCGCCATTGATATATATAATAACTCTGCCTTTACGTTATTAAAACTTGCAAATAAGCGGCTTTGTAAGCTTAAGTATTCAACAGGATCTATCACTACTTGGAGGAAACTAACGAAACTCCCAAGTAATGTCCCGATAATCATCCCTGCTAGTAAAAGCAAATAAATTGGATGTTTATCAGCCCGGAACAAGAAGCGATATAATATTAAAGCAAAAAGAAGCATTGCTATAATTGCTGTTCCGAAGTTTAAATATAAGTTTACGACAAAAATAGATGCTGAACCCAGGACGAAATAAATTACAGTTTGTACAACTTCATACATGGAGTCAATACCCATAATAGAAGGCGTTAAAATTCGGTTATGCGTAATTGTTTGGAACATGATTGTTGCGTATGAAATCGCAATCCCTGTGATAACCATTGCTCCAATTCGTACTAAACGACGAGGGAAAGCATATCCAAATCCGCCTTTAATATTATAAAAAGCAAAAAGTAAAATGAATATAAGCGCAATTACTGCTAATATAATTATTTTCGTACTATTTTTTCGCATATGCTTTCCCCCTAAATAACATCACTAAGAAGATCGCACTACCAAATACTGCGACTGTAAGGTTTACTGGAATTTCATAAGGGTATACCACTAAGCGGCTAAGAATATCACATGCTAACAAGAATACCATTCCTAGCACAATTGTATGCGGGATTGTTTTACGTAAATTATCCCCCATATAAATGGATACAATATTCGGCACGATTAACCCTAAGAAAGGAATAACCCCAACAGTTAGTACGACAGTAGTTGAAATAATAGCCACTAAAACTAATCCTAAATTTAAAACCAATTTATAACTTAAACCTAAATTTTTTGCAAAATCTTCGCCCATACCAGCAACCGTAAATTTATTAGCATATATATAAGCTAATATGATGGCTGGTATAGCTACATACAATAATTCATACCTTCCAGATACAATTAATGTAAAGCTACCCATAAAGAATGCTTGTACGTTTTGTAAAATATCAGACTCATAACCAAGAAAAGTCGAAACTGAAGATAATATATTCCCGTACATAATCCCGATTAGTGGTACAAAAATAACATCTTTAAATTTAATACGTTCAAGTAATTGCATGAAAATTAGTGTTCCAACTAAAGCAAATACAAAACTAAATATAATTTTCTGAAAATACGTTACATTTGTAAAGAATAGCATTGAAATAATAATACCAAGCTTAGCAGCATCTAATGTCCCTGCAGTTGTTGGCGATACGAATTTGTTACGGCTTAAGCTTTGCATAATTAACCCTGCAATACTCATCCCCGCACCAGCTAAAATAATTGCCATTAATCGAGGAACACGACTAATTAAGAAAATTTGTGTTTTATCTGAATCCCAATCTAGAAGGTCACTCGGTTTAATATCAATTGCACCAACAAATAGCGAAATTAATGACAAAACGATTGCTGCGATTATTAACATCCACAGTCTCATTTTTATCCCCAAATTCTATTTATTCTCAAGTATGTAATGAAAATGATTCTCACCTTGAGTACGTTCTTATTATAAGTAGTAAATTGTCAAAAATCAATATATAGATGAGAATGGTAATCATTTTAGCTTTTTGTAGAATTGGTATTCCTAGGAAAAAGTGTGACTCGGACAAAATGAAAAACCGTCATTCTTCCAAGGAAAAATGACAGTTTTTTGATATAGCTTATATTTTGATACTAGACTCTTTCTATTAGAAATAAACAAGGCCTTCAAAAACTACTTCTTACCCTTTTCTGGGATTTATTCATTCTTATATTTTCGGCTTCCTTATTCAAATGACAATATTAATATTGTACTTCTACTGCTTGGTCGATTACTTCTTGCGGAACAGTTATTGCTTCTACACCATCAAAATTATTAAACGCTACCTTTGTGTCGTTTGAAATTGACATAGATTCACCTTCCATATCAATTGTAAAGTCAAGTACCATATCCATGGCTGTAATATCAAAAGTCTTTTTATTTATTGTAATAACGTAATCAACTTTATCGAACTTCATGCTTTCAAATAATTGTTGGTCTTCAGTCGTGCCAAGCATTTGATTAATTTGCATTTGTTCAACTATATACTCACTAAACTTATCTCCTGCTGCATTCAATGTTAATACATATGCATCATTTGTTTGTTCAAATTTAAATTCATTTATAAAAGACTTCATGCCTGCAAGTTGTTCTGCAGCATTTACTTGATTTGCCGTTTGCCCCATCATTGCTTCAAAATCAGTTACCGGGAGTTTCAACCATTTTTTTGATTCGGAATCGAAAGTAAACATCCCCTGTTGGTTCATATACATTTCCACATCAATACTAACGTCTTCACCCGACTGAGGATTTGCCATTAGCATTGTGCCATCCATGTACATGGCTAACGGATCAATAACCATGTCCAAGACCATGTCACTTTTTGTTGCCATTTCAAGACTTTCCTCTCCAGAACCTAGGGTCATTGTTTGATCTAGCTTCATATCTGCACTAACACTAGTCAATTCATTTTGTCTTTCTATTGCTTTTTCGTAAACTTCCTCTAACGTTAATTCACTAACTTCTGGCTGTTCAGTTGGATTCTTTTCTGTATTATCTCCACTCACTGGTTCTGCTGTACTATTACAAGCAGACAAAACTACTACTAGCAAACCTACTAGAAAAATTAAGAACGACTTTTTCATATTCCACTCATCCTTTCAAAATTAAACGTACACTTCATCTACGGATGGAACAGAAAAAGGAGTCACTTTATTGTAAAAGTTTCCGCTTATTCCCAATAATCCATTACTAGTATCTACTTAATTTCCATTTACAGGTAATTTATTAATAAAAAAATCCGAAGTATTATGCATAGACATAACACTTCGGTGAAGGAAATTTATATTTAATTGACTCCGCGCATTGCTTTTGCAATTAACGGTGTTAAAACTAATAAAAGAACACCTAATACAATTGATAAACCGCCAAGCACACCAAAGTATGTGATTTCGGTTACAGCTTCGTAAATTCTTACTAATTGCGCATTAATAGCTTGAGCTGTTGCACTTGTTAAGAACCATAAAGACATCGTTTGTGCTGCAAATGCTGCTGGTGCAAGTTTTGTTGTTGCTGATAATCCTACAGGTGATAACAACAATTCTCCAACTACTACCAAGAAGAATGAAAGTACTAACCACCAAGGACTAACTAGTTCAGTTCCACCAGACATTTTTGCTGGAATAATCATTACTAAGAAAGAAGCCCCTGCAAAGAATAATGAAACCGCGAATTTCTTAGGTGTTGAAGGTTGTCGGCTTCCGAGCTTAATCCATAACCATGCAAAAACAGGTGCAAAAATAATAATAAATAATGGGTTTAAAGATTGGAACCAAGAAACTGGAATTTCAAAATTACCAATAGTTAAATCCGTACGAGTATCCGCGTATGTTGCTAAAATCGTAGCACCCTGTTCTTGAATCGCCCAGAACATAACTGCCGCAATAAATAATGGAATATATGCAAGTACACGTGACTTTTCATCTTTTGTTGTTTTTGGACTACGATACATAATAATAAAGAATACTGTTGGAATTAAAACACCTAGCGTAGTAATAATTAAACTAAAGATCGCCATAGTTAAATTACCAGTTGTGTATAAAATAACTCCAAATATTAGTATTACAATAATCCCAAGAACTACATTTCGAATTGTTTTCTTTTTTTCTTCTCCAGTTAACGGGTTTGGAACTTCAACTCCCGCTAAACCTAAAAATTTCTTTTGGGTTACATAAAAGACAACTAAGCCGATAAACATCCCAACAGCAGCTATACTAAAGCCTAAATGGAAATTATATCTTTCACCAACAAATCCAATTATTAATGGTGAAATAAACGCACCCATATTAATTCCCATGTAGAAAATACTAAAACCAGAGTCACGACGGTTATCGCCTTCTGCATACATATCCCCAACAATTGTTGATACATTCGATTTTAATAAGCCTGTACCAATAATAATAAATGCCATTGAGATTAATAATGCTGTAAGACCACCTGGAAACGATAAAGCGATGTGTCCAATCATGATTAGTATTCCACCGTAGAATACTGTTTTTCGAGTACCCCAGATTCGGTCTGCAAACCAACCACCAATAATACTCGACATATAAATTAACGACCCGTATAATGCCATAATCGAGTTGGCCGTACCTCGATCTAATCCTAATCCGCCATCATGTAATTCATAATACATGTAAAGAATCAGTATTGCGCGCATTCCGTAATACGAAAATCGCTCCCAAAATTCTGTAAAGAATAATGTTAACAATCCTTTAGGATGCCCAAAGAATCCTTTTTGAGGGACGGATTTAACTATTTCGTCTTTGCTATACATAAAGTTCCCTCTTTCTTTTATTTTGTTTATATTTTCTGACAATTTAAATTAACTTCTATTGTCTGACGACTGCTCTCTTACATTAAATCATTTTAATTGTTTTTTCAATATATTTTAAAAAAGTTTGAATGTTTACCTTCTTCTGTATTTTCCATCTTTTTCTCTCGAAACCACTCATTTACCACTTTCAAACGAAGAAAAGGATTAAGATATTAATATCTTAGTATAATTTATAGAAATAAAAAGAGACCGGGACATAGAAAATTTTTAGGGGGGAGCCACTATTATCTATAATAAGATAATCGGAATTTCTCCGCTAAGAGTCTGTTCTGAGGGGCTCAACTTTATTCAATAATGGAAGCATTTTCCCTTATGTTTAAAATACTCATATTTTCCGAAAAATAACGGAAACTTTTTCCCTTATCTCATCAAATTGTCCAAATTTCGCCTGGTTTAAAGCACTTAACGGAAATTTATTCTCTTATTTCAACTTTAAAAGCCTCTATTTTTTCAATAACGGAAGAATTTTCCCTTAAAAACGGGGGCATAAACGCCACGGCCGCTTGTCTTGCCCATGACCAAGCACACCCACGCGCGTGGCCACTTAAGTCCGCTCGCACCGGGCACTTCACTTCATCAGATTCATTATTAGAATTAACAACAAAAAAACACCAGTTTTCTCAAAAAGGAGAGAAAAACTGATGTTTTTGGATTTGTCCTAGCCTCTTAAATAAATTATTTCACTACATATTGTTCATATTTTTTATAATCTGTGTCCTTTAATTCAACACTCACTAATGTACCATTTTCCTCGTACTCCGTTGATAGCACTGATGCATTTGCATTTAGATAAGAAACAATGTCACCTCGATCAAACGGAAGTAACATTTGACATGTTACATAATTTGAAAAGATATTTTGGCGTATCATTGTAATTAACTCATCAAGTCCAGTATCCTGTTTTGCTGATAACCATATATTATCACCGCTTACTAATGGGTATGTTACATTTGCCATATCAGACTTATTATAAACGTAAATCGTCGGTATATCTTCTATTTCAATATCCTTTAACGTTTTGTTTGTAACATCGATCATAAACTTATGCTCTTCATTTGAAACATCTACAACATGTAGTAATAAGTCTGCCTCTCTTGCTTCTTCTAACGTTGAACGGAATGCCTTTACTAAATGATGAGGAAGTTTACTTACAAATCCAACCGTATCCGTTAATAAAAACGACTTCTTATCTGGTAATTCAATATTTCGCACAGAAGTATCCAATGTAGCAAACAGCATATCTTTTTCGAATACTTCCTTTCCATTACTTTGTCCAATTTTCTTGAGCAATTGATTCATTATTGTTGATTTACCAGCGTTTGTATAACCAACCAAAGATACTACAGGTATTTCACTTTTCTTCCGTTGCTTTCTTTGAGTGTCCCGTTGCTCTTTTACATGCTCTAAGTCTTTTCTTAACTTTGCAATTTGATCTTCTATTTTACGGCGATCTAATTCAAGCTTCGTCTCTCCGGCACCACGGTTTCTAAAGCCACCACCCGTGCCACCTCCTTGACGAGATAATGAGGCGTGAAGACCAACTAACCTTGGTAACATATATTGTAATTGTGCAAGCTCCACCTGCATTTTTGCCTCACGTGTTTTTGCACGGCGGTCAAATATATCTAAAATTAACATCGTACGATCAATAACTTTACATTCTAACTCATGCTCTAAATTTCGTATTTGTGATGGAGACAGTTCGTCATTAAAGATTACTAAATTTGCTCCGGTCTCTTCAAATAGCGACTTTATTTCTTCGACTTTACCTGTCCCAACATAATGTGAAGGTGTAACACGCTCTAAGTTTTGTGTCACAATTCCAACTACTTGTACATTTAAAGCTTCAGCTAAATTAGCCAACTCCTCCATTGAGTATTCAAAATTTGGATCATTGACTAAATTTACACCTACTAAAATTCCCTTTTCCTCTAGTATTTCAACTTCTTTTAAATCAGCCATATAATACCTCCGTAACCAAATTTCGGGTTCACCTGCTTATCGTATCATATATTATATCCTTACAAATACAAATAAAGACCCACAACAATTAAAGTTATGGGTCTAGAATTTTTGTAAATATTATTATTTTTTTTCTGTTTTTAAAAGTTCTAACGTTTCATCAAATTCGCTCTCAATTTCAGCATTTCGTTTGTAAGTAATTAAACTTACTACTACTGCTAAGATTAAGTTAATAATGAAACCTGGAACAATTTCATATAACATACCAGATAATATTTCACTTTGTCCCCAAATGAAGGCAACTACTGCACCCGCAATCATACCAGTTAAAGCACCAACATTTGTTAACTTTCTCCAGTATAAAGCAAGTAAAATTGTTGGTCCAAATGCAGCACCAAATCCTGCCCATGCAAATCCAACTAAGTCTAGAATCGAGCTATCTGGGTTCCATCCTAAAATTGCCGCAATAACTGATACTACTAAAACAGCTAGACGGCCTGCCATTACATAGTGTTTATCTGACGCGTCTTTTTTAAATAAAGCCTTATACATATCTTCAACTAATGCTGATGATGTAACGATTAATTGTGATGATATTGTACTCATAACTGCTGCTAAAATTGCAGCTAACATAATCCCTGCAATAAATGGATGGAATAAAATTTGACCCATTACAATAAATATAGTTTCTGGATCATCAAGTACTTGACCACTTTGTTGGAAGTATGCTAAACCAACAAGTGCTGTACCAATCGCACCAGCTAAACTTAAAATCATCCAACCAATACCAATTCGACGAGCTTGCTTCGTTTCTTGAACAGATTTAATAGCCATGAAACGAACAATAATATGAGGTTGACCAAAATATCCAAGACCCCACGCTACCGAAGAGATAACCCCTGCTACAGTTGCAGTTGATGCAAATAGATTAAAATGTTGTGGGTCAACTGATTTAATTGAATCAATCGTCTCTCCCAAGCCACCAGTGAAGAATAGACCAATTGTTGGAACTAAAATTAATGCTAAGAACATGATCAAACCTTGTAAGAAGTCAGTATAACTAACCGCAAGGAATCCACCAAATAGTGTATATCCAACTGTAACTAATGATACGACGATTAGCCCAGTATGATAGTCAAAACCAAATGAACTTTCAAAGAATTTACCACCCGATACCATTCCTGATGATACGTAGAAAGTAAAGAATACTAAAATAACAATCCCAGATACAATACGAATTAATTTCGTATTATCACGAAGACGGTTGTCTAAGAAACTAGGAATAGTAATTGAGTTTTTAGATACTTGAGTATATACACGTAAACGTGGCGCAACTAATAACCAGTTTAACCAAGCACCCACTGTTAAACCGATTGCTATCCATGCCTCAACCATTCCAGCTGCATAAATTGCTCCAGGTAATCCCATTAATAGCCAACCTGACATATCCGCTGCACCCGCACTTAACGCTGTAACAGCAGGACCTAAATCACGTCCACCTAGCATATAATCGTTTAAATTTGTTGTTCTTTTATATGCGTACCAACCAATGATTATCATTGCTAGCATATAAATAACAATCGCTAGTAATTGAAATGCGTAATCTGACATTTCTCTTCCCCCTTGATGTAAGTAAATATTACGTTAAGAATAATGTCGTAAAACAGAGAATTATTAATCCTATTCTAGAACATATACCTATTTCAAATTTACCACATATTATATCAATTGCAATATTAAAGTTTTTCCAAAATTCTATTTTAATTGAATATTGACTATATCATTTATTATTTTAATAATAGTTTTATATAGAAACATGTGAATACCACTTAGAACACTGCATATGATAAACTTATGCCAATTACTAAAAGTGAGGCAGAAATTATGGAATTTGAACAAATGAAAGAACAATTTTTAGAATATATAGATAAGAAGCAACTTGTTAATGCAACCATCAGTCAACCAAGACAAAAATCAAATGAAGTCAAACGAATAAAACTAAAACCAATTGAACTAAAAGGTGTATATCATATTCAAATTGAGTATCAGTATGAACGAATTTTAAAACATGAAAACGTTATACTTGAAAACTTTCCAGAAGCTTTTGATCAGTTTTTAGAAGGTTTCCGTCAAATACATGCACAATTTTCCCAAGAAACGGTTCATATTCAATTGTCGAAAAAGAATAAAGTTTTATGGAAAAGTGAAAAAGGTAAAACGTCGAAACCTGTTGATTTATCGCATAATCGCAAAAAGAAGTATTTATTAGATGATTCAACTCCTTATCCGTTTTTGATCCGTTTGGGTGTACAAACAGAAGAAGGCAAAGTGAAAAAGCAAAAATTTGACAAATTCAAACAAATAAACCGTTTTGTTGAATTTATTGATGATGCATTAATTCACTTACCTCAAGATCGTGAAATCAGGATCCTTGATTTTGGTTCTGGAAAATCATATTTAACTTTCGCCTTATATCATTACTTAAAAATCGAAAAGGGTTTAAACATCCGTGTTACCGGACTTGATTTAAAGAAGGAAGTAATCGAAGAGTGTAATCAAATTGCTAAAGACCTACAATATGAAGATTTAGAGTTTTTAGTTGGTGATATTAATGATTATAATGATGAAACCTCTGTAGATATGGTAGTTACACTTCACGCTTGTGATGTAGCAACAGATATGGCATTAGCTAGAGCTGTTCGCTGGGGAGCTAAAGTCATTTTAAGTGTTCCATGCTGTCAACATGAATTAAATCGTCAATTACATGCACCCTCACTTGAAGTCATGACACAACACGGATTAATTAAAGAACGTTTTGCTTCACTTGCAACCGATTCAATTCGTGCAGAAATATTAAAGCTTGTTGGATATGAAACCCAACTTCTAGAATTTATAGATATAGAAAATACACCTAAAAACATCTTAATCCGTGCATACTATACAGGTAAAAAGCCTTCAAACGAACAATTTGCTCGATACAACGCGTTTGTTGAGTTTTTATCGGCAAATCCATTCCTTCAAAACGAATTAAATGATCTTTTACCCTAAAAATTGTATTTCATAATGAACCCTATATTGGGCAAGTATAGTTAGTAGGTAAACCAACACCGAAGTCTTATACTTGCCTTTTTGGTTTTAAAATTCCTAAGTAATATTACAGGAATGTAAATTTTGTTTATTTCAACCAAATAAATATATAGATTTCGTAAATACTTTGTTATTCTATTATTGTTTTTGTTTATATTTTATTTACTATTCAGGAGGATTTACATGTTTAATTCGAAAAAGACAGACCCTTTCTTTGTTGCTTTACACAAGATTGCTGAGAATATGAGGGAAGCTATACACTATGCTAACGATTTTAAAATCGAAACAGTCGCAGATTTAAAAGAGTTAAGTATTAAAATGAAACAATACGAAACTGATGGAGATAAATTAATTCATGAACTAATCGTAATGTTGAATAAGTCATTTATGACTCCGATTGAACGTGAAGACATTTTAGCGTTAGCAAATAAAATGGACGACGTCTTAGATGGAGCTGAGCATTGTATCGCTCACTTTGAAATGTTCTCATTTGTTGAAGTAGATCAATCAATGCGTACTTTCATGGAGTTCATTTCTAAAAGTGCAGATGAAATTGTTGCAGCTACTGAACATCTAAACAAAAAAGACTTACCATCAATGCGTAAACATATTATCTTGATTAAAGACTACGAACGCGAATGTGACGAAGTATCTCGTTCTTCGATTAAACAATTGTTCCTTAACGAGAAAGATCCTATCCGTTTAATCAAATTTAGAGATATTTACGATCAATTGGAAGAAGTTGCAGATTATTGTCAAGATGTAGCAAATACTCTTGAAACAATTATCATGCGTAACGCGTAGGTGGAATGTTAAATGGATACAATAATACTTTTAACAATATTAGTCGTAATTTTTGCGCTTTCATTCGACTTTATTAATGGCTTCCATGATACAGCAAATGCAATTGCCACTTCTGTTTCAACACGTGCATTACCGCCAAGAGTAGCTGTATATTTAGCTGCAATTATGAACTTTATCGGTGCAATTACATTTGTGGGAGTTGCAAAAGCTATTGCAAAAGATATCGTGGACCCCTTTGCTTTAAATGTGGGTGCTAACGATACAACAGGAACAGTGGTTATTTTAGCTGCCCTTTTATCTGCGATTACTTGGAACTTATTAACTTGGTATTATGGAATTCCATCGAGTTCATCGCATACGTTAATCGGTTCAATTGCAGGTGCTGCAATTGCCGCAGCCGGATTTAACATTTTGAATTATAAAGGATTTGTATCGATCCTCGAGGGATTAATTTTATCTCCTTTTATAGCTTTAGCAATGGGCTTCATTGTCATGTCATTATTTAAAGTAATGTTTAAAAATTTAAATCTTTATCGAACAAATAGAGGTTTTCGTACATTACAGATATTTACTGCAGCCCTTCAATCTTTTACACACGGTACAAACGATGCTCAAAAAGCAATGGGGATTATTACGATGGCTTTAATAGCAGCAGGTTTACAAACAAGCGACGAAGTACAAGAGTGGGTTCGAATTTCCTGTGCCATTGCCATGGGTCTTGGTACTTCAGTAGGTGGATATAAGATCATCAAAACCGTTGGTGGTAAAATTATGAAAATCCGACCAGTAAATGGGGCGGCGGCTGACCTTGCTTCAGCTTCAGTTATTTTCGGTGCCACATTAATACATTTACCAGTATCAACGACTCATGTTATTTCTTCAGCTATTATGGGTGTAGGTTCAGCTCAACGAGTGAAAGGTGTTAAATGGGGAGTTGCCCGTAAAATCGTCCTTACATGGATTATTACAATGCCAATCTCAGCAATAATGGCCGGAATAATCTTTACCGTCTTAAATTTATTTTTTTAACTAAAGGATAGGTGTTGATAGATTTTTATTCGACACCTTTTTACATAGAATATTTGTGAAATATAAAAATGAGCTTGAATAAAATTTCAAGCTCATTTTTATTATTGATCTGGTATTTTTTATTGTTTCAATCGAAATCCTTCTTCTCGTAAGTAATCAAGTGCTGCCTCTTTTGACCCAAAACTTTCTTCTAAATTATTATTAAAATAAACATTCCAGTTACGTTTTTCATAAACGAGCTCTAATTTCGTTCCTTCCCTAGAACTCCATACCTCTACAATTGGTTGTTCATCGATTTCTTCTGACAGATAGTTGATTGAATCTGTAATAATCTCTTTTAACTCAACTTCACTAAAGTCTCGAATATTTACTAAGCCCTTATCATTTGCTATAGGTTCATATTTTAATAAATCCCCAACATAGACAAAACCATTGCCATTCGGATGTAGTTTTTCTACCACAATAGACTTCTCAAATAAAGTTTCTTCATAATGATAATTTAAACGATTCAGGGAAATTTCCTTTTTCGTTAGTTGTGGAAACGACTCAATAATCGCTTGTTTTTGTTCGAATGTTAGCATGTTGGTTCCTCTTTTCACTTTTTTCTCTCTTAGTACCTCTGTTCATAAGAAAACAGCACACCAAGCGGTATACTGTAACTTTCCTATAATATCAAACATTTTTCGTGGCTGCTTCTTTAATCTTTTTACGTTCTTCATAAACATTTTTCACAATAACTTTAATGACTGCATAGGTCGGAATCCCAATAATAATAGCAATAAACCCACCAAGATTTCCCGCTGCAAGGACGATTGTAATAACTGTTAACGGGTGTATATCAAGGGATTTACCCATAATATTCGGTGTAATAAGGTTACTTTCGATTTGTTGCGCCACAAGAGTAATGACACACACCCAAATCACTAATATCGGGTCTTGTATAACTGCAACGACAACTGCCGGTGCTAATGAAATCCATGGTCCTACAAAAGGAATCATATTCATAAAGAATGCGAAAATTGCCAATAACAATGAATATTCTAATCCAATAATTAAATACCCAATTAAGACCATTAATGCGAGTATATAGCTAACTAATACTTGCCCCTGTACATAGTGACGTAAGGCTGAATCTATATCTGCTAACGTTTCTTTTACCCATGTACGACGTTCTCCTGAAAAGAGATTGTATATATTGGGCGCAAACTTCTCGTGATCCTTTAACATATAGATAAAGAAAAATGGCACAAGAATTAATGTAAATGTTACAGATACAACCCCACTAACAATCGTTACAACATATTTACTTCCTGTTACAGCAATATTCTGGATTGAGTTAGAAACTGAATCTACAAAGTTTTCAACTTGTGGAGGGAGGGTGTCTTTATTTTCAAGTACAATGTTTGCTGTATCCATTATTTTATCTCCAATATAAGGAGCATTTTTTACTAAGTTATCCACTTGAGTGGAGATTGGATTCCCAATTAATAAGAGAAGCCCTGTCACTAGCCCTGCCAAAACTAAAACAATGGCGGAAATACTCCCCCACCTTGGAAGTCCTCGTTTTTCTAGCCATCGCTGTACAGGTTCTGTTATGTAATATAGAACGCCACCCAATAATAATGGCACAAATATTGTTTTTATTATGATAATAAGAGGGTTAAAAATCCATTGGACCTCAACTACATATTTTAAGATTAAAAGAGATATTAATATACCTACTCCTACTTGAAACCATACTTTTTTCGTCATTTATACTCACTCCTTTCATTAGTGTTTCTCATACATTTCCTTCCTATTCAACCATTATAGAACTATTTACGTAAACTACGATAGAAAGTTGTCAAAAAAAAAACATTTACTTAATAAATACAAATGAAAACCTCTCGGATTTCATCCAAGAGGTTCATTTTACTAGAATCCTTATAATTTTTCATCTTCCACTGAATTTAAATATTCTTCAATAGCACCGATCACAGATTCGATACACCCTTTCTCAAATGGCGAAATGAGTCCTGCTTCTTCAACCAATTTCGTAAAGGACATGGAACCCCCTAATTGACAAAGGTGAATATAATCCTTCCAAGCATCATCAAAGTTTTCTCTTGAGCGTTTCCAAAATTGGAACGCACAGACTTGGGCTAATGTATAGTCGATATAGTAAAATGGACTAGCATAAATATGACCTTGACGTTGCCAGAATCCGCCTTGCTCTAAGTATTCATATCCATCATAGTCACGGTGTGGTAAATATTTAGCTTCAATTTCCTTCCAAGCCTGTTTACGCTCCGCTGGTGTCATCGTTGGATTTTCATAAACTACGTGCTGAAATTCATCAACTGAAACACCATATGGTAAAAATAATAAGGCACTGCTTAAATGAGCGAATTTATACTTCTCAGTATCATCTTTAAAAAATAGCTCCATCCATGGCCAAGTGAAAAACTCCATACTCATCGAATGGATTTCTGCAGATTCATATGTTGGCCATAGATACTCAGGAATGCCAATGTTACGGCTTGAGTATACTTGAAAAGCATGACCAGCTTCATGGGTAAGTACATCAATATCTCCAGAAGTTCCATTAAAGTTTGAGAAAATGAATGGCGAATCATAGTTTTCGATAAAAGTACAATAGCCACCACTTTCTTTTCCCTTTTTAGCTTCTAAATCCATCAGCTCGTGTTGAATCATAAAATTAAAGAACTCTCCTGTTTCAGGAGATAGCTCTTCATACATCTTTTTACCGTTCTCAACAATCCAAGATGACTCTCCTTTAGGTTTCGCATTACCTGATAAAAAGTTAAGACCTTCATCATAAAACTTAAAATCATCAATTCCTATACGTTTAGCTTGTCTTTCATAAAGTTTTGTTGCTAACGGAACAATAAATTCACGAACTTGTTCTCTATATTTCTTTACCATTTCTGCATTATAGTCAATACGATTCATATTTATATAACCCAGTTCGACATAGTTTTTATAACCTAATGTTGTCGCAATTTGATGACGCAGTTTTACAAGTTGATCAAAAATATGATCAAACTTATCTCCGTTTTCAGCGAAAAAGTTAAAACGCGTTTTCATTGCTTGTTTACGCACTTCTCGGTCCGTAGACTCTGCATAAGGCGCTAGTTGAGCAAGGGTTAGGGTTTTCCCATCAAATTCAATTTGTGCTGAAGCAACTAATTTACTATACTCCGAAACAAGTTTATTTTCCTTTTGCATCAATTCAATTATTTTTGGAGAGAAAGCCTTAATTTGATTTTCAGCCAAAGCAAATAGTTGAGTTCCCCACTTTTCTTCCAGTTGCTGACGGAAAGGCGATTTTACTAGTTCCTGATAATACTCAAATACAATTTCTTCAACTTGAGGTGATATATCATCTAAATAATCACGTTCGTTTTGGTAATATTCATCGTTTGTATCAATTGAAGCACGTATATAGACTAAATTGGCTTGTGTAGAAAAGTTATTGCGGAATGCATTAATTTTTTCTATTACTTCACTTTGCGCTTCTACTGATGTTGCTTGTTTGAATTGGTCTACTAATACACGTACATCCTTTTTTAACTCTTCTAAATTAGGGCGTTTATATTCATACTCCTTAAATGTAACCATCTTACATCCCCTTCCATTTTACTAATCAATTACGCCTTGGAGTAATTGCGTCCGGATTTTGAATTGTGTGTAGGCCTACAGGATGTATGTCAGTTAGCCGTTGTCGCACGTCTGCGACGGTCTTATGCTAACTGCCCTTTTAACTCCTCTAAAAATCCATGACATCCGCCGGAGGCTCTATCTTCATTCAGTTGAATTGCTGAATGAAGATCACTATCTACTAAATAGTATTGACCAAATGATGATTGATTACAACTTTGAGGGTTGTGCTACCGTCCAACGATGACTGCTTTTATCAATGCGAACCTTTCCCGATTTCTCAACTTTCTTTCAACTACTCTTGGCGTTTTTGCTTCCACAACATCCACATCTAAATTAAGATGCTGTGCAATAAATTGTGCTCGCGCTAAATGAAAATCACTTGAAATAATGGTTACTTTCGAAGTATTTTGTGGTAGAAGCCTTTTAGAAAAAAGTAGATTTTCGTAAGTTGAAGTAGAAGCGTCTTCACGAATTAGCCTCTCTTTTTCAATACCAGCTTCCAATAGGTATGTATACATCATATCCGCTTCACTTACTGGTTCATCTTCCCCTTGCCCACCTGACAGAATTACTTTAACGTGTGGGTACTTCAATAAATATTCCTCGGCTGCCACAATTCGATATTGTAATGCTAGACTCGGAATCCCTTCTTCTCTGACCTTTGCCCCAAGAATTATGGCATATTCATTTGTTCCATCAGCCTTTGGTTCTGCACCATGCTTCATGATTGTTTCAGTCCAGAAATACATTGCAACGCCAGTAGCTAATAACATACCTATAATCATAAACACCCATTTCCTCATTCATCGCCCCAATACGATTATCCAACTACACAAAGAAGAAATTATCCAATAGAGCCACTACATGAAGTTACCGAGGTAGTTTACGTTTATTGACCCTCTTTACTAACAATGCAGATCTCGGATTATGGCCATAGTCTATACAATCATTCATGTCATCATATGATTACCCTATCCCTTCTAATGCATGTTCTACTAAAGAACAACCGCAAATGCTAGATACTCTATTGAAGATATTAAGAAGTTAGCAGCGCTGAAATTAGATAGCCTATTTAACTGAAAAAGGCGTAGATTCCCCACATGGGAACTACGCCATCA
Organism: Ureibacillus composti; assembly: GCA_030348875.1. GTDB lineage: Bacteria > Bacillota > Bacilli > Bacillales_A > Planococcaceae > Ureibacillus > Ureibacillus composti. The sequence goes on from JAUCEP010000002.1 coordinate 4,142,423, forward strand.
TTTGTTTCTCATCTTATTATTAATAACCATATATACAAACTTGCTAAGGTAATGAATAACGTAGGAATTGTACAAACAAAGCCTATTTTAAAATAACTACCCCAACTAATCTTAACACCTTTTTGACTTAAAACATGTAGCCAGAGAAGAGTTGCTAAAGAGCCAATTGGTGTAATTTTTGGACCAAGGTCAGAACCAATAACATTTGCGTAAATTAGTGCTTCTCTAATAACTCCAGTGGCACTTGTATCTGAAATTGCTATTGCATCAATCATCACTGTTGGTAGATTATTCATTACAGATGATAAAAAGGCTGCTAAAAATCCCATCACAAAAGTACTTGCTAACAATCCATGGTCTACAGCTACTTGCAATACATTTGAAAGTAATGATGTTAAACCAACATTCTGCAACCCATAAACCACAACATACATACCGATAGAGAAAAATACGATATTCCACGGTGCACCTTTAATAACACGTTTTGTACTAACATAATCACTTCGTCTAGCGAGTAATAAAAATACAAGTGCGATTCCAAATAGAACAAATGAAACAGGGATTTTAAAGAACTCATTTGAGAAAAACCCGACCACTAGTGTCCCCAATAAAAACCAAGATAATCGAAATAGCGTTTTATCCCGTATTGCTTCACTAGGTACTTTAAGTTGTGCCAAACTATATGTACGTGGAATTGATTTTCTAAAATAAAGATATAGAACCGAAATACTTGCAATAAGTGAGAATAAGTTAGGGATTACCATAACAATCGCATACTCCATAAAGCTTATTCCAAAAAAGTCAGCTGAAACAATATTTACTAAATTACTAATGATTAGTGGTAATGAAGTTGTATCTGCAATGAAACCACTTGCTATTATAAATGGAAATACCATTTTCTCTGTAAAGTTTAAGTTTCGAACCATTGAAAGTACAATAGGTGTCAGTATTAAAGCAGCTCCATCATTAGCAAAAAACGCGGAAACAATGGCGCCAAGCACAATGATCAATACAAACATTCGAACCCCATTTCCTTTTGCAATACGAGCCATATGAAGAGCTGCCCATTCGAAAAATCCAATTTCATCTAATATTAACGAAATTAGAATAATTCCTATAAACGAAATGGTGGCATTCCAAACAATACTCGTTACTTTAATAACATCTGCGAAACTTACGACACCAACTAACAAAGCAATCAATGCACCAATACAGGCGGACCATCCAATTGATAAATTCCTTGGTTGTACGATGACGAAAAATAATGTAACTAAAAATATGATCAGTGCTAATATCGCTTCCACTCTAATCCTCCATAAAAAATCCAGTAGCTATAATGCTACTGGATTTTTTCAATTATTCGCCTAAATCTGCATTATGATATACACGTTGTACATCATCTAAATCTTCTAAAGCATCAATCATTTTTTCAAATTTCTCTTTATCAACACCAGAAAGTGCAACTTCTGTTTGAGGTAGCATTGTAAGTTCAGCTACTGAAAACTCTTCAATTCCAGCTGCTTTAAAAGCTTCTTGAGCAATGTGGAATTGATCAGGTTCAGCATAAACAATTACAGTATCTTCTTCTTCAAATACATCACGTGCATCGACATCTGCTTCTAATAGTATTTCTAATATTTCATCAGCAGTTTTTCCTTCAATACCGAATACAGCAGTTGAATCAAACATGTAAGTAACAGAACCTGTTACACCCATGTTTCCTCCATTTTTACCGAAAGCGGCACGAACATCCGAAGCAGTACGGTTAACATTGTTCGTTAATGCATCAACGATTACCATTGTTCCACCTACACCGAATCCTTCGTAACGTAATTCATCGAAGTCTTCCCCGCCTGCACCTTTTGCTTTATCAATTGCCTTATCAATGATATGTTTTGGAACATTATAAGTTTTTGCACGTTCTAAAACAAATTTTAATGCTGAATTTGATTCTGGATCAGGCTCACCTTTTTTTGCAGCTACATAGATTTCAGTACCAAATTTAGCATAAATACGACTAGTATTTTTGTCTTTTTCCGCTTTTTTGTCTTTAATGTTGTTCCATTTACGACCCATTGGATTCACTCTCTCTCATAAAATATTATATATAGAATTAAAGGCATCTCGTACTTTTACCTAAAATAAGTAAATAAGACTGTAATATTATACAATAATTTTTCAACAATGAAAATGGCGAAGAAAAAGCTTCTGTTCTTCCTCCCCATTATTATAAATCACTAGCGTTAAATGTGTCGCCGCCTTCGATTGTTCCATTATCAAAACCTTTTTTAAACCATTTAACACGTTGCTTACTTGTACCATGTGTAAAGCTTTCAGGTACAACATAACCCTGTGCCTCTAACTGGAGAGTATCATCACCAATAGCGTTGGCAGCATTTAACGCCTCATCAATATCGCCTGCTTCTAAATAGCCTAAATCTTGAACATGGTGCGCCCAAACTCCAGCAAAATAATCTGCTTGTAATTCTAATTTTACAGTTTCGGCATTATACTCTTCTTCGCTTACCTCACCGTTTAATGAATGTACCTGTTGTGAAGTTCCGAGCAACGTTTGAACATGATGACCAACTTCATGGGCAACTACGTATGCCATAGCAAAATCCCCAGGTGCATTAAACTGATCTCTTAGCTGTTTATAGAAACTTAAATCGATATATAATTTATGGTCTGCCGGGCAATAGAATGGTCCAACTGCAGCACCCGCTACACCACAGCCAGATTGAACACTCTCTGTAAATAATACAAGCGTTGGATTTTCGTAGGTCTTACCCTGTTGTTTGAATAATTCTTGCCATACATCTTCTGTATCTGCTAAAACGACAGACACGAAATCAGCTAATTCTTCTTCTTCAGCAGTTGGTACATATTCCGTATTACTACCATTTTGGATCCCTTGTTCTACTTGATTTAAAATATCTCCTGAATCTCCGCCGCCCATTAATGTGAATATTATAACGAGAATAATTCCAATACCGCCAATTCCACCACCAATGACTCCCTTACTCATTCCGCTACCGCGGCGATCTTCAACATTGCTACTTTTTCTTCTTCCTTTAAACTCCATATCCATTAGCCCCCTAAATTTGGACGTTTCAATTATTATTGCCCTATTTTTCTAACAAAATAATTGAAATCATCCTTTGGGTAGCGTACTAATGAAATTAGTCTATGTTTTGTTCGCTTAGGATTTTATTTAAAAAGACTTCACAACCCTCTTTAACTAAATCATATGTTTCTTGAAAGTCACCTGTATAATAAGGGTCAGGTACATCTGTTTGGTGTAGTGTTAAATCTAAAAACCGGAAAATTTTCGGATGGTCAGGCTGGCCAAGTATTTTACGGATGTTTCGTACATTACTTGCATCCATACCAACAATATAATCAAATTGTTCAAAGTCGTTGGAAGAAACTTGACGCCCTTTCATTCCACTTGTTGAAATTCCGTACTCTTTGAGCTTTGCTCGAGTTCCTTTATGTGGTTGCTCCCCTAGATGATAAGAACTAGTCCCTGCAGAATCTACTTTAATTTGATCAGTTAAACCCTTCTCTTCAATTAAGTGACGCATCACAGCTTCAGCCATTGGTGAACGACATATGTTTCCTAAACAAACGAATAATATGCAGATCATACTTTTCCCTCCAAACTTTTTTCATAAACCTTTGCGAAATTGCAGAATGGATCATATGTAACTTCTTTTCGCATCGTTTTCTCCTTTTAAAAAGCACTCTCCCAATGGAAAGTGCTTAGATGAGATTAGATTATTTTCCTGAGATTTTCTTTAGCTCCTCAGTCAGACGGACAAATTCTGATTCTAAAAATTGTGTTGCTTCATCACGAGCTTCTTTCCCACTACCAACTGCAAAGGGTTTCCCGTAAATTAAATAGCCCTTTTGTCGTTTAACTACTCCTCCGACATCTTTTGGCCCTACATAAGCAGCGGGAACAATTTGAGCCTTCGACAGTTGTGCAATAGTAATCGCACCTTGCTTTAACTCTGTATTTTCTGTGGATCTTGTACCACTTGGGAAGATGCCAACAATTTTCCCTTCTTTAATAAGCTGTCGTGGGATTTTAATTACGCTTGGTCCTGGATTTTCACGGTCTACAGGAAAGGCATTTAGTTGCGGAAATAACCAACCAAATCCTTTTGAATCGAACAATTGTTTTTTCGCCATAAAATGAATTTGACGAGGTAACATAGAGACACCTAAATTTAGTATATCGACGTAACCGTTATGCGTACACGCAATAACAAAGCCGCCGCCTTCTGGTAAATTTTCTTTACCATACACTTTTGCTTTTGCTCCATTTACCTTTAAGAATACGTTTACGAGTCTTGCACCAAAATTATATAAAGCCACTGTTAGATTCCTACCTTAACTTATATTTATATTCTACTAGCATTGTAATCGAAAGTCGTTGGACGTTTCAATTAGTTACAGATTAAGACTTGCTAGCGCCAACTAAAATATCCAGATCAATTGTAATTTCGTCTAATCGAATGTCTTGTATTGATTCAATATGCCAGCCTAATGGAGTCATTTCCAATAATTTAGGAACAAGATTTTCTTCGAGTGGAATAGTATAAGTCACTCTCTCTTGCGTAACATTCGTATATTGTTCCTTAAAACGTTTTACGGTTTGCTCATTTGAATATTGTTCTTTCTCAGAGTCTGCAAATGCAAGTTTTCTTACCTCATTTAAGTAGTTAGATTGAGGTACTACTTTAATAACTCTTCCACCAGGTTTTAAAATTCGGTTAAACTCATCATAATTGGCTGGGGATAAAATATTTAAGATAACATCGAAGCTTTTCTCCTGAAACGGACTATTTGCTAAATCCCCGACGCACCAGATTTTTTGTTCATAATTCTTTGCTGCCGCTACAATACCTTCTTTTGAAATATCTATACCAACAGCTACTACTTCCTGTTTTAATTGGTTGCAAATTCTGTCTAAATGGGAACCTTCACCACAACCAGTATCTAAAATGGTGTAGCAATGATCTCCTATTATCTTAGCTATTGCTTGTTGTATTTCATCATATAAACCACTACACATAATCTCTTTTCTCGATTCGAATAAACTCTTACTATACATCGTGTTTAGTGGCTTTGTCATAAAGTTCACATAACCTTGCTTTGCTATATCAAATGAATGACTCTGTTGACATGATACATGTCCATAATCGCTAATGCTCATTTCGGTACTACAGATTGGACAAGCAAACATCGCTTGATTTTCTTTCATATAGTTAATACTTGCAACTCTTTTTGAAACTTTCCCCATTGTAATGCTCCTTTTTTATTACTGCTATTAGAATAACACTAATTACTTTATGTATAAAATTTGTCTTCTACACTGGGCTTAGTTATTTTAAAATGACAAGTTAACATGTATGAGCTATAGATTTAAATAGTTAGTTTATAGGAAGATGTTTTACTTCAGACTTTTTTGGAACCTCGGTAATTTCCACAAATTCCGTTAAAACGTTATTTACTTTCTGTATATCATTATTGGACAAAATCTGTTGATTTTTATCATTCCAGTATTTTGTTAAATCATTGATTTTAATAACATCCACATTAGAAGAATGGATTTCAATTTTATGAAAAGTACATTTGTCAGAAAAAGTTATTAACGAAAAAACCACTTTTGAATCAAGATTTGGAACTACACGATTTACAAAAGACAAAGCATCATTACTTTCTAAAATCGGGTTTGGAAACTTACCCACTCGATCTTTATGATGTGCTTGAACCCATTCATCATCTTGCTCCCTACCGAAAATCCATCCTGTTTCCTTTTGTAAATTAAGCACATAAACTCCCGACGGATGCACGAATACAAGATCAATAATTTTATTAGAATTAGGTAGTTTTAATTGCCATAATATCTTATGTTCATCTTGTACTTTTTCTAATTTCCGAACTAAATTATAGGTTGAACGTACCTTTTTATTAATCAACACTTGTAAATATGAGTACCCCGTTAATTTACTAAATTGCTGATTTTCAAATTTATATATAGAAGCAGCAAGTAGAATTCCCATTAATATAATAACGAAAAGAAACCAAATCATATTTTAGCTCCCCTCTCTATAGTCAATGATTAATATAATTATTTTATCAGAGTTAAAAGATGCTGACTATGAAACTTCTAAATCGAATCTGTTGCGCAGTCCTTCTTTTAAAAAATCTCCTCTATGACCCGAATGAAATTGACCTTACAATAAGATTAAAAAAGCAGTCCAAACAAAGCACAATGAAACAGGATGTCGGAGCGCTTTCTTAGTTACTATTTAAAACAGGAGGAGATTTTGAATGGGATGGGTAGAATCAATACAAAAAGCAATTGATTATATTGAAGCGAATTTGATAATTTCCAACCTTACTACTTACGACATTGCAAAAGTTGCAAATTCGTCTGTTTTTCATTTCCAGAGAATGTTTTCCATTTTAACAGATCATACAGTCAGTGATTATATTCGAAGAAGACGTTTAACTTTAGCTGCTCAGGATTTAATCAGTACAGATGAAAAGATTATTGACCTAGCGCTAAAATATGGATATGAGACACCAGAAGCGTTTACAAAAGCATTTCGAAAACAACATGGGGTATCACCTACGGAAGCCCGCAAACGAATTGGTACCCTCCAGTCATATAATCGCCTCATAATTCAAATTAATTTGAAGGGAGCAATACCCATGAATTACAGAATCGTTGAAAAAGATGCATTTCAGGTGGTCGGAGTTAAAAGAACGTACAATTGTCAAAATGGGGAGAATACAATGGGAATTCCACAGTTCTGGGAAGACGCCCATATAGATGGCACGAACGATCAACTATTTTCATTGAATAATGGGGAAATAGTTGGTGTATTAGGCGTGTGTATTGTGAATGCAGATCAAAAGAGCAGAGGATTAATGGACTATTGGATTGCAACTGCACATCATGGAGAGGTACCAAAAAATCTCCTCTCTACTAAAATTCCCGCTTCTAAATGGGCAATTTTCGAAGTCCATGGTCCAATGCCACATGCTATGCAAGACACTTGGAAGAAAATTTTCTCTGAATGGTTCCCTTCTAACCCTTATGAATACACTGGAACTGCAGAGCTAGAAGTCTATACAAACGGAAACCCTTCAAATCCAGACTATTATTCAGAGATTTGGATTCCGATTAAATAGAAATGATTAGGCTATCAGGGAGCAAAACTCTTTGGTAAGCCTTTTTCTAATTAAATTACTACACTAAATTATTGAATTAACATATTTCTAGGAAATAAATTTTATAATTGTCGAAATTTTTATAATAAACAGGAAATAATTGATTTCCTGGGAAATTACGACGAAAAAATTTATTTCCCCACTTCTTTTGAAAATAAATTTTCAAGGAACATATCTAATGAAACCTTTTATTTTAATAAACGACAAATTTCATACCACATGCTATTTCTACAATCTAAATGTTATGGAGGGAAGATATGTATAAGAAAGGAATATTGATTTTTTTAGCCATCATTGCAGTGCTTACTCTAACTTTTCTTATAAAAAATACTGCTGTTTTAAATAAACAAACAAATAAAGATAATGAAGAAAATAATCAGTTAACAAAAACAAACACTACCTCTCCAAATCAACTAATAAAAACAATATTCTCTAATGCTGAAAAAGGGAGAATTCCCGACTTTTCATTCATTGCAGGAGAAACATCATTTAAGGAAGTAATCAATAAATTAGGAGAACCACAATCACTTAATCATACAGTTAGTGGGAATTATGCAAACTTTCAGCAATCTGATCTATCTATCGGTTATGAGCTTTCGAATGTTTTTGATATTCGTTCAAATGACCCGATTTTAAAGGAAATTCATTTGGAAGATTTAAAGGAATTCGTTGGAGAACCTGATCAAATAACATATTACAAAGATGAGACGATCGATCAGATTATTCTTACTTATCGTGTAAATTCATCTTATAAACTAAAATGGATTTTCTCAAAACCTAGTGAACAAGATCCTAATCCAACTGTTCATCATATTTCGGTAGTTACACAGGCTCATGAACAATTAACCCAAACGATTACTGAAATGTCACTAGATGAAAAAATAGGTCAAATGATTTTTGCAGGGATATCTGGAACAGTAGTGGGTCAGGAAACAGAAAACCTCATTTTGCAGGACAAAATCGGAGGAATGATATTTTTCAATAGAAACTTAAACTCGCCTTCACAAATTCTAAAATTATTAAACGATATAAAAGAAGTTAATTCGAATAATAACTCCCCATTGTTTTTGGGGATTGATGAAGAAGGCGGTCAAATATCTAGATTACAATCCGCATTTACAACACTTCCTTCTAATCAAGTTATAGGTCAGGTTAATAATGTATCATTTGCCTATGAACTAGGAACAATACTCGGGAAAGAGTTATCAACTTTTGGATTTAATCTAGATTTTGCACCTGTATTAGATGTAAATAGTAATCCGAATAATCCCGTCATTGGTAATCGTTCTTACGGAAATAGCAAAGATCTTGTTGCCAAGCTAGGCGTGGAAACAATGAAAGGGATTCAGTCTGAAAATGTGATTTCTGTCATTAAACATTTTCCAGGCCATGGTGACACATCGGTAGATTCACATTACGAACTTCCATTAGTGAATAAATCGAAAGAGGAACTCCAACAATTAGAACTAATCCCTTTTAAAAAGGCAATTTCAGAAGGTGCAGATGTTGTAATGATTGCACATATTTTATTACCACAGGTTGATCCATCATCTCCTGCCTCGATGTCTAAAACTATCATTGATGGTTTATTAAGAGATGAATTATCATTTGATGGTGTTGTAATAACAGACGATTTAACGATGGAAGCAATAACAGACAATTATAGTATCTCACGAGCTAGTGTAGAATCTATAAAGGCAGGAAGCGACATAATTTTAATTGCCCACAATTATGAGAATATTACCTCTTCCATTCAGTCTATAAAGAATGCTATTAATAATGGAGAACTTTCCGAACAAAGAATAAATGCTAGTGTTCGTCGTATACTTTTATTAAAAGAAAAATACAAATTAACTAACTCTCAAATTAATGAAGCTAATGTTGACGAAATTAATGAGTTAATTAATCAATTAGAGGAAAAATATAATTCATAAATTTGGGGACTATGTAAATAATAAAGATATTATTTTAAATTCCTAATGATCACGGAGGTTTTTACTGTGGACATCATTGATGAACATTCAATTCCAGCTTTCATTGATTCGAACCAGCTAATCATTGAATTAGAAAGTGTCGATATTTACAATAATGTCATCGCCCCTGTTCACGCGAAAGAATATGAAATTCAACCAGAAATAAAGGTTCCTTATCATATAGAAATCGAACAAAATACACAAAAAAGTGTTGATGAAGGACATTCTCCTTGGAGATTGGACCCTTTATTTACAACTCAAGTTTTTGTAAGTGTACATCTTTTCCCGGATGGTATTGTTGGTGATTATCCTATTGAAGAAGAAAATTTAAAATTAATACACAGTGATGTTGAACTCGCCATAGTAGAGGTAAACGATGAAGATACAAATATCAAAAGAGTTTATTTAAAAAGAGTGGTACGCCAAGATCCGACTGGGATTTGGACAGTTATTGGATATGATGTAACCAAATAAAAAACTCGTCATGTGGTCAATCCACAATGGCGAGTTTTTCACTATTTTTATTTTCGTGCTCTTGGTTGGTTACGAAGGATTATTCAATTCCTTTTGTCCATTCAGCTACTTTCTCCGCATTATCTTCTACCCATTTTTCAGCAGCATCTTCTGGATCTGTACCTTGATTGATTTCAAGCATAATAGCCTCTAAGTCTTCTGAAGTCCAATTAAATGCATCAATTACTTTATAAGCTTCTGGCATATCTTCCTTTAGGCCTTGTCGAACAAATGTATTAATTGTCTCTTCCCCACCATAAACACCTTTTGGATCCTCTAAATATTTCAAATCATAAGAAGCAAATTTCCAGTGAGGAGACCAGCCAGTTACAATAATTTCTTCCTCATTTTGAATGGCCTGACCTAATGCTGTTGTCATGGCACCTGAAGAAGATGATAGTAATTTATAATCAGCTAAGTTTTCATATTCTGTTAAAGCCTTTTCTGTTGCGGCCATAATACCTGCTCCCGGTTCAATACCTGTAATCTCCATATCTGCTTGATCTTTTAAATCTTCGATTGAATTAACATCTTTCATATATGAAGGTACAACTAAACCGATTTTTGCTCCACTCAAGTTTTCACCTAAATGAACTAACTTATCTTTATATTTCTCATATTGAGATGCATGTGTGTGAGGTAGCCAACCTGCAACCATTGCATCGGCTTCGCCTGTTGAAACTGCTTCCCACATAATTGCATTATCTAATGGTGTTAACGTTACATCATATCCTAAATCTTCTAACACTTTTCCTACCACATGTGTAGACGCTATTTCTGTATCCCATTCTACATAAGCTAAGTTAATTTCTTTTGTTTCCTCTGTTTTCCCTGAGCCATTTGCCGTATCTGAAGAATTACTACCTTCTTCAGCCGATCCGCAAGCTGCTAGCATTGCGCCCATACCAAGGGCAAGGCCTAACATTTTAAACCTTTTGAAATTCATAAATATTCCTCCCATTTATACGTTTTCTCATTCTTCATAACGACCTACATATTTTAAATCATTATTTTTTTGGCATTAAATCTTCAATTGAGTCAATGTCCATATAGGCAGGCACAACAAATCCGTTTTGCGTACCTTTTAAGTTCTCACCTAAATCAACGATCTCTTCCTTGTATTTTTCATAAAAGGAACCGTGAGTTGTAGGTAACCATGGGGCAACAGTTGCATCTCCTTCACCAGTAGCGATTGCTTGGAACATAATCGCTGGATCAACAGGTGTCAAGGTTACTTTGTATCCTTGTTCTTCTAATACAACTTTCACTACATTAGCAGAAGCACGTTCTGAATCCCAAGGAGTGGTAACTAACTCAATTTCCTCTCCATTTACTTTCTCTATCCCCTGTGTCCATTCATTAACTCGTTCCGCATTCTGTTCTACCCATTTTTCTGCCGCTTCCTCAAAAGACACTTCTTGTGCATCATACATCACAGCTTCCATATCTTTTGGCTCCCAATAAAAGCGATCAAGAATTTTAAATGCACTAGGCATATCTTCTTCCAGACCTTTTCTTACTAGTGTTTGAATATTTTCTTGTCCTCCTAATGTACCTTTCGGATCCTCAAGGTACTTTAAGTCATATGCAGAGAACATCCAGTGCGGTGTCCAACCGGTGACAATAATTGGTTCTTCGTTCTTTATAGCTCCATCTAAAGCTCCTAACATACCTGCTGTCGAGCTCTCTAGAAGTTCCCAACCATCTAAGTTTTCATATTCTTCTAGAGTATTTTTAGATAGTCCAGTTAGTCCTGCTCCTGGCTCAATACCTGTAATCGTATAATCTAACGCTTCACCTAAACTATTCTCACTAGTTTCGCTTGTATCTTTCCCCTCATTTTCGTTTCCACATCCAGCAATAAGGAAAGAAAAAGATAAGCCTAATGCGATACCAGTTAACTTTAATCTACTCATTTTTGCATCCCCTTTGAAAAGATTAGTATTTTAAAACAATAGAAAAACATGTTACGAAGTGATCATTTCTTTTTATTTAAACTTTGTGTTAAGCGGTCAATGATAATAGCAAAGATTACTAGACTTAAGCCAGCAACAAATCCATTACCTACTTGAGCACGCTGTAAAGCAGATAAAACTTCTCTTCCTAACCCTGGTGCTCCAATCATAGAAGCAATAACAACCATTGATAATGATAAAAGTACAGTTTGGTTAATACCTGCCATAATGGTTGATTTCGCAAGCGGCAGCTCTACTTTATATAGCTTTTGCCATCCTGTACTACCGTAAGAATCAGAAGCTTCTACCAATTCTTTTGGCACTTGTCGAATTCCTAAATTAGTAAAACGTACGGTTGGAGGCAATGCGAAGATTACCGATGCAAACACTCCAGGTACTACCCCAATTCCGAAAAATGCAACAGCTGGAATTAAATAAACAAATCCAGGCATCGTTTGCATAAAGTCTAATATAGGCTTAATAATACCTTCTGCCCATTTACTTTTAGACATGAATATTCCAACTGGAACACCTATTATAATGGCAATAATACTTGCAAAAATTACAAGTGTTATAGTGTTCATTAGCTCTTCCCATAATCCTTGGTTATAAATAAATAACAAACCAACAACAGAAAAGATGGCTAAACCAAATTTTTTTCTTGTCGCTAAAAAGGAAATTAAGGCAACGATAAGAATGAATAGAATCGGGGGAATCATGACTAATAAATCTGTAATTCCATCCATTGCAGATTGACCACCTGTTTGGACGAAATCAAACAATGAGGAGAGATTACTTGTTAACCAATCCATGATCTTTTCGACTGAATCGGAGACTGGTATGCTTGGGATTTGGTCTAAGAAATTACTCATTTCCTTCACCTCCCTCAGAACTTGTAGCAAGAGATTCGATTACAACGCCTCGAATTAAAACGCCCTCTAATCGATTACCTTTTACTACTGCAATCGGTGTTGGTGAATCAGAAATGGTGCCTAATACATCTTGAATTAATGTATCCGAGGAAACAGTAGGCATATCTGTTTTAAGGAATCCGAGGACAGATTTTTCTCCTCTTTTTGAGGCTTCTAATGCATCATTTGCTGTAATGTATCCTTTAAATTCTCTCTTCTTATCTACAGCTAACAAAACACTTACTTCTTCTTCTCTCATTCGTTGAAGGGCCACTTTAGGTCCATCAAGTTCTACGTTTACAGAGATTGGTCGAATCATAGCCTTCTCTACCGTTATCACCTTCGAGCGATCCACATCTTCTGTAAAACTTCTTACGTATTCATTTGCAGGGTTCGTTAAAATATCTTCTCCTGTTCCAACTTGAATAATCTTACCATCTTTCATAATGGCAATACGGTCCCCTATTCGAAGTGCTTCATTTAAATCATGTGTAATAAAAATAATTGTCTTTTTCACCTTTTGTTGTAAATCCAGTAATTCATCTTGCATATCTTTACGAATTAGCGGATCGAGCGCAGAAAAAGCTTCATCCATTAATAAAATATCAGGGTCGTTAGCAAGGGCACGAGCAAGACCAACTCGTTGTTGCATACCACCTGAAAGCTGGCTTGGGTATTGATCTTTGTATGGTAATAATCCAGCGTTCTCTAAAGCCTTTTCTGCTTTCAATCGTCTTTCTTCTTTAGAAATGCCGCGCACTTCTAATCCATATTCGGTATTTGCAAGTATTGTCCGATGAGGGAATAACCCGAAGTTTTGGAATACCATACTCATTTTTTCTCGTCGGATTTTCCTTAGTTCGTTTTTGTTCATGTCCGATAAATTTTCACCATCTATATAGATGCCCCCACTTGTTGGTTCAATTAGGTGATTTAATAGTCGGATCAGTGTAGATTTCCCACTTCCTGAAAGTCCCATAATGACAAAAATCTCACCTTCATTAACAGTGAAGCTTGCATCATAAACCCCAATCGTTGCACCAGTTTGTTTTAAGATTTCAGTTTTACTCTTTTTCTGTTCAACTAGTTTTAGAGCACTACCAATATGTTTACCGAATATTTTCGTTACATGGTCTACTTTTAACTTCGTCATAACATTCTCCTTTCTAACTTTAGCCTTACTCTAGCAAAGTAACAACTCAATGTTAACAAAGAGTTGTTACTTGTGTCAAATTACCATTCTTTCAAACTATTTATTATTTACAATAAAAAAAGGCCTACAGACACTGATATAATAGTGTCTTATAGACCTTTTAATCTGGGTATAAAAATTTTTGAACTCGCTCTATACACTCATCGTTTCCAATAAAGTAAATAATGTCCATATATTGTAATGTTGCATATGGACCAGGAGATAGAATCAATTCTTCTCCTCTTCTAATTCCTACAACCGTTCCCATTGTATTTTGCCAGAAGTTAATTGTTCCGATGTTCTGCGAAATGTAAGGGCAGTTTTCTAAAATTTCAATTTGAAATGGTACAAAAGGATTTACAGATCTAAATCTTTCAGTACGGCTAACTAGGCGATCGGTAACCTCTTGTAAGACCTCTAATTCCTCTCGTTGTCTTTTAATACTTTCAAGCATCTCAAGCTGCACTTGATGAATCGACTGTACCTCTAAAAATTGATGAACAAACTGTGCTGCTTTTTCATAAGACTTAATCATTACACCGCTACCTTTTGTAGCCTCCACTATTTCTAAGTCCTGTAACACCGCAATGGCCCTTCTTGCCGTTTCCGCTGAGACACCATATTGACTAGCTAAGGATGAGCGGGCATAAATTCTTTCCCCCACTAAATATTTCTTTTCTACAATTTTGGATGCTAAATCGGCTGCAATCTTTTGATATTTTGGTTGCTTTACTTGAAGCTTTTTATTTTCCATTCTTGCACATACCTTTCAAACATAATGAATCCTATCTCCTATGCATGCATGAATAATATTATACATTTTACACTAATGATGCCATAGATTTCACAGAATCGGGTCCATAATAATTCATTTATTATTTATTAATATTATAAAAGTTAGTTTATTTGGATTTATACCTGTTGACATTGACGTTACGTCATCCTTTAAGATGTGGTTATCAGGAGGGATACTTGTGGAGTACACGATAAGTAAATTAGCAAAACTTGCGAATGTTAGTGCACGAACATTACGTTATTATGATGAAATTAACTTACTAAAGCCTGCAAGAATTAATAGTTCTGGTTACCGGATATACGGCCAAAAAGAAGTGGACCGATTACAACAAATACTCTTTTTCCGAGAAATAGATGTCGACTTAGAAACAATTACTAGCATTATGAATGATCCAAATTTTGACCATACACAAGCCTTGCAGCATCATTACGACGAGCTTATACGTAAACGATCCCACCTTGACCAATTAATTGAGACAGTTGAAAAAACAATTGCTCATCAAAAAGGGGAAATTACTATGAACGATCAAGAAAAATTCAGAGCCTTTAAAGATAAATTAATTTCAGATAATGAGGATAAGTACGGAGAAGAAATCCGAGAAAAATACGGAGATAAAGTTGTAGAAGAATCCAATGCTAAATTCCGTGGAATGTCAAAAGAAACTTATGAAGCAATGGAGAAGCTTGGCCAAGAAATTCTTGAGCTACTTCCAAGAGCATTTGAAACAGGAGATCCCGCTTCACCATTAGCACAAGAACTTGCCGCCAAACATAAACAATGGCTTACATTTACTTGGCCTTCCTATTCAAAAGAGGCTCATGCTGGTCTTGCAGAAATGTATGTGGCTGATGAACGATTTAAAGGATACTACGATAATAAAATTGAAGGTGGCACTGAATTTCTACGAGATGCAATTTTAATCTTTTTAAAAGAAAACTAAATATCCTAATCAGAAAAAGTGGTTCGACTCGAGAGTTTGAGTCGAACTTTTTTATGTACCGCAAGTAACAATCACGGACAACCCATTCTAATAAGCGAATGTTTTTTTATAAAATTGGAAAAGATAAGGAATAATATAATGGAAATTTGCCTAAGATGGTGTTTGAATTGTAATTTTGTCCCCTTCATCTAATTAATATTAAAAGGTATCTACCAAATTTTTATTTGATAAATGATTTTATGCAACCCATAAAGGAGAATCATTTCAATTATGCAAAAAAATGAAAGTAAACTGAAAAAAATTGAATATGAATACGACAGTCAGGAATACATAATTTTAAATAAGTGTCCTCATTGTAACTTAGATATCTATCCAGCTGTTGATAAGGTTGAGCCATTGGAAAATAAAAATTTCAAAATCAAAGTTCTTTCTTTAACCTGTCCATCATGTAAAAAAGACTATTTTATTTTTAATGATTTTAAAGAGGATATACCTTATCAGGAAAAGTATCTTTTTACAATACCTAAATATGGATTTACGGAGAATTTGCTTGTAAGAAACACAACCAAAAAGTTTCAAAATCTATATACTCAATCGGTTAATTCAGAACTATTGGGGTATAACGATATTGCATTTTTTGGATATATTAAATCTCTTGAAATTTTAGTAAAAGATATTGCCATTCTTGAACATCCTAGAGCGGAAGATGATATTCTTTTCAGTAATTTAATTGTATGCCTAGAACATTTTCATTCAACGAATATGCACCTATTCTCAAAGAAATTACTAGAGGTTTTAAAAAATGACTATTTACACTATCAAAAATCTGCCGAATTCTATTCATATATTTCGCTCGTGAAAGATTGCATTGATTACTTCCTTCTTTACATGGAGTTACTACTAAAGACATTTTCTTTAAATGATAAACGCAGACAAGACGCGTAAAATAAATAAACCTTTTAATTATGGTCCCTATATACAAGAGGATTCGCAAATTTTTAGCGGTTAACTTAAACCAATTTAACCTTAAAAATAATGTGAATTCTCTTTTATAAATTTCTTCAAAATCCTTTGTTAAACCCATCGTACAAATAACTCACTTCCCCTCAACCCACCAACAGTTTTACAAATACATCTTTGCATATTAAATAGACAAGTAGCAAAAACTAATCTCAAAAAGGAGATTTAACATGCCTAAAATTGCTTCAATTAGTACATATCAACCACCCTATACATTGCAACAAACTACTGTAGAGCAATTTACAAAAGAACTATTTAATGAGAACATCCCTAACCTCGATCGATTATTAAAGGTATTTGAAAACGGAGAAATTGAAACACGGGCCTTTTGCGTTCCTCTTGAATGGCATCAGGCCGAACGTTCATTTGAAGATAGAAATAATCTATATATTGAATTAGCCGTAGATTATAGTGTTGAAGTGATTAAAGCATGTCTACAAAACAGGAAATTCTTAGAAACTCCTATCTCAACTGAAGAAATTGATGCAATTATTTTTGTAAGCAGCACTGGAATGTCAACCCCAAGTATTGATGCACGTGTTATGAATCGTCTACCGTTTTCAGACCGATTAAAACGCATTCCATTATGGGGACTAGGTTGCGCTGGTGGTGTATCGGGTATAAGTCGAGCATTTGATTATTGCCTATCACATCCAACCGAAAAAGTACTGGTTGTATGCTTGGAGCTATGCAGCCTTACTTTCCAACCAAACGATTACAGCAAAAGCAATCTTGTAGGAACCTCGCTTTTTGCAGATGGCGTTGCATGTGTATTAGTTTGCGGAGATCGTGTAGAAATCAATAATAAGAAGACAGTACCTTATATAATTAATACAGCTTCAAAATGGATGCCAAACTCTGAAGATGTAATGGGCTGGGACATTAAAAACGATGGTCTTCATGTCATTTTCGCTCGAAGTATTCCTTCAATTATTTCTTCTTGGCTTGGCCCCTTTATTTACGAATTTTTAAATGAACAAAACCTTACGAAAGAACAACTAACAAATTTTATTGCCCACCCAGGCGGCAAAAAAGTATTGCAGGCTTATGAGGAAGCTCTACAAATGTCAGAAGATCAAACAGCTATTTCTCGAGATATATTAAGAAAACACGGGAATATGTCTTCCCCTACTGTCTTATATGTTCTTGAACAATTTATGTTAAAAGAGAATGCCTCCGATGATTTTGGACTATTAATAGCACTAGGTCCTGGTTTCAGTGGAGAAGCAGCATTAGTTCAATGGAGGGATTAGTTTGGTTTTTTTCATGATTGTTTCGTTTGTAATCGCTCAAAGATTAATCGAGGTAAGCGTAGCAAAGCGCAATGAAAAAAGAATGTTGCGTAAAGGAGCTTATGAAGTTGGGGCTTCTCATTACCCTGTTATGATTTTACTTCATGTAAGTTTTTTCATTAGCTTAATTGTGGAAGTATTGCTTGTCGACCGTCCATTATCACCTATTTTTCTTCTATTATTTATTATCTTTATATGTACCCAAGCATTACGCATATGGTGTTTATCTACTTTAGGAGAATATTGGAATACAAAAATCATCATTTTACCAGGTGCCAATGTTGTAAAAAAAGGACCGTATAAGTATATTAGACATCCAAACTATCTTGTCGTTTGTATTGAAATCCTCCTTTTACCAACAATGTTCCAGGCCTATTTTACAGCCATCATGTTTACACTTTTAAACTTCATCATGCTTTCCGTTAGGATTCCATTGGAAGAGAAAGCATTAATGGAAGCCACAAATTACACATCAGAGTTTAAGAAAAAAATAACGGCAAATTAAATTTACGAAAAAATAATAAATTATACACACGGAATATTCCGTCTATATCAATAAAGTAATATAATATGACATTTTTTCATTAGAAATTACTAACAATAAATCGTATAATTCAATATGATGGTACACAAAGTTAATAAATCCTTAACAATTACAAAAAGGCACAGTAGCTATTATTACAGAGAGAGCTGTGCTAATAGTTATTGTGGTTTTTTAAACAATATTGTAATGTCATGAACTTTTGTGAACAAAAGTCAAAAATGTCATTTAATTTACTAACTACTTATATTATGATGTATTAGATGGGATTATTGAAGTTTCGCTTTCTAAAACAAAAGCATATGTTACTTCAATTTATTATACTTATGTGACTATTGATGAAATATTCTCAAAAATTTTTCTAGGAAAATTATTGAGAAAATTGTAAAGGAGAATCGGAAATGGCAGAAGAATTGGTTACTCAAACTCAGTCAGAAGCGACTACGAAACAAGATTTACTAGATCAATTATTAAAACCTGAGGTTCAAGATTCACTATCTACATTAGTAGAACAACTACCTAAATTAGCAGAAGTAGTAACTCTACTAACTAAAGCTTATGACTATGCTCAATTAGTATCTACTGATGAAGTATTAAAAAGTGATACGGTTAGCGCACTTAAAGAAGTGGCAGAACCTGTTATTGGATCAGTGAAAAATGTTGCAGCTACAGCAATTGAGGCAAAAGATCGCGCTGAAGCATCAAATGAAGCTATTGGTTTATTTGGTTTATTAAAACTCCTAAAAGACCCAGAAGCTCAAAAACTTTTCCGCTTTGCAAATGCATTCCTACAAGTTACTGCAGAACGTAAAAATCAAGAATAGTTTGTTGATAATTAAGTAAGGACGGAGGATTAATCATGTCAAAAGAAATCGTCATCTTAGGAGCAGGTTATGGTGGTTTACTAACTGCCCAAACATTGCGTAAATATTTAAATAAAGATGAAGCTAAAATTACAGTAGTAAATAAATATCCAACTCACCAACTTATTACAGAATTACACCGTTTAGCAGGCGGTACAACAACTGAAAAAGCAATCTCTTTCTCTTTAGAAAAACTTTTCAAAGGTAAAGATGTGAACGTTGTTATCCAAGAAGTTAAATCTTTCTCGGTTGATAAAAAAGAAGTTTATCTTGCTAATGGTTCAGTACTTTCTTACGACAACCTTGTTGTTGCATTAGGAAGTCAAACTGGTTACTTCGGGATCCCAGGTCTAGAAGAAAACAGTATGGTATTGAAATCAGTTGAAGATGCTAACAAAATTTACAATCATATCGAAAGCAAAATTGCTTCATATGCAAAATCGAAAAACCCTGCTGATGCAACAATCGTTATTGGCGGAGGCGGTTTAACTGGTGTTGAACTTGTAGGAGAAATTATCGACAACTTCCCTAAAGTTGCAGCAAAATACGGCGTAGACTTCAAAGAATTAGACATTAAACTTGTAGAAGCTGGTCCAAAAATTCTACCAGTTTTACCTGACGCATTAATTCAACGCGCAACTGAAAGTTTAGCAGCTCGTGGAGTTGAATTCTTAACTGGTCTACCTGTAACTGGTGTTGAAGGTAATGTGATCTCATTAAAAGATGGT
Organism: Ureibacillus composti; assembly: GCA_030348875.1. Lineage (GTDB taxonomy): Bacteria > Bacillota > Bacilli > Bacillales_A > Planococcaceae > Ureibacillus > Ureibacillus composti. The sequence continues at coordinate 4,162,398 of JAUCEP010000002.1, forward strand.
TCTACAATTACTGCTAATACATTTGTATGGACAGGCGGTGTTGCTGCACTTCCAATCGTACAAGAATCTGGTCTTGAATGTGACCGTGGTAAAGCAATCATCGATGAATACTTACGTTCTAAATCACATCCAGACGTATTTGTTGTAGGTGATGCATCAGTATCTCTACCTGAAGGTGGAGGTCGTCCATTATATGCTCCAACTGCGCAAAACGCATGGCAAATGGGCGAAACTGCTGGTTATAACCTATTCGCTACAATCAGAGGTCAAAAATTAGAAGAATTTAATCCAGTCAACTCTGGTACACTAGCAAGTCTTGGACGTAAAGACGGCGTAGCACAAGTTGGTTCAAACAACATCGAACTAAAAGGAATTACAGCTTCATTAATGAAAGAAGCAAGTCACGTACGCTACTTATCACACATTAAAGCTCTTTATGGTTTAGCATATTAATATGATTAAATAAAAAAGATTTCGGTTTTAGCCGAAATCTTTTTTTTATTCTCTTAATTTACTAATTCTCTACTCCAAATTATAAACTTCCCCAATCGGTGTCACTATTAATAGCCATTCTATTAATAAATACTAAAGTGACAATGGAATAAAAGCTGTAATTACATTTCTGAAAAAAGCAACTACTATTGTAGTTAATGACAATAATGCCCACTTATCATAGGTGATTAAAGGATGACAAGTGCTTGTATACCATAATTCCTATTAGCTCATTAAGCTAATCTTCACGTACTCTTTAAGGCGAAATAGCACCACAAGGAAAGTTGCCAATCAATTATTTAGAATATTATAGCAAATATTAATATTGTTTTAGACATAATTCCTTTGAATTTCGAAATAAAAGGGTATAATTGTTAATACAATTCTCCAAAGGTTGCCAAGGATTTTCTTAAAAGCATTTTAAGGCGAGGCTAGCATAAGTGCATCTAATCCAAGGTAAACTTGACAACAGCTAACTGACCTTAGCCCGTTAAACGCAGTTTTCATGTTTTGTTGGCCATGGTTCATGCCTAAATACAATTCAAAATTCGGACTCAGGTTGGCCAAGTGTTTAATTGATTTATATTATGAGGTGCTAAGACTAATGAGTGAAATAAAAGCAACACCGAACAATCCTGTTTACCCAATTATGATCGCTATTGGGGTTGCACATTTAATAAACGATACAATGCAATCGGTAGTCCCTGCAATGTTTCCCCTACTTGAAAGAGATTTGGGATTAACCTTTACTCAACTTGGAATGATATCATTTGTTTTAAATATGTTTTCTTCCACACTACAACCAGTTGTTGGGTTCATTAGCGATAAAAAACCGATGCCATACGCTCTACCACTTGGTATGATGAGCTCTTTTGTAGGGTTACTCATGCTTGTTTTGGCGCAAGAATATTGGCTAATTCTAATCTCGGTTTTATTTTTAGGCTTCGGTTCTGCCATTTTCCACCCTGAAGGTTCACGTGTTTCCTTTATGGCTGCAGGCAATAAGCGAGGTCTAGCACAATCTATTTATCAAGTTGGTGGAAATTCAGGACAAGCCCTTGCCCCGTTAATTAGTGCTTTTATTTTGGATGTATACGGCCAACATGGTGCCGCAATTATTCTTTTATTGACCACTATTGGAATCGGGATTTTATTAAAAATTTCAAGATGGTATTACCGTCAACTAATGGCTGAAAAATCCGAAAAAAAGAAAAAGCGAATCCTTGTTTCATCACTTCCACCATTAACGAAAAAGCAAATTGGAATAGCGTTAGCCCTGTTAATGATGATTATTTTTGCTCGGTCATTTTACACAACTAACATTACGAGTTTCTACGTTTTCTATTTAATGGATCATTACGATGTAACATTAAAACTAGGACAAGTATATATATTTATTTTTATGGCCTTTGGTGTAGTGGGTACATTCTTTGGCGGTTCTCTATCCGATCGCATTGGCAGGAAAAACGTCATATTACTTTCAGTAGTAGTACCCGTTCCATTATGTTTAATTCTACCTTACGTTCCTATTTGGCTTGTTCCTGTTCTCTTAATTGTCATCGGTACCCTTATCATGATTAGTTTCTCTGTGACCGTAGTGTATGCACAAGAGCTGGTACCAAGTAAAATAGGAACAATGGCTGGATTAACTACTGGCTTTGCATTTGGAATGGGTGCGATTGGTTCTGTTGTAATTGGAATATTACTGGATTCAATCGGAATTGAAACAACTATGCAAATAATATCAGTTCTTCCGATCTTATTAGTGGTTGCTTTCTTCTTACCTAAAGACCAAGTTGAAAAAGCAGTGTGATTTATAAAAAGGAGGAATCCCTAGTGTCTAGAGATTCCTCCTTAATTTTTAACTTCTCATCTTTTTACGATAGAAGCGAATGATTACTACAATAAAAATAATGGCTAGTACTGCATACGCAAAGTTTGAGTAAATATCCATGTAATGAACGATCGTCTCCCACGAATCACCTACCGCTGCACCAACTTTTACTAAAACTAAATTCCAAATCAAAGTTCCTAATGTCGTAAGTAATAAGAAAATCCAGAAGTTCATTTTAGCAAGACCCGCTGGTAACGAAATTAAACTACGGATTAAAGGAACAAAGCGACAGAAAAATACAGTCCATACATCATATTTTTCAAACCATGCATTCGCTTTATGTATATCAGAACTTGTTAATCTTAGTATTTTCCCCCACTTATCGACGAATCTCTCTATACGTCGAATGCCTACAATAGCACCAATTCCATATAAGATAATCGCTCCTACGACTGAACCAATCGTTGAGGCAATAACGACACCTGTAACAGTTAAGTTTGTTTGAGTTGTCATGAACCCTCCAAAGGTTAGTATCACTTCTGATGGAATTGGGGGAAATAAATTTTCCAACATAATTAATAAGAACACACCAACGTATCCGAAGTCTTCCATTATCATTGTTATCCAGTTTTCCATTAAGCTCTCCTTATGTATATATTATTATTGTAACGAACATCACGCTATGTTTCTCATGTATAATGCTACCCTATTATAAAACCCTATTCAAATAAACTTTAATTCATCACTAAAAATTCCGTTTTCATTAAAACCAATAAAATACATCATTAATATTACAAATACACTTTTAAAAAATCTTATAGTAAATAATAAAAAGCCAACGAAAAGATTCGTTGGCTTTATTTATATTGACTTACTATAAAAGAAAAGGTTCCAAATTATGAAATAAAGTGAACTTTTTCACGGAAACTACTTCGTCCATTTTTTAATCTGGCTATCTGTTCCGTAAACAAAATGATTCGGCAATACTTCATGTACTTTTTCTGACCCATCATTTTGTTCGTGTACGTATGGAATTCGTTGACGTTTTCTTTCCGATATAGGATCAGGGAGTGGAACAGCAGATAATAGTGATTTAGTATAGGGATGAATCGGATGATGATATATTTCATCCGCAGTTCCAAGTTCTACAATCTTCCCTCGATACATTACCGCAATACGATCACTAATATATTTAACCATTGATAAATCGTGAGCAATAAATAGGTAAGTTAATTTATGTTCTTTTTGAAGCTGTTTTAATAAGTTAACTACTTGTGCTTGGATAGATACGTCAAGAGCAGAAATCGGTTCATCTGCAATAATAAAGCTTGGATTTAGGCTTAGGGCACGTGCAATTCCGATACGTTGGCGTTGACCTCCTGAAAACTCATGAGCATATCGATTTGCATGTTCTCTATTTAATCCCACTGCTTCCAATAAGGAACCTATCTTTTCTTTACGCTCTGTTTTATTTTTATAAAGCCCATGTATGTCAAAACCTTCACTAATAATTTCACCAGCTGTCATACGGGGATTTAGTGAAGCATATGGATCTTGGAAAATCATTTGCATTTCACGATTAAATTGTTTTAACTCTTTTCTAGATTTTGCATCACGAATGTTTTTTCCTCTAAACAGGATTTCACCATCAGTAATATCATACAAACGAATAATAGAACGACCTGTTGTTGACTTACCACAACCGGATTCCCCTACTAAACCAAGAGTCTCTCCTTCATACACGTCAAAACTAATTCCATCAACTGCTTTGATTGGATTTTTGGGTGAGCCGAAATACTGTTTTAAGTTTTTCACTTCTAGTAACTTATTTGTCATTTACCTTCAGCCTCCTTCAAGTACCCTTCAATTCGTTTCGAGATTGTTTCAGGAATTGGAATTTTCGGTGCGTCAGGGTGTAATAACCATGTTTTTGCATAGTGTGTATCTGATACTTTAAACATCGGTGGTTCATGTTCATAATCAATTGCCAAAGCAAATTCATTTCGAGGGGCAAATGCATCCCCTTTAGGTGGGTGAATTAAGTCCGGCGGTGACCCAGGAATTGTCCGTAAATCTTCTTTGACGTTATTTTTCAAATCCGGCATAGACCCTAATAACCCCCATGTATACGGATGGCGTGGATTATAGAATATATCATTTACGGTTCCATACTCCACAACCTGTCCAGCATACATTACAGCAACACGATCAGCAATGTTGGCCACTACCCCCAAATCGTGGGTAATGAAAATAATGGATGTATTATTTTTCTTTTGAATGTCTTTTAATAATTCTAATATTTGTGCTTGGATTGTTACGTCAAGTGCAGTTGTTGGCTCGTCGGCAATTAAAAGCTTCGGATCAGCTGCTAATGCAATCGCAATGACAACCCGTTGGCGCATCCCACCACTAAATTCATGCGGAAACTGACTAAATCTTTTTTCAGGCATTGGAATACCTACTTGATCTAACAGTTCAATAGCACGTTGTTTTGCTTGCTCACGAGAAACCTTTTTATGCTTTAAAATTACTTCTGTAATTTGTTTTCCTACTCGCATAGTTGGATTTAATGCTGTCATTGGATCTTGGAAAATCATAGCGATCTCATTTCCTCGAATCCTTGACATTTCCTTTTCAGTTAAAGGAATTAAATCTTTCCCTTGAAATAGTATTTGACCATCTGCATATATGCCAGGCGGTTGAGGAATAAGCTTCATAACTGCATTACTAGTTACACTTTTTCCCGAACCTGATTCTCCAACGATGGCGAGCGTCTCTCCTTCATTCAGTTCAAAATTTACCCCTCGAACTGCTTGGACTAATCCTGCATATGTTTTGAAGTTAATTTTTAAATCTTTTACTTCTAAGAGCTTTTTACTCATCGTTTTCACCTTCTTTATTTACGTAATTTCGGATCTAGTGCATCACGTAACCCATCCCCTATAGCATTAAACGCAAAAATCGTTAACGAAATGAAGAATGCTGGGAAGAATAGACGCCATGGTGCAGAAGTTAACGCCTTATTTCCTTCTGAAGCCATCGTTCCCCAACTTGCCATCGGTGCTGGAACACCTAAACCTAAATAACTTAAAAATGACTCAGTGAAAATTGCAGTAGGGATCGTTAATGTCATTGTAACTAGGATTGCCCCTAAAGCATTCGGTACTAAATGACGAATTATTAAGTGCCAAGTATTTGCACCTAAAGTTCTTGCCGCCAATACATACTCTTGATTTTTAATAGATAATACTTCTCCTCGTACAATACGGGCCATATTTACCCATCCTGTAATCGATAAGGCTATAATCATTGGTATTAAACCTGGTTGTAAAACGACCAATAAAATGATAACAACTAATAAATAAGGGACAGCCGATAAAATATCCGCAATACGCATCATGATGTTATCTACACGGCCTCCTGCAAGACCTGAAATACTTCCCCATAAAACTCCGATAATTAAATCAATTATGGCTGCAGTAATCCCGATGAATAATGAAATACGAGCACCTTGCCATACACGAACAAAAATATCTCGTCCTAGATCATCTGTTCCGAACCAATGCGCTGCTGATGGAGCCGCATTATATACTCCTAATTGTTCACGATAGCTATATGGTGATAAAAAGGGAACGAAAATAGCAAGTAGTGCAACGATAACGATCACAATTAAACCAAAAATCGCTAATTTATTTTGAGAGAATCGATAGAAAACTTCTTTCCAAAATGATACTGATTTGTCTGCTAATTTTTCAGTTTCATTATGACGACCACCAACAACTTGAAACATATCTGGTGAAAACTTTTTAATTTGTTGTTCTTGTTGTGACATTATTTTTTCGCTCCTTTCAGCTTAATGCGAGGATCGATTACACTATATAAAATATCAACAATTAAAACTGCAAATAATAGAATGATTGAATAGAAAACAGTCGTTCCCATAATTACTGTATAATCACGGTTTGTAATACTTGTTACAAAGTGTTTCCCCAATCCAGGAATTGCAAAAATTTGTTCGATAATGAAACTACCTGTTACTACACCAGCAGTAAGTGGACCTAAATATGTAACAACTGGTAATAAAGCGTTACGTAAAGTATGTTTAAACACCGTAGTCCATTTACCAAGACCTTTTGCACGAGCCATTTTTACATAGTCACTACTACGTTGTTCAAGCATACTTGAGCGAGTTAACTTTGCAATGAACCCCATATGAGTAATTGCGATGGCTGTTGCTGGTAAAATACTATAAATAAAACCCTTCCAACCACTTACAGGGAATAGATCTAACTTAAATGCTAAGAAATATTGCATTAAGCCTGCTAGTATAAATGAAGGAATTGAAATACCCAAGACCGCAATTGTCGATGCTAGATAATCTGGGAATCTATTATGATAAAGTGCCGAAATTACACCCAAAAGAATCCCGAAGCCGATAGAAATCAACATTGCTTCAATACCAAGAGTTAAAGAAATAGGAAAACTCTCAGCAATCATATCGTTAGTTGAACGGCCTTTATATTTCATTGATTCGCCGAAATCAAATGTCACAGTATCGATTAAATAATCCTTATATTGAATGTACCAAGGATTATCTAAGCCATATTTAGCATTCAATTGTGCTTCTATTTGAGGTGGGAAGTCTTTCTCACTTGCAAATGGGCTACCAGGTGCTAGCCGCATTAAGAAAAATGTTGCAGAAACAATAATAAACAGAGCAATTAATATATATATTAATCTCTTAAAAATGTACTTTATCATTCTATATCCCTCCTTCTAGATTAAAAAAGATTCATAGTGTGTAAAAGGCTGCTGTTCTTTTCGATTACTCGAGAAGCAGCAGCCTTTTTTACTATAATGTTAAGTAAAAAGTACTTTCATACATTATTTATTACTTGTTAACGTCTGCATACTTTAAGTAAATATTTCCAAGCTTATCTGGAGCAATATTTTCAACATAATCTTTACTTACATATAAATTTGTATAGTAATAAACTGGAATTACCGGATTTTCAGACATGATAATTGCTTCAGCTTGTTTTAAAATCTCGATACGTTTTTCAGGATCTGTTTCAACTTGAGATTGTTTTAATAGCTTAGTGTATTCAGCATTTTCCCAACCAGTATCGTTGTTACCATTTTTAGCTGAATCGTATTGCTCTAAGAATGTATATGCATCATTATAGTCTGCACCCCAACCCATACGAGCTGCATCATAATCTAACATATTTAATTTTTCTAAATACACTTGCCATTCTGAGTTATCAATTGTTACATCGATACCTAAGTTTTTATGCCAACTTTCTTGTACATATTGCGCAATTGCGGCATGTGCTTCACTTGTGTTAATTGATAATCCGATTGAAATTTGACTTGGATCAGAAATCCCAAGTTCTTTCATACCTTGTTCAAGTGCTTTTTTTGCTTCTTCGATATCATTATCTTTAAAGTAACCAGTTTGTTCTTCAAAGCCTTTTACAGCTTTTGGAACCATACCTAATGCCGGTGTTTGTTCACCTTTAGCAACGTTATCAATTAATCCTTGACGGTCGATTGCTAATGTTAAAGCTTTACGAATGTTTGCATTAGAAGTAAATTTACCAGTTGTATTCAGCTTATACGTATAAATTGATGCAAGGTCTTCTACATTTAAAGTGCCATCTTTTTTATAACGATCAATTGCATCTAAAGAGACATTTTGGAATGGAGCTCCTAAGAAATCAATTTCTCCAGCATCAAACATTGTTCCAGCTGTTGTTTCATTTTCAACCATTGCAATGTTAACTTTGTCTAGGGCAACATTTTCTTTATCCCAGTAGTTTTCACTTTTCTCTAAAGTGATTGAACCTGCATGTTGCCAATCAGCTAATGTGAATGGCCCGTTAGTTACATAAGTTTCGCCAGCATCTGTATACCATTTATCATTTCCTTCAGCCGTTGCTTTGTGAACTGGATAGTATGTTTTAAATGCTGTTAACTCTAAGAAGTAAGGTGTTGGGTTTTCTAAAGTTACTTCTAAAGTTTTTTCGTCTACCACTTTAATACCTAATTCATCTTCAGTACCTTCTCCAAGGTTGTAGCTTTCAGCACCTTTGATTGGATATAGAATTGATGCATATTCAGAAGCATTAGCAGGATTTAAAGCCCATTTCCAAGCATATGCAAAGTCTTCAGCTGTAACTGAATCCCCGTTAGACCATTTCGTATCACGTAATGTGAACTTATACGTTAATTGATCATCACTGATTTTAATGTCTTCAGCTGCTGCCTCAACAACTTCACCATCTTTTAAAGTTGTTAATCCCTCAAATACATTTTGTAAAATCACACCTGAAGTAGTATCTGTCGCTAATGCAGGGTGTAATGATGGTGGTTCAGATGGAATAACTAAATTAAGTTCCTTTGCACTTTTACCATCTTCTGTTGTAGTAGCTTCTTCTCCTCCGAAGTTACAAGCAGCCAATACTAAGGACAGTGCTAGTAACATCACCAATAATAGAAAATTACTTTTTTTCATATTTTAGAATCCTCCTCTTACTAAGTTTTTCGCCATTTTTCAGAAAACTTATCTTATATATTTTCCATTTTTCAGAAAACGGTGTTTAGTGTAATTATTATATTACCAAAAAGTTTTCAGTAAATAAACTAAAATTTAATTTTTCTAACAAATTTATTAACCATAAAATATAAGCTACTTTTCAAGTATAATAATTATACCATTTTATGTAAGCGTTTTCCAAAACCGAGTAAAGTATAACGATAAAATTATCTGAATATAGTGAATTATTACTCAATTAATAAGATTGAATATTCTGATTTATGAAATGAACTATTATAAACCACAAGACACTTTTAACAATTTTTTATCACTCAATAAATTTTAGAATCTACCTTAATAAAAAACAGCCCACCCCCTTTAGGATGAACTGTCGACTTTAAAAACCTAATCAATTTATAAAATTAATTATTATATTTAACATATTTCAGGTTAACGTTGCCTAAATTATCTGGCTCAATATTCTCTAAACCATCTTTTTTAATTGATAGATTTGTATAGTAGTAAATTGGTGCCACAGGGAACTCTGTCATTAAAATTGCTTCCGCCTGTTTTAATAATTCTAGACGTTTGGCTGGATCTGTTTCAGCATTTGATTGATCTAGCAACTTAGTAAATTCTGCATTTTCCCAACCTGTATCGTTGTTACCATTATCGGCAGAGTTATACATTTCTAAGAATGTATATGCGTCATTATAGTCAGCAATCCAACCCAAGCGGCCAATATCATAGTCTAAATTAGTTAGTTTATCAAGGAATACTTGCCATTCTGAGTTATCAAGAGTCACTTCAATCCCTAAGTTTGTGCGCCAACCTTCTTGTATAAATTGCGCAATCGCTGCGTGTGCTTCACTTGTGTTGTAAGATAAGCCCAATTTAATTTGACTAGGATCAGTAATTCCTAGTTCTTTCATACCTTGTTCAAGTGCCTTTTTTGCTTCTTCAATATCATTATCTTTGAAATAACCACGATCTTCTTCAAATCCTTTAACTGCAGTAGGAACCATACCTAAAGCAGGTGTTTGTTCCCCTTTAGTAATATTATCAATTAAGGCTTGACGATCAATCGCTAGTGTCAATGCTTTACGAATATTAGCGTTCGATGTGAATTCACCTGTTGTATTAAATTTATACATATAAACAGCTGCATAATCTTTAATAGTTAATTTACCTTCTTGTTTATAACGGTCAATTACATCTAAAGCAACGTTTTGGAATGGTGCACCTAAGAAATCAATTTCCCCAGCATCAAACATTGTAGCAGCAGTGGTTTCAGATTCAACCATTGCGATATTTACTTTATCTAAATCAACGTTTGCAGCATCCCAGTAACTTTCGTTTTTCTCTAAAGTTAAAGAGCCACTATGTTGCCAATCAGTTAATTTGAATGGTCCATTTGTTATATAGCTGTCACCAGCGTTTGTATACCATTTTTCATTTGCTTCAGCTGTTGCTTTGTGTATCGGGAAGTAAGTTTTAAATGCAGTTAATTCCAAAAAGTATGGAGTTGGATTTTCCAATGTTACTTCCAAAGTTTTTTCATCGACTACTTTAATACCTAATTCTTCAGCAGTGCCTTCTCCAAGGTTATATGCTTGAGCCCCTTTAATAGGATAAAGTATTGATGCATACTCAGAAGCATTTTCTGGATTTAATGCAAATTGCCATGCATATGCAAAATCTTCTGCAGTAACAGGGTCACCATTTGACCACGTTGCATCACGTAAAGTAAATGTATAAGTTAATTTATCCTCACTAATTTCTATATTTTGAGCGGCAGCATTTATTACCTCGCCGTCTTTAATACTAGTTAAACCTTCAAATATATTTTTTAATATTGCACTAGATGTGCTATCTGTTGCCAATTGTGGGTGTAATGATGGTGGTTCTGAAGCAACAACTAAACTAATTTCCTTTGGTCCTTCTTCAGCAGTCCCCTCTGTCTCTGTACCATCTGTTTCTTCAGTGCTTGTTTCTCCTCCGAAGTTACATGCCGCTAATACTAGAGATAACGCTAGCAACAGTAATAACAAAAGAATATTATGTTTTTTCATAGAAATCCCCCTTTTTGCTATTATACTTTTTCATCTATTCTATATTTTCTGAAAATAGATGTTAGCAATTTACATAATAGCAAAAATAATTTGATAAATAAACTATTATTTTATTTTTCTAGCAAAACTGTTAGAAATTTATATCATCAAACAATTCGCTTATTTTATAAAATTAGCTGTTTCGTCCTCCATTTTCGCTAACATTTTACAAACAACAAATTATATTAACAAAGTCATCCTCCCCATCATTAAAACAAAAACTATGTAATAAAAAACGTATAATTTACCTTTTATCAGAACTTTCTATTAAAACATCCTTTAAGAACAACTTAATTATTAATATTTATAAATAAAAAAGAGAAGGTCTGCTTTACATGACCTTCTTCACTCCATTAGTCCTTTTGTTGTATAACATTAATAAAGTTAATAAATCGATTCATATCTGTTAATGCCATATTACAAAACGCACTATCCTCACAAATATAATTTCCTCTTTTCGTATACGTACCAAGTACTGTGCCTTTTTTCGAAACCATAATCATCCCAACATTTGAATGTTGATTACAAATCGTACAAATCCCTTTATTGTTAGACAGACTAAAGATACCTCGAACACCTTTTAATGTTCCTGCTTCTCTATAAACCAAATACTTACGATTCGTCCCTGAGTCAAACCAACTTAAATAGGATACTTCTTTTGGATCGAATTGATCGAGTTTTGGAAGTTTTAACTTTTTATCCTTTAAGAATAGTTTCTTTATTTCACTTTCAGTTGGCATATCAAACGGGATAACATATTGTTTTAATTCATTAATAAATGATTCTAATTGTTCTTTTGTTTGCAAAGTTAAAATTGGCTGCAAGATTTTTTGTTTCTCATCTGAAATTGAATCTAGCTTATCAGCAATTTCTTGAGAGACTAGCATCTGTACCGCCTTAATGACTTTACTATCCTTTGATGTTACACAGGTATTCAGAATTTTCTTTGCCTGCTTTTTAACAATTTGATATTGTTCAACCGTCAAAAAATTCATTTCGATCACCTCTCTTGTTGTAGATTACAAAAAAAGCATTGCAACTACAAGAAAATGTAAATAAAAAACGAAGGGGAATTTTAACCCCTCCGTTTGCACTTACGTAGCCATTTCATATTCATCGATTAGATAACAACTACCCTTAACTTTTTTACATTTTCGTTTTACTGCAGCAACACAATTTGAAAGTGCTTCTACTTTATCAAATTTAATTTCCATATTTGTTAATACGGCAATTGATAATGTCATAATTGAAAACAATTCTAAATGCCCTGAGCGACCTTTCACTTTAAAATGGGGTTCTAATAAATGGGTTTGATCATAAAAATAAGGGATTGTCTCATCGAATTCACGAATAATATTCTCACAAATTGCTTTGATATCATATTGAGGAATTACCGCCATAAAATCATCTCCACCGATATGTCCTAAGAAAAACCCGAGCTGTTGTATGTTTCTTTTTAATATTTCAGTTAGGTGCAGCAATACCTTGTCACCTTTATTAAAGCCATATAAATCATTATATGTTTTGAAAAAGTCGAGATCGAAATATAAGATACTAAATTGAGGTAGTTTTAATGATTCTTTTAATTTTTGTTCGATTAAATGATTCCCAGGCAAATTGCTTAACGGATTTAAAAAACTAGCAAATTCCACTTGAATTTCTACGAATTTCATTAATAATGCTCGGATACTGACCACACCAAAAAATTCATCATTTTGTATCACAATGACGTCGTCATACAAATCTTCTTCTGTTCGTTGCATTGCTAACTTACTCACTTCGGTGATTGGTTGTAAGTAATCGACAATCAATGGATCTATTTTTGCTAATAATTTACTCTCTCTACCCATATAGAGATTATAGCCGTACATAGTACCAATTTTTTGATAGAAATGTGTTCGTGTTATATGTGCGATTGGCTTATTATTATGAACGACAACAATTCCTCGCATATTAGGATTTTTGGTAAAGATTTCATCCACCTGTTTATTTTTTATATTGGGACTGATAGTGGGTACTTTCTTTGCAATTTCGCCTATATTCGTTACCATTTCACCTAAATTTGTCACCATTTTCTCACCTTATTTGCACGATCACCATGCGAAAATTTTTATTTTAAAGGACATATTCCTAGCTTGATTTCTTTATCTGGTCTACCTAAAGCATATCCTTGTGCATAGTGGATTCCTAATTGTTGAAGGTACTGTATTTCTTCAATACGTTCAATTCCCTCTGCTACTACTTTTGTTCCTGATAGTTTTACATACTCATATATTAATGAAACAAGTTGTTGACTAGCGACGCTCTGATCGATGTTTTGAATGAGTGAGCGATCAAGTTTAATAAATTCCGGCTGAAGGAATATGATTGTTTTCAAACTGTTGTACCCAGACCCAACATCGTCGATAGCAATTCGATAACCTTGAGAACGATAATGTGAAAGTACCCTTTCAAATTCTTGGAAATCCGTAACTGCACTTCTTTCTGTAAGTTCGAAAACGACTTGTTGTGGTGAAATCCCGAGTTCTTTTAATAATTGTAATGTTTCACCACTATGATAGTTTTTATCAAGAAGAACATGGGGGTGTATATTTAAAAATAGTACAAACTTTTGATTTCTTTTATCTTCCGTTAATCTTTCAATATAACGCTTTAAAGAAAGATTTCGACAAAAGATTTCAAATTGAAATACAATGTTTGTTTGCCCTACAAATTCATAAAACTGATCGGTATTTGAAAAAAACTTTGAGTAATCAGGACGGTTTAAGGCCTCAAATCCGAATGTTTCTCCTGATTGCAAATCTACAATTGGTTGAAAATATGTATCTAAGGCGTGGTTTTTCATAATCTTTTTTAATTCTGTGAAGCGTTTCAAATACATTCTATCTTGCTGTCTACGGTGCTTAATGTATTTTAGATAGGAAAAAAGGTTGATAGTATTTCCTCTAGTATGTAAGACTGAATTCATAATTACTCCTTGTTCGTAAGGGGATTATTTCCTATTTTATTCTGAGAATATTAATGTAGTATTAATTTTTTATAAATGATTGTAAAGTAATTCCACCAATACATTTAAATGGGCCAATAAAAAAAATGACCCCATTGATTGAGGTCATTCGTCAAATGACATTATAGTTGCTACGTCCTATCTTTTTTATCCCTTTTTCATATACAACAAGAAGCTCAACTTATAGATGAATATTACCCCTCTTTTAAAAGATTGATTTTTTCTATCATTTCTTCATCTCTATTATCTGCTTTGTTACCTCATTAAACCTCAAATCAAGTTCACTATACTGTGGATCTTTTGGTGTCATAAAGCTTATTTTCCCCAATATTTCTTGTCTCTCAGTTTCAAGTTTTAAAAGTAATTCCTCTTGTTCCTCTTTTTCTTTAGGGCTTTCATTCTTAAGTTGCCTGCTAATACCCTGGTCTTTTATGACAAGTTTTATATCTGTTATTTTTTCTAAAAAGTAGTAGTCATGGGAAACAACAAGTAATGTACCATTATAGCTTGATAACGTTTTTTCCAATTGCTCACGAGATGGTAAGTCAAGATGATTCGTCGGTTCATCCAAAATAAGCACATCTTTTTCTTCCATTATATAAACCATCAATTTGCACTTAACTCGTTCACCCATACTCATATTCTGTATTGGTTCTTTCCATGCTGAATCTAAGAACCCTAAATGCTTCATTAAATTTTGAATTTTGCCTCTTTCCTTATACGTTTCTTTATGAAAAAGCTCTTCCGGAGTTTTAGTAAGGGGTAAGTCAAATACATCTTGTGTTAAATAGCCAATCTTTGCAGTTGGAGAAATCCATACATTCCCAACTGCTGCTTCTAATCCCATAATAATTTTAAGCAATGTTGTTTTTCCAGAGCCATTTGCTCCCATTAAGGCTACTTTTTCACCATGTTGGATGGTAAAGTTTACATTATTAAATAATGTCCTTTCGTGATACTTCTTATTTAAGTTCTTTACTTCTAGGAAACGTCTACCACGCTTTTCATTTGCCTGTAATGTAAATTGAACTTCATAATCCGGTTCAACCTGGTCTACGTTTGCCTTTTTTAGCTCTTTTTCGAGTCTCTTTTTCTTTGATTTTACTTGTGAATCTGTACGCTTCGCTTTCACTCGATGATATTCTTTAAAACCTTCTTGTTTTGTTGACTGTGAATGTGCCTTTTGCGACCAAGAAGAAAGCTCCGCTATTTGAGTTTCAATTCGTTCAACCATTTTCTGCTGTTTTTCAAACTCTCTTTGTTGAGTTAGTCTTCTTTGTTCTCTAGCCTTCATGTAACTAGTGTAATTCCCTTTATGTTCATAGAGTTTCTTATTTTCAATTGACCAAATTTTAGTCGTAACTTGATCTAAGAAATACCGGTCATGAGAAATTAAAATGACAGATCCTTTATATTGCTTTATTTGCTCAATCAATAACTTAGTACTTTCTTCATCTAAATGATTCGTTGGTTCATCTAATAGAAGTAATTGTGCGTTTTTTGAAAAACCCTTTGCTAGTCGAGTTTTCAACTTTTCTCCACCGCTCAATACTGAAAAGTTGCTTGAGGGTACTTTCCATTTCGATAGTAATGTAGCCTCATGTGCAGGTACGTCAAGTGTCGAGAAGTATTGCGTCTCCTGCTCTACAATCGAAGTCTCTACATTTTGTTGAAGCCAAATACACTGACCTTTCGTCGGTTGAAGTTCACCAGCTATCATATGGAGTAATGTTGATTTTCCAGCGCCATTCTTACCAATAATCCCAATAACATCCCCACGTTGTACAGATGCATGAATATTTTCTAATAGTATAGAATCTAGAATTTCATAACTTATATTTTTTAGTTTTAAAATTTCTATCATAAAATCCATCCCTTCTTTAGGGAGGTAACTTGCTCTAAAAGGAGTGACAGTAAAGAGCTTTATATTTTCTTTTACAATCACGACTTTAATAAGCAAATAAAAAATCCTCCCAATTTCACTTGGAAGGATTAGTCGCAATTTCAATGTGAAAAGAAGCTATCTCTTTTAAATAGCTTTGCAAAAATAATATTGAAAAATGGGCAGACTAATCCTATTTTGTAATTTGAAATACTTTGTGCGTAACTTCAAAGTTAAAATAAGATTAGTTAATCATCGGCCACCCATCTTCCCTTCTTTTCATAAGTAAATATATTATAACACAAATTTTGGTTAATTATAAACGTGCTGGATCTTCAAATTTGAACCATTGGATATTTCTCATCTAATACGTGCATAACCCGCCATATTGAATAAGCTTCAATAGAATTTCAGACATATATAATTTCCTAATGTAAATGTTCGAGATAAAAGTTTAGTATCCTTCATTTAGCATCAATTCATGTCCTACTGCTTAAGCAAAAGGGTAAATACTAAGTTGTTTATATTAATAGTAAGTAGATCCAAATTAATATAAATCCGATTATAGTATAGATTATACATAAGCGTGCCGATGAATTCTTAATCGCTACGATAAACATCTCTTTTATTGTAACTGTTAACATCATCCCAATCGCAAGACTCAGAATCAATGCACAAAGAGAAGGAGGAATAAAATACCCTAAAGAACTACCTAAAAGGATTCCAATACCGACTGGAGCGATGATGATTCCTATTAACATAAACCAAGTGCGAATATTTACTTTCCCCAATAATAGAGGTGTAAATAATGCAACTCCTTCAGGAATATTATGCAGAATGAGCAAATAAATCATTGAACTGTTCATCTCAAACACTTGGCTTGATCCTATCGCGATTCCTACTGGCAAATTATGTACCGAGATACTTAATGCTAGTAATTTAGCAGTACGTAAGTATGGATTTTTTTTAACTTGATAGCGAGGTAGTTGATGAGACGCTTCATGCAAAAGAAGAAACAAAATTCCTCCCATCAACAATCCCCAGAAGAATATTTTGTTGTTCCCCATCTCAATACTCTCAGGTGCAATATCCAAAACAATCATACCCAAAATGACTCCAGCACAGATTGCATATATAATTGAAACTTTTGTTTGAAACCCCTTTAATAAAATTGCAATACATCCTCCAAAACAAAATCCAATTGTGGTTAAACCCATACCAATTAGCGCAGTAATAAACATTTATTCACCCCATTTAATTACTATAAAAATATATGGTTTAAATAAGTGAATATGTTTCGTTTTTAATATTTTATGGGGAAGATGATAGTAACATTAATTAAATGTAATCGATAAACATACACCGTATAAAGTAAAAAGCAGACATGAATAAAACATGTCTGCTTTAATTTAATGTAAGTTTTCTAGCGACCGTCTTACATTTTTCAATATAATTTTACTTTGAGGAATGCTTGGAATATCATCCATATCAAAACTTAAATCTTGTTCGGGAATTTCGTACTCTAAACGCTTCACTAAGTAGTCTAAACTACCCTTCATTACTTCAATTGTAATCCATTCCCCTGCACACCGATGCCCATTGTTATAATCTCCGCCACCTTGAGGAATAAAACTAAACGGGCTTCCTTTCCACCTCGCGAAACGTTCAGGCTTAAATTCGTTAGGTTGCCCCCATATATTTGGATCATGATTTGTTCCATATAAATCTAACAGCGTAAGTGTACCTTTTTCGAATTTGTAACCGTTCCAAGTAAAGTTCGTTTTTACTTTCGCCGCAACAAAAGGAAAGAACGGATAATAACGCCTTACTTCTTGCACAAATAACTGAGAGTAATCGGAATAATTCCTTAGTTTCTCTTTTTCATGTGGAAAATTTTGCAATGCTAACACGGCGAAATTCATATAGATTGCTATTGCCACAATTGGACGCAGCATGTTTAGTACTTCGACAGCTACTGTTTCTCCATCCAAAAGGTTTCCATTTGAGTCTTTATAAAATGCAAACTTGTGTAATACTGTGTTTTCAGAGAACATTATTTTTTTATTTCGTGCCTCTTCAATAAGCTCTTCAATTTTCTTTTCGATTTGATTCCGCGCACTTCTTCCAATCCAGTGAGTCGGACCAAGAGCTGCAGGAGTTTCAAACATTGCAGCTAACCCCTTCGTCATTACCTTTACATCGTCTTCATGGAGAGGATATCCAACCCATTTGAATGCAGCTTTACAGAGTAACTTTTTCATCTCTTCATATAGAACTACTTGTTCCATTTGCGCCCACTGATCGATTGAGTGTTCCCATTCCATTTTCACGATATCTACAAGTTTTTCAATTTCCTCAGGGTTCATCATAGACATTAACATTTCCTTACGATGTCTATGTTCTTCCCCATCCAATGTTTGTACACTGTTTTTTCCAAACAATGTTTGGACTACTCGATTGGGTGCCGCGCCATTTCTTTGGAACTTATCTTCGTCATAAAAAAGTGCTGCCGCTTCTTCTCCAATCATACAAATGGCTTTTTTCCCTAATATCCTTGTTTCAAAAATATCTGATTGCAAACTTTGACTTCTATTTAGAATAAAATTGTATCCTTCTTTTAACAGGGCTATGCTATGATCAAGACCTTCTTCGCGTGGTATTTGATTATCCAAATTAGTCACCTCTTCAATCTTACTGATACTATTCTTTCTAAACATTTCATATTTATGCTTATTTTTTAGATTTAAAAAAAGCACCTCTTTTCAGAGATGCTTTGAAAACCATTAATTTAATTTAGACAAATGATCCTTTTGTTCTTTATGTTTGAATAATGGAATCGTAAACAATACCGCAATCAGGAATAAAATCCCTGATGTTAAATAAACGCCTGGGAGAGTTAATGATGATTTAATAATTCCTGAAATAGACATACCTATTACCATCATTCCCATAAACATTGGTGTTAGCACGCCATTTACGCGTCCTATAAAGGATTCTTCTGTATTTTTTAATATTAAAGTGTTAATTCCTATTTGAATACAAGGTAAGAATAAACCATTAATAAACTGTAAAGTTAACGTTAAGATTACATTTGTAGAATACCCTATAATAATTGTAGCTATCATACTGACAATGACTCCAATAGTTAAAAGCGTTTGTGGAGATACTTTTCGGGATAGAGCAAAGATGACACCGCCTCCGATTAACATTCCTACCCCACTAGCCATTAATAACCATTGAAGAAATTCCTTCGTCATTCCCAAATTTTCGATTGCTAAAAAAATAGCAAGTGGCTGAACGATTCCAACCGCTAAACCACATACCGCAAAAACGATCCCCATTGATTTCAAGATATCGTTTGATAATACATAACGGAAACCATCCACAAACTCTTTTTTAAAGTTTGATGTTTCTTCAGATTTATCTTTTTCAACATCTCTAGGTAAGAATAATAATACAAAAGCCGATAATAAGAACATGACACCCATTATACCAATCGAAGTGTATATACCGAACTTTTGATAAATGAATGTACCAATTAATGGGCCGACCACCATGAAAATAGCCATTAACGATTGGAAAATAGCCATTACGGATTGTAATTGATCACTAGAAACATGCTGTTTAAATAAACGCATTGCTGAAGGCATTGAAAACTGTGACAGTATGGCAGACACTAATGTAGCAAAAAAGATACTGTACCACGAACCATAAATTAGTGTTATTAACACAACAAAAATGGAGATAGCCGATAAGAAGTCACACCAGACCATCGTCAATTTTGGTTTCCATCTGTCAGCAAAAGTACCACCAATAAATGAAAAAATAAAAATTGGTGCAAATTCTGCTACCGAAATCAATGAAATGTAAATCGGATTATTGTCCGTAATATCCGTTACATATAAAAGAATTGCAAAGTTTCTTATCCAAATACCTAATTGTAACAAAAAGTTTGATGCCATAATGGCAGATACAATTCGGTTTCCAAATATATTACTTCTCTGTTGTACACTTTCCATGCATTACCTCCAAATTAATAATTACTCTTTAAACCTATCTAGCCTTATTTATTCCAACTTTTGCAAACAGTTGTTAACAATACCGAGAAAAATTCACATTAGTTACCTTACTGCAAGTGAATATACATGCTTTTTTGTCTCTTTCATAAACAAGTCTGATAAATATCCTTCATACTCTAAATTCAGATTTTGCAAACTTTGTAGATCATGTGGGGAAATTAGCGATAGAGGTTTTTGGAAATGTAATAAATCACCTTCATTTAGCACACATGCAACAAACTCTGAGCAAAAATAAGCACGCTTTCTTCGGATTGGTTTATTTATTACAAAATTTATTAACCCAATGAGGTTATATCGATATAAATGTTTTTGATTTTCAATTTGTTGTATAAAATGGCTCATTTTTTTCTTCTGCTCAGTTGATATTGAACAGCTATAAATAGCACATCTTGCGTTTTCAAATAACCCTTTCCTTACATCTTCATTCACGAATCCCCCTATAAAAGGATTTTGTGGTTTTTTTCGCCCAAAACTATATACCTCCAAAAAGTTCCTATCAAATGAAATAGAAGCATGATTATATGGTTTTTTTGTATATAACTTGATCATCCTTGTGAACATTGTTCCGGTATCAGTTAATAATAAATACACTTTTTCCATTTCCATATATTCTCCTTCATTCGTAATCCCTTATATTTTAAAAACTTTTTTAGCTATACGGAACCGACTGGAGAAATATTCGAATATAGGCCTAGAGACGTATTGTACTATCCAACATACAAAAATTCAATACGATGGTACAATTTTAACAAATGGAAAAAAACACAAAAAACAAGCCTTTTTACAATGTGGATTAAAGTAATTAGGCTAAATTATTGAGGCAATTCGATAGTTCTCTATAAAAGCGCAAAATAAAAAGCTTAAAGCAAATTAGCTTTAAGCCCTTGTATTAAAAAAACCCGGAAAATTAATTTCCGGGCTTAATTTCACTATTCCTACATGTACGCAAAACTGTTTAGATTTCGCATCGGTTACACCTCTAATTTCAAATTGGACAAACCAATATTCGATTTAAGGATATAATAATGCTACTTTCTTATACAGCACTTTTTTGGAGGATTGTCTGAATCAAAACTGCTTCCGTCTTTTTTCATCGCAAATCCCTCCTGCTTTCATGTCGGATTGTTTAGTGAAATCACAATTAGTATCGCTAATCAGATATAAATCATACATAATTTCAATAAATATTTGCCCTTCCCTTACTACTCCCGCGTAAAAATGTTGTTATAGCTCTAGTAAAAAAAGCCCGGAATAATTCCGGACTCAATTTCACGAATGCTAGATGATGTTATTAAAACTGTCTGGCTTTTGCTTCGGACCTCAATAACCGATTGTGGAGTGTAATCTCTGTTCGACCATTTACTTGAGAATCTGTTCGCTTTGTCCTTGTCCAGTTCTGACGGAATTTCTGTGATCTTGGATCTAAATTGTCCATTCTGCTCACTCGTTTTCCCTCCTAAACATCATGTTAGACATTAAAAGTGAAATCGAATATAGTATGAATCATTTTTATTTTATTATACTTATTTTTATTACCATTATTTCGAACCAATTTAGCATTCAACATCGTATAGGAATATTAAATTTTATAAGTACAAACCCTATAACGAGTTGCTATTCTATATTCCCCAGTAAGTAATTGTGTCAAATATTCCAATCACAATAAGAATAACTCCCGTTAGTTTTTGGATTATTCCTCCCACCTTTTTACTTTTTTTCATTAGGAAGCGTTTAGTATCGAAAGTCTCAATTAATCCAAAAATAATGAGAAGTGGCATGGAAGTGGCAATTCCAAATACTGCTGGCAATATAAATCCGTAAGTGGAAGTCACAACTGTTGGCATTAGCCAAACAAAAAATAGTACAAACATTGTTGGACAAAAAGCTAATGCAAAGCTAGCTCCTAAAAGGAACGAGCCCCATTTCCCTTCTTTCATAATCATCGGTAATTTTGATGTCATTCTATGAAGAAATACCAGTTTAATGATTCCCAATAGAATCAGACCTGTCATGATTAGCAGAGGTCCAATTGCTTTTCTGAAGATTGGAAAGTAGTTTGTCATCTCCGACTCGAAAGATTGGCCATAGAACCAAGCAAGCCATCCAATACAACTAAAAACCACAACTTTCCCCATTATAAAATAAGCAATTTCTATCCAAATGTTTTCTTTTTGAATATTTCGGTTCCCATAAAATGTGATGGCACTAATATTTCCTGTTAATTGACAAGGTGCAAAGGCCCCCACCATCCCAAGAAGAATAGCGATTACTATGTGGGAATGCTCATATGTATTCAAGAATGTCGTAATGGGCTCACTAATGAACCCACTAATTTGAGCAAGTAGACTATACATGACACATCACCTTCTTTATATCAAAGAATACACTGATTAACGTTAAGTGTAAAAAGAGATTTTTTTAAGAAGGGATTCATTTCAGGGGAAAAACCAGAACATTTTTTGCGTCTCTCCATATTTATATATAGGAAAGGGGCGATTGAAATGGTTTCGATAGAACCAATGGAATTAAATGGACATAGTTTCACTGCTGTCACTGTTCGTTTGCCAAAAACTACTTTGTTAACAATTTCTAATGAAAATGGGTATATCATGTGTGGGGCATTGGACGTTGAACTTTTAAATACTCGATTAGCAGATCGCAAAATTATTGCTGGTCGAGCTGTTGGAGTAAAGACAATCGATGAATTGCTAAATGCCCCATTAGAATCGGTTACTCTTGAAGCAGAAAAGTTTGGTATAACAAAAGGTATGATTGGTGAAGAAGCACTTTTAAAAATGATTTGATGATATTCTCTTCTATGAAAGCAGCCTGTAGAAAAGTTCGAGAAGAATCTAGTTTTTCTACAGGCTTATACATATTATTGTGTGATCAAAAACAAAAGGCTGCCCAGAAAATTTCTGAACAGCCTGCTACTATTTATTTAAATGATATGGAACAGTAGCAACAACCACATTTCTTCTGAATAATAACGAAGAACGAATAAGTGTTCCTGAATGGTTGTGGAGTATATTATGCCAGCCCTTTTTTGGTATAAACTGAGGGATGATCACTGTAACTTGGTAGTTTGACTTTCTTGCTTTATATTCAACTCGATCGATAAATCTAGTAAGAGGATTAATAATACTTCTATATGGTGAATGCAATGTCACAAGTTTTATCCCCGGTTGCCACTTGTTCCATTTGTCCTCAAAGTCCTCTTCGTTTTCGTAATCAAACGATACATACACTGCAATAATTCGATTAGGCGAGAGCTCTTTAGCGTAATTTATAGAATTTTCTACAACTCTAGTAAAACCTGAAATGGGGACAATCACAACATTCCCATCTATTTTCTTTACTTCCTCATCTTCAATAATTCTAAGCTGGTCACTTACATCTTCATAATGTTTTTTCACTCGATAAAATAAAAATACAATTATAGGTAAGAACACGAAAACTGGCCATACGTGTAGAAGTTTGGTTAGGAAGAACATGAATGTAACAATTAAACTAATTAATGCACCAATAGTGTTTACTATTAATTTAGAAACCCATCCCTGTGGTTTCTCCCTTAGCCATTTTACAATCATCCCGGTTTGCGACAATGTAAATGGGATAAAAACACCCACTGCATAAAGTGGAATAAGGTGTTCTGTTTTTGCATGAAAGGCCAATATTAAAAGGATTGAAGCAACTCCTAGTATAATGATACCATTTGAGTATCCTAATCGATCCCCACGAGCAAGAAACATCCTAGGAATATATTTATCTTTTGCAAGATTGACAGCAAGTAATGGGAAAGCAGAGTACCCAGTATTTGCCGCAAGGATTAGAATTAATGCCGTTGTTCCTTGAATAAGGAAGTACATAAAATTCCGTCCAAAGACCACTTCTGCAATTTGCGAAACAACTGTTACCTCTGCTTTTGGGATTATCCCATAATAGTAGGCTAAAAATACAATCCCAGAAAATAATATTGTTAATAATCCACCCATCATCATTAAAGTTTTTGCAGCATTTTTGGGTGCAGGATTTTTAAAATTTGGGATTGCATTTGAAATAGCTTCAACCCCTGTTAATGCAGAACATCCCGATGCAAATGCCTTTAATAATAAAAATAAACTAATTCCTGCTACCGGAGTACCTATTGATGCGTGAAGAGTAGAAGTTACTTCACCAGTTAATACATTGTAAATCCCTACTCCAATTAAAATGAGTAACGAGAAAACGAATAAGTATACCGGGTATGCTAAGATTGATGCAGACTCTGTTACCCCTCTTAGATTTAAAATAGTTAACAAAACTACGAACACCACTGCGATTTCTACATTGTAATCATGTAATGTTGGAAAAGCGCTAGTAATAGCATCCGTACCAGCTGATACACTTACCGCAACCGTCAATATATAGTCAACTAAAAGTGAACCTCCAGCTATTAACCCAGCATTCACTCCTAAATTACTTTTGGAAACAACATACGCTCCCCCACCATGAGGATAAGCATATATAATTTGCCGATAAGACATAATAAGCGCTCCTAGAAGGATTAAAACACCTACAGCAATAGGTAGCGAATACCAATAAGCAACTGCTCCAACTGTTGCTAATACAATGAGTATTTGTTCAGGACCATAAGCAACTGATGATAACGCATCAGATGAAAGAATAGCTAAGGCCTTTTTTTTATTAAGCTTTTGTTCACCTAAATCAGTAGTTTTTAGAGGTCTCCCAATAAAAAATCTTTTAATTGTCGTAATCATTTTTATCCTCCATCTATTTGAGATCATGAAATAAAATTTTTCATTGCTTGCACTACCCAATTAGAATTAAGGATAAAAAAACTGTCTACAAGCCATAGTTAAATAGACTTGTAGACACATGATTTTTTGCGTCACAAGCTCCACCTTCCTTCTCATATAACGCTTACGAGGTTAGCTGTCGGATTCGGGCCATTGAGTAGCCCTACCTTAAAAAGGATTCACCCCTAGGATAAAAATTTATCCAAGAAACGGGTCCCCCGCACCAATTGGTTTAAGCGATTTTAGAAATTTGAAACTGTTTTAAACTATTCAGTTTGAAACTGTCATCATATTACTCCTATGTTTTGAAAAAGTAAATATCTAGTTTTGTAAATTTCATCCCAGGTACTTAAATACAAAAAAAGTGGAGACCATTTTTAAAACGGTCTCCACCTTTTTTGTTTTAATGACTAGTTGCGTCACTATATTTCCCAGTAATTTTTTCAATTTCCACTTCAAACAACTCAGTTGCGGGAAGTGCTGGATATCCCTCTTTTTCAAATACCCAATTCGGATCACCATATTTTTTCCACAACTGGTCATAAAACCATTCTTTTTTCGGTACGTCTTCAATATGTTTAATTGTTCCGAATAAAACAACACTCGTATACCCTAAAGCTAAATGGCAGGCATGTTTTTTACCAGGAACCACTGCTCCCATCTCGCATACTTCAATACTAACCTTTTGATTCTGCTTTACATTTGTCCAGAAATGACTTTCTCTTAAATTTCCAATATGTAAATATAATTTATTCCCTTCTTCATACACATAAACTAGTGGAATAACATATGGATACCCATCTTCGCCAACAGTCGCAACATGTGCTACTTTAGCCATTTTTAAAAAGTGATATGCTTCTTCCTCTGTAACTTCTCGTTTTCTATTATGAATTGTCCCTCTCATAATTACTCTCTCCCTTCCTTTAAATATATATTCTAAATACATCTTTATTTTTCCTACTAAATATAAAATGTTTTTAATATAATAATTTAGCGCTATTCATTAAATCTTTAACTGCTCATATATTTCTAAAAAATCAATAGTATGATAAAATTATTGTCAAATAATCTAAGGGGGAACTGACCAATGGCAAAAGCATTGAGAACAGGTAAAATTGCACCTGAACGTGTTGATGAAGCTCTTCAAGTTCGTGACCGTTTAATTATCGAATTATTAGTTAAAGTACTTGATGAAAAGTTAGTTATTGAGCGTCCAATTTTAAAAGAACGCCTAGCAAACCTAGTTGAGCTTTCTGATAACGATGATGAGCTAAAAGAAACAATTCACGCTCTTATTAATCAGCTGTAATATTACAAACTCATTCAATTACTTTAAAGAGCAAAAGTTTCATAAAAGATGCACAACTATTGTGCATCTTTTTTATTTTCCCTTCTTATCGCTAGATGACAAATAAATCGTATTGGTCAAACATAGATTTGTAAGAGGGCTGATTGTTCTTTAAATTTTTTCATGGTGGTGTGTGATTGGAAACAGCGCTTATTTATATGATTTTATTGAGGTTTTTATCTGGAAGTATCGAAATTACTGCTGCTTCTCTTATGCTCAAATTTAATGATTTAGAAAAGGCCTTTTATATTAATACTTTATTAGCTTTAGTCGGCCCTTGTATTTTACTTATAACAACAGGGATTGGGATATCGGGGCTAAGCGAAAAAATTTCCTTTGCTAAAATGATTTGTCTCTTTGGCGGAATCGTACTAATTTTAATTAGCCTCAAAATGAAGTAAAAGACATACATAAATCATTTTTGTCTAAATAAATTTTACACTTAGAATCAACCTATCAATTACAATGATTTATAATGAATCTCAATTTTCAATAATCTGGAAGGGAGTCTAGACTATGAACATCGTTACCTTTATCGGTAGCTCAAGACCAAATGGTAATACGGAATATCTTACTGATTTACTACTTAAAGATATTGATCATCAAAAAATTTACTTAAAGGATCTTTCTATAAAGCCAATAGAAGATTTAAGACACACTGAAGATGGTTTCCAATATGTAGATGATGATTACGATCAAATTATTGAAGCAATTTTAGCAAGTGACGTACTTATATTTTCTACTCCAATTTACTGGTATAGTATGACTGGGTTAATGAAAAACATGATTGATCGGTTTAGTCAGGCTATCCGTGATGAACGCTATCCATTATTTAAAGAACATCTAAAAACAGTAAAAACGATTGTTGTTGCAGTAGGTGGCGATGACCCACGAATAAAAGGGTTGCCCCTCATCCAACAATTCCGCTACACATTTGATTTTTTAAATATGCCTTTAACTAATTATATTATCGGAAAAGCAAGTAGGCCCGGGCAAATCCAAAATGATGATATTGCCTTAACCCAAGCAAAATTGTTAAATGATTTACTCAAAAATAAGACATTTTAAATTCCAAATTAAAAAGGTGAAACAAACAGATTAGTTTGTTTCACCTTTTTTGTGTACTGTTCTTTCCCCTAATAGTGATAATTGCCTCTATAGGTGAAACAGCACCCTCTTTATATTTCTAGGCTGTTACTTAAACCAACCTTTCCGCTTAAAGTATAGCAACATAAATAATGCGATTAGTGACATTGCCCCTAGAGAGATAAAGTAGCCGTGCTCCCATTGTAACTCTGGTATGTTTTTAAAATTCATCCCATAAATACCAGCAATAAATGTTAAAGGCGCAAAAATAGAAGTAGTGATGGTTAAAAGTTTCATAACGTTATTCGTCTGATGAGAATTCATGGAAAGATAACTGTCTCTTATATCTGCTGTTACTTCTCGATTAGTCATAACCATATCCGAAAGCTTTAATAAATGGTCATAAATATCCGAAAAGTATTCCCTTCTCTTCTCAATGCCATTTAAATTTAGATGATGAGAATTTAACATTCGATACAATAAGTCTCTCATTGGGTTTACCGTATGTAAGAGCTTTAATAAACGGTTTCTCGTCTCAAATAGCTCATTCATAAGCTGATTCATTGATTGATCGTCTGTATTTTCAATCATTTTTTGGAGTTCATCCTCAATTTTATAAATCAATGGAAAATAGTTATCGACTATTTTGTCTAAAACTTCATAAAACACATAATATGGGTCCCACTTTTCAAGCGTTTCCTGCCCTAATAGTTGACTCCAAACTTTTGTGACCTCCATAGAAGGTATTTTATGAAAGGTTACAATACAATTTTCACCAACAAAAAAGTTTAATTGATCTCGGATGATTTTCCCATCATTTTCTTCTACGATATGGGTTACGAAAAAGGAGTAATTTTTATAATAATCTAATTTAGGACGTTGGGTTTCTTGAATACAATCTTCAATTGCTAACGGATGGAAATGGAAAATGTCTGATAATCGTTGGATTTCCTCCTCTGTTGGTTCACTAAAGTCAACCCAAATCCATTTATATTCGGTGAAATCTGCATTTGTAATGGAAATATTTTTTTCGAGGTGATTTTCAGTCGTAATTGCTACAAAGTTAATCATTTTTATACCTCTCTACAATCTATTTGAAAACTAACGGATCAAAAAAGAATAACTATTCACTACTACATGCCGCTTTTTTACTTGAATTAATAGCACCCTCGATTACAACATTTTTTTACAAAAAATAACACTGAGGTTTTATATAGTCTATTGCTTTTAGTTATAAGTTTTATCAAATCTTAAGCTTTTTAAGCGTTTCAGTTGAGAATTAACTTTTTATGAATAAGTTTTTTATTTTAACTTTTCACTTCTTTAGAATAAAAATCTCATCTCATCAAATACTTTCTTTTGTGGACAGACAATTGAAAGGTGGTTCTCGTATGTATTTTTATAAAGAAGATTTAATAAATATTATTGTCCCAGATAAGCCAGACCCTGCAGCTGCGAAGGTATTACAAGAAGCTTTAGGTGGTCGTTTTGGTGAAATGCGTACGATGATGCAGTTTTCTTTCCAATCTGCTAATTTCCGTGGAAAGGAAAAGCAATATAGAGACTTAATACGTGGGATTTTTTTAGAAGAGATCAGTCACGTTGAACTTGTACAAACAACAATTAACCAATTATTGAATGGCTCAGGAGAACCGGGAGTCGGAAGTGCAGGAATAGATGATGCACCACTTGATGAAGCAATAAAGCATGCTAATCCACATCACTTTATTATGGGGGCTCAAGCCTCGTTACCGGTAGATGCAGCCGGGAATCCTTGGATGGGGAATTATGTTTATAGTCACGGGAATTTAGTAGCAGATCTTCTTGATAATCTTGTTCTTGAATCAACTGGTGTACTACAAAAAACACGTATATACGAAATGAGTTCTAATAAAACATTTAGGGAAACTCTTGCTTTCTTAATTGTTCGAGATAATGCCCATCAAAATGCATTTGCAAAAGCATTAGAAACACTAGGTGTAGACTGGGGAAAAATACTCCCAATTCCGAACTATGATATTAACAAATATCCTGAGTGTCAAAAGTATATCGATATGGGCTTTCATAATGCATTCTTCAACTTCCGCTTAGATGAACATCGAGTAGGTGAAATATTTAAGGGAGTAACCCCAAGTCGTAATAATGGTGAGCTACGAGTGACTGATCCACCAACACCTTACCCTGTTCCAGAATTGCCTGAAATGCCTAATGAACATAGCCCAGGGTTAAAAGATTTAAATAACTAACAAAACAGGCCAGTCTCTTTAAATTGAGACTGGCCTTCATTATTTAAGGTCTTTGAACAGAATTTAATGAATATGCACACTCACATGTAATTACTTTTTATTATATAAGTACAATGCGGCGAATAATAACACAATAGCGATTGCCTTTTGTTTATCAAATGGAAAGCGGTTGCCTCCAAAAAAGCCAAAGTGATCAATCACTGCACCCAAAATAATTTGCCCTGCAATGACGGCAATTAAAGCAGCCGAAACTCCAATTTTAGGAACTACAAACACCATGACAAGGACATAGAATGCGCCTAGTAAACCACCTGTTAATTGCCACTTCGGAACACTTGAAATCGCTGAAATATTACCATTGCCGAAGAATAGTAAACACAATAACAATGCGAGTGTACCAATGCTAAAACTAATAAATGAACCTTCAAGCACACCAACTTTCTTGCCTAAACCACCATTTACTTGTCCTTGTACTGCCATGACCATTCCCGCTACTACAGCTAGTAGTGGAAGCATTATTTTTAATATCATAAATTCCTCCAAAGGTGAAAATTGTAATCTATTTTATTAATATATCTTATTTTTAAGAGAGATATAGAGTAGAAATATATATAATTTACCAAATCACTTCAATACTACTTACTAATCCGGGTTTCCTGTGTTTGAACGTGTTCAAATTTGTCTCGATACTTTTCTATTATTCTACTAAATTGAGATGCCAATACTTGTTGGAAAAGCATGCAAAATACGACTGGCATTACTACCTTTGAAGGAAAATACGTCGTCGCAACAACCACACCTGTTGCAATATTCCGCATCCCACCTGTAAATACAACAGAGGTAATAATACTGGCATCTTTCCAAAGAAACTGTCCAATGATTAAACAAAACGCATAACCACTAATTGAAATGAATAACACAACGAAAATGATTGCAACTAGCTCCCATGAAATGTTTTTAATATATGGAGCAATCACACTACTATTGATCATTACGATTAAGAACAAACTTAATTTCTGAAAAGGGGCGAGTTTTTTGCCAAGGGTTTTATCAATCTTCCCCTTCGTCCATTCATTTAAAATTAGGCCAACAATTGAAGGTAAGACGATCATCCATAGCATATCAACCATAATAGATAGGGTATCAATTTCAATTGCCTTTCCTACAGTAATATAA
This sequence comes from Ureibacillus composti, assembly GCA_030348875.1. Lineage (GTDB taxonomy): Bacteria > Bacillota > Bacilli > Bacillales_A > Planococcaceae > Ureibacillus > Ureibacillus composti. The sequence continues at coordinate 4,192,996 of JAUCEP010000002.1, forward strand.
ACAATCGCAGGCATAATAATCGGGGACAGCAAAGTATCTATAAGAATGATGGATAAACAAAGAGCAAGATTCCCGCGACATATACTTACCCATATAAAACTTGTTACTCCTGTTGGTACGGCTACAGATAAAACAAAACCTATTGTCAATAAGTGATCATCAAATAAAATAGTTGATACAAAATACGCCCAAACAGGCATCACGATATGTAAGAACGCAATAGTAACTAAAATAACAATAGGAAATTTCGTAAAACTTTTTAGCCCTTCGAAGTTCATACTCAAACTACCAGCAAACGTCATAAATGCAAAAAGTAAAGGTACTAAAAATAATAAGTGCGCCCCCATATCCTCTAGCAACACACCAATTACTAAACTAATTGGTGTTAAAATTGGCATCCATTTTTGTAGCCGTTTATTTAAACTATCTAGCATGGAAATTTCCTCTTTCTGTCATAATAGAATCGATATCAATACTATACACCAATTAAAGGAATTATTAGTGGAGTTTTTTAATTAAGAGCTCCGTTTATAACAAAAAACGATTGAAAGGGAGTAAAAATTCTCTTTCAATCGCTTACTTTTATATTTTGTCTGGAGTGATTTCTTCACCGTTTAAGATTAACTTATAAGTTATAGTTGCTTTTAACGATGCGGAAACAGCACAATATTTCTCTTCACCTAAGTTAATTGCGCGCCATACTTTTTTAGGAGTTATATTGCCATCTACCGTGAATGTTAGTGTTGCCGCTGTAAAGGCAGTTGGCATTTCTTCGCGACGTTCACCATCTACTGTTATTTCTATGTTTTCAATATCATCTAAGTGCGGTTTTAATATCATCGTCACATCAATCCCTATACACCCTGCTAGTGCTGCTAGTAGCATTTCTGTTGGTGTTGCGGCATTACCTTCTCCGCCGTAGTTAGCTGTTGCATCCATCAACATTGGATGCCCAGTAGGTCCAACAGCTTCAAAAGCACGGCCACCTTGCCATTTTGCTTTAATTTGCATATCGTTTCAATTCCCTTCTTCTTTTCAATTCGCTCATAAACGTAAAATTAAAATTCAGAAACTTGTCTTAAAAATTTCTGCGCTCTTTCAGTTTGTGGGTTTTCGAAAAATGAAATTGGTTCAGCATCTTCAACAATTACCCCGTCCGCCATAAACAAAATCCGATCTGCAACGTCTTTTGCAAAGTTCATTTCATGTGTGACAATGACCATCGTCATGCCATCTTCTGCTAAGTTCTTCATTACTTTTAATACTTCACCTACTAACTCAGGGTCTAAAGCAGATGTGGGTTCATCAAATAGCATTAACTTAGGTTCCATCGCAAGTGCTCTCGCAATCGCAACACGCTGTTGTTGACCACCTGATAATTGAGACGGATATGCGTCCTCCTTTTCAGCTAAGCCTACTTTAGAAAGCAAGTCAGACGCAATTTTATATGCCGCTCCTCTTTCCATTCTTTTAACGACAATTAAAGCCTCCATCACATTTTCCACAACAGATTTATGCGGATATAAATTAAATTGTTGAAATACCATTCCCGTTTCTTGACGTATTGCATGGATTTCTCTTTGTAACACTTTTTTTGGCGCTTTCATGCTAATCTCATGGCCGTTTACTGTAATCGTTCCACCTGTGATTGTTTCTAGTCCATTAAGACATCTTAAGAATGTACTCTTTCCCGAACCACTTGGACCGATTACTGCAACAACTTGATGAGCTGGAATTGAGAGAGAAATATTTTTTAATACTTCTAATTCGCCAAAGCTTTTTTGTAGTTGTTGGATGTTAATCATATTTGTCGTCCCCCTTAGTAAACGGACAACCGTTTTTCAATTTGATGCAATATCATAGTAAACACTGTACTCATAATCCAGTACATTACAGCGATGGCTAAATAAAACGGCATGTACACATAGTATTGCGATACTAATAATTGAGCTGAACGCATTAATTCCGTTACGGCAATAACCGATACTAGTGACGTTTCCTTTAACATACCAACAAATGTATTTCCTAATGGTGGAATGGCGTAACGGATTGCTTGAGGAATAACAATACGGCGCATAGCCTGACGTTCTGTCATACCGGTCGCTATAGCTGCTTCAGTTTGTCCTTTTGGTACAGATTGAATTGCACCACGGAAAGCTTCCGAAACATATGCCCCAATATTAATACTCAGCGCAATGTAAGCAGCCGTTAATGGTCCTAATTCTATGCCATAGTCTACTAAACCGTAATAAACAATTACAATTTGGACTAGTGGTGGTGTTCCGCGAATAATGGACACGTACACTCTGGCAATCATACGCAGAAAGCGATTGCCCTTAATTCGAGCAATCGCAGTTAGTAAGCCAATGATTAAACCAAAAAACATCGACACCACTGTAATCAGTAATGTATAGTATGCCCCTTTCAATAAAAAAGGGAGATTATCAATAACAATATCCATCTGGCCTATCCTACTTTCTTACTCTGCTGGTGGCGCTTCGTCAAACCATTTTACAAAGATTTCTTCATACGTTCCATCTGCTTTCATTTCTTCAAGTGCAGTATTTAAAGCATCAACAAGTTCTGTGTTCCCTTTTTTAACTGCAACTGCCGCTTTGTCAGATTTAATAGCATCACCTACCGCTTTTACGGCATAGCCATTTTCCTTAATGATTGGTTTTAATGCGTAGGTATTGTTAATAGTGGCATCAATTCGTCCTGCATCTAGGTCTTTTAATGTTGTAATCACATCATCGTACGTATTAATCTTAAAGTCACCAACTTCTGGCATTAATTCTGTACGTAAATACGTTTCATCATTAGTACCTAAACCAACCCCGATTGTTTTTCCTGGGAAATCCTTTACCGATTGAATATCCGAATTGTCTTCTTTCACAATTACTTTTACTTGGTTTGTAATATAAGGTTCTGTAAAGTCAATTTGTTTTTGTCGTTCTTCTGTAATCGTTACTTGGCTGACTAAAATGTCGAATTTATCTTTTTGTAAACCTGGTATTAGTCCTGAGAAATCTTGTGCTACAAATTCTGCTTCAACATCTATACGTTCTGCTAATTCTTTCGCTATATCCACGTCAAACCCATCGTATTCTTTATTTTCATTTAAGAAGTTATATGGAGCGTAGGTTCCCATAATACCCACAGTCATTTTTCCTTCTTGTTGAATCTCTTCAAGGGCGTTTAACTCTTTGTCTTCCGTTTCTTTCGTTGTATTGTTGCCACATGCAGCTAATGCAAGTGACGAAACGGCTACAAGTGACATTAACCATTTTGCTTTTTTCATGATATTTTTTCCTCCTGTTTTATACACCGAATATCCCAAAGAATTCAAAATGTACTGTTTCCTCAATTATTTGTTGTAGTGATTTTTGTTGCAAAACATTAGTTGAAGATGTTCTATTAAATAGCCATCTTGATAAAACACCTTCAAGAAGACTCATGATAAAAACAGCTTGCATAGCGGGATCTACTTTTTCAGCTACCATATTTAATTCTTTCGCTCTACTTATATTGTTCTCAAAAGCAGCTTCCATATTCGCTTTAATCGCATCGACTTTTGCTTGTAAATCCGTCTGGGAATGGATTCCCTTTAAAATAATTTGCATTAAAAATGGATTTTCTTCAGCGAATTTAAAAATATGTTCAAAAATACTTGCAGAAGATCTTAATGATTCATGAACATCAACTTTTGTCGAACGATATCCAATATTAATTGCTTCTAATATTTTTTGCTGACCTTCTTCTAGCATCTCTAAGCAAATTGCTTCCTTACTTTCGAAGTACCAATAGAACGTACCTTGGGAAACACTGGCTTTCGCTACGATATCAGAAACTTTTGTATTCTCATATCCTCTGGTTGCAAAAAGTTCTAATGCGATTTGTAATAATTGCCGTTTTCTTTCCTGCCTACGTTCTTGTGCTTGCAACGTAACACCTCCTGACTGACTCATCAGTTAATTAATTAAAATCCTACAAGTTTACTTATATTTCGTCAATCATTTTGTCTTGAGTTTTCTACAAAAAAGAATTTTTTATAATGTGATCTATATAATTTATTTTTTCCAGTGTATAACCACTTATAAATAAAAAAGTCATCTCCCCATATGGAGAGATGACTGCTTTTATAAGTTCATTAAATCTTAGTCTAATTCATAATAACCACAAACAACATGGCCGACTGCTTTTGCAGCAACTTGAAGAGCATCTTCATCGATATCAAATTTAGGATGATGATTGAAATAAGGTTTTTCCACGCCTTTAGGTGTACAACCAATGTAGAAGAAAGTTGAAGGGAACTTCTCAGCATAATAGGCAAAATCTTCAGATGGCGACATTGGTGGGATTTCCTTAACTTCTGTAATCGCATCATCATTTGCATTTCTTAAAAATTCAGCAACTTTTTCTGTTAATTCTGGATTGTTATACAATGGTGGATAGTCATTTTCATACGTTAATTCACAAGTAACATCAAATTCCACTTCTAAACCTTTTACAAGTCTTCTTACTTCTTCTTCAATTCTTGCTTTTGTATCTAGTGTCATATAGCGAATGTCACCTTCAAGTTCAACACTATCTTTAATAACATTAAATGTTCCTTTTCCATCAAACGAACCAATTGTAATAACCCCAATATCAAATGGACTTAGGCGACGGCTGATTACCGTTTGAACTGCTGTAACAAAATGAGCACCTGCCACAATTGCATCATTCGCCAAATGCGGAGAAGAGCCATGCCCACCTCTACCTTGAATTTTTAATTTCAAATATGCTCGACCATTAAAGGCAAAACCTGAATTATAACCGACAAAACCAGATGGTCCTATTGGTAAAAGATGTATACCAAAAACATTATCTAGATCATCAAGAACACCTGATTCTACGATACTTTTCGCTCCACCTGGTGGTACCTCTTCTGCATGTTGGTGAATGATTTTAATTGTACCTGGTATTTCGTCTTTTAATTGGATTAAACAATCTGCTAACACAAGTAAGTATGCGGTATGACCATCATGACCACATGCATGCATGACACCCTCATTTTTTGATTTAAAAGGTACATCTGCTTCCTCATTAATCGGAAGTGCATCGAAATCAGCTCGGAGACCAATATTTTTCCCTGGTTTACCGCCTTTAATTGTCACAACAATTCCATATCCATTCCCTACATTTGACTGCACTTCAACGTCTTTTCCTTTATAAAAATCAAGAATATATTTTGCTGTTTTTTCTTCTTTAAAAGAGATCTCTGGATTTTCATGTAGATGTCTGCGAATTTCAATCATTTCGTCTTTACGAGCTTCAAGCATTTCCATTAATTTTGTTTTCAAAAGAATGCACGTCCTTTATTCAATATGTTTATGAAAATGATAATGTAATTAATTTTATTTAGAATGCGTATTGATGAATTTAATTAACCAATACGCATTCCTACTTTTTTATTTTGCGCCCATTGCTAGTTTTTTACTTACTTTTTTAGAAGTTGCTGCTGTCTTACCTGCATTATTAGGAACAAGGAACATTATAGATACAACTGACAGAACACCGAAAATGATATTAACGATTAACCCTACTAAACCTGCTGTATGATAATCTCCACTTGCTGCTACCGCACCATAGGCTGTTGCTGAAATTGCAACACCAAATGCTCCGCCTAATGAACTTGCCATTTTATAAACGCCAGCTGCTTGACCTACTTTGTCTGAAGGTGCATTTGATACAGATGTATCTGTTGAAGGTGTTGCATAAAGTCCTAAACCTAGTCCATATAAAGCAAATCCGATAAATACAACAACTGTATAAGTAAAGCCTGGTAAAAATGTTAATGCCATCATAGCAACACCAACTGTAGTAATTATGCTGCCCCAAACCATAGGCTTCTTAGCTCCGACTTTTTGTAGGATTTTTTCACCAACACGAATCATTGCTAATACAACAAATAAGTAACCTAATGATAAAATACCTGATTGTAAAGAAGTGAAGCCTCTACCTTGTTGTACATAAGTATTTGTAACGATTAACGCACCAGCAATTGCGTTAAGTAAGAAGTTAGAAATTGTCGCACCTGTGTATGCTTTGTTTTTAAAAACTGCAAAATCAACTAAAGCAACCTTTTTACTTTTTTCAACTTTAATGAACACAATTAAACCAATCACAGCAACCGCTAGAGCGATTATTGTATTAACACTTGTCCAACCCCAATCCGCACCGTAGTTAATAAATAAATTTAATGCTAACATTGTAACAATAAAGATTCCTAAACCAGCATAGTCAAATTGGAACTTACCAGATGATTCTTGTTTGCTTTCTGGTGTATCTTTCAATAAGAATAATCCAACGATTGCAAAGACAATTGAGAAAATGAAGATCCATCTCCAACCTAATGATGTTGCAATGGCCCCACCTGCGAATGAAGCGAAACCTGAACCACCCCAAGAACCGATTGACCAGAAACTTAATGCACGTTGGCGATCTGCACCTTCAAAATACGCTTTCATCAAAGCAATTGTTGATGGCATAATGAACGCAGCAGAAACCCCTTGAATAATACGTCCAATAACTAATAACATTGCACCTTGAGCAAATACTAAACATAATGAACCAATAATACTTAAAATAAACCCAATAACCGCTATTTTTTTGCGCCCAACTTTATCCGCAAGACCACCTGCTGCAACGATAAATAGACCTGAGAATAAGGCAGCTAAACTAATTGCTATGTTTAGTGTTCCGATGGATACGCCTAAATCTGCTTGTACATCCGGAACAACATTAACCATCGATTGAGCAAATAACCAGAACGTAATAACACCGAACACAATACCAATAATCATTTTGTTTGTGCCTTTATAACCATTTTCCATTTTTAGTCCTCCTATACTAACTGTACATTCTACTTTTTCTTTAAAACTTTTAATGCATTTTTTAGACTTAAATATTAAGAATTAAATTAGATCAGAATTATTACTCTATAGAAATTTAATAAAATGAGACTATTTAGGTACTTTTTACTTATTGTTTATTTTTCTTTATATCCTCCTTTCGTCCTTCCCTACACGTCTATTATAAAAAAGCTCCTTAAAAAAAGTGAGTCATTATTTGTGTATAATTTTATGATTAGAGCTCAAAATTTTAGCTTACAAAAAGTTACATAAAAAAAAGAGGGTAATAATTTGACATCACTACTAGGCTTAAAGAAAAAGCTATTGATGCATACTTGCAACAATGGCTTTCTTCAAGTTGATTTTGTTTACATACTATTATTGATTTAACTGCTTCCGTGCTAAATACGAATTTAAATTTAGGTACAAAAAAAGAACCGAGAAATGTACATTAGTACATTCTCGATCCTGGATCTTTAAGAGTAACAAATTATTGTCTTATTAATTATTCAACCGTTACAGATTTAGCTAAGTTACGTGGTTTATCGACATCACAGCGACGGTGAAGTGCTGCGTAATAACTAATTAATTGTAATGGAATAACTGAAACTAGCGGTGTTAATAAAGGATGTACTTTTGGGATAATTAGACGATCGCCTTCTTCCTCAAGTCCTTCCATTGAAATAATACATGCATTTGCTCCGCGCGCTACTACTTCTTTTACATTACCACGGATATTTAAAGCAACTTGCTCCTGTGTTACAAGGGCAAACACAGGTGTGCCATCTTCAATTAAAGCAATTGTGCCATGCTTTAATTCGCCCCCAGCAAAGCCTTCTGCTTGGATATATGAAATTTCTTTTAATTTAAGAGCACCTTCTAAACTTACATAGAAGTCAGCATTACGTCCAATAAAGAATGCATTGCGAGCAATTTTTAAATAATCTTCTGCAATTTGCTCTAATTCATCTTTTAAATCAATCATTGATTGAATACCATTCGCCGCAATTGCTAATTCAGTTTTTAAATCAAAATCCATGTTTTTACCTGCAGATTTCCCTGTAACATACGCTGCAACAGCCAATACCGCTAATTGTGCAACATAAGCCTTTGTTGAAGCTACAGCAATTTCAGGCCCTGCATGTAATAATAAAGTATAATCTGCTTCACGTGATAAAGTTGATCCCGGAACATTTGTAATTGTTAATGCTGGGTAACCTTGTTCTTTAATTTTCACTAATACTTGGCGGCTATCTGCAGTTTCTCCTGATTGCGTAATGAAAATAAATAAAGGTTTCTCTGATAATAAAGGCATATTATAGCCGAACTCACTTGAAATATGAACTTCAACCGGAATCCCAGCTAATTTTTCAAAGTATTGCTTTCCAAGTAAACCAGCATGGTAGCTAGTTCCTGCTGCAATAATATATAAACGGTCAGCATTAGAAATTGCATCTAAAATATTTTGATCAATTGCTAAATCTCCGTTTTCATTTTCATAAGCTTGAATAATTTTACGGACAACAGCTGGTTGCTCATCCATTTCTTTAAGCATGTAGTGAGGATATGTTCCTTTTTCAATATCACTCATATCTAATTCTGCTTTGAATGGTTTACGCTCAATTTGACGACCATCTAATGTCGAAATTTCAACACGATCTTTGTGAACTAGTACTACTTCTTTATCACGAAGTTCAATGAATTGATCTGTTACTTGTAACATTGCCATAGCATCAGAAGCAACTACGTTAAACCCGTCACCAACACCCACAAGTAATGGTGATTTATTTTTCGCAACGTAAATTGTGTTTTCATCTTCACTGTCTAATAAAGCTAATGCATATGAACCGTGTAATAAAGATAACGTTTTGCGGAATGCATCAACAGTAGATAACCCTTCATTTGCGAATAATTCAACAAGTTGTACGATTACCTCTGTATCTGTATCTGATTGCATTTGGATACCTTTTAAATAAGCTTTTTGTAGTAAGTGATAGTTTTCAATTACCCCGTTATGAACTAAAGTAAATCGGCCAGATGCACTTTTATGAGGATGCGCATTTAATTTATTAGGAACACCATGTGTTGCCCATCGAGTATGGCCAATTCCGATGTGCGCAATTACATCGTCATTTACGGCTGTTCTTAAGTCAGCAATACGACCTTTTTCTTTAAAGACTGTAATTCCTTCTGCATTGTGAAGAGCAATACCGGCTGAATCATAGCCACGGTATTCTAATTTTTCTAGACCTTTTAATAAAATCTCTTTCGAATCTAATTCGCCATTATATCCTACGATACCACACATATTATTTATCCTCCGATGATGAGCAATAACAAAACTTCGTTAATAAGAGTATTTAAAAAACTACAAATGGTTATTTTGCGGTGGAATTCTGATTAAAACCACTTTTACATCAAAACCTTTGCAGTTCAATATTGCTCAAGTTATTATTTGCCTTTTTCGTTTTCCTGTCCATAAAATCACTTTTATGTTTTAAAACGAAAATAACGATCGGGCATTCGACCGGGAGGCATCCGCCGAAATATCGATAATCCTCCACCTCGTCAACTAAGGATTAATTTCCCGTCCTATTTCCTTAGCTCAGGCGCTTTCATTGTTTTCCTAGTAATTTCTATAGCGCTAATTATTCCTCCCTTATATGCGCTCGCTTGATTGAAGTTGGTAATATTTTCTTATATTCAAACACCAAGCATTTTCATCATACATAATATGCAAACTCTCGTCAATCACTTGTATATATAGAACTAATATTGTAATAAATATTTAATTATGTACACCTTTGCGTAATAGTAAACAGACTTTTTCATATATATTAGATTCTTATTAAGGTAGGTTCTTCTATTTGCAAGGATAAAAAATTTCCACCAGGTAATTAGCCTGGTGGAAATAACTTATACTTCTCTTTCCTTTAGCACATTAACAATTTCACGATTAAAAGCAGGAAGATCCTGAGGAGTTCTACTTGTAACTAGTTGATTTTGACAAACAACTACTTCTTCATCACGGAATTTCGCGCCCGCATTTTCTAAATCTACTTGGATTGATTTATATCCTGTAATGTCTCGGCCCTCTAAAGATCTAGCTGTAATTAACAGCTGTGGTCCATGGCAAATGGCAAAAACAGGCTTCATTTCTTTCATAAATGATTTTGCAAATGCCACAACTCGATCATCATCACGAAGTAAATCTGGCGAGAATCCACCCGGAATAAAAAGTGCATCGAACTCTTCTGGATTTACATCTGAAATACCAAAATCGATCTCGACTCTTACTTCTCCTTGTTTTCCTCTAATCGATTTATTTCCTTCTTTATCAATCGTTACAACTGTATGACCTGCAGCTTCAAGTGCTTCTTTCGGACTTGTAAATTCAATATCCTCAAATTTGTCTGTTATTAAAGTTGCTATTTTTGCCATTATGTTCACTCCTTTTTTCACTGTACACCTAATACTATTACCGAATATATTTCGTACTAAACAAAAAACCAGTTCACAATGATAAAAAATTCATTGTCAAACTGGTTTACATGATCTTATTCTGCTAAGCCCATTTCTTCACGTACTATGTTTGCAATTCGATTAACATAGTTTTCACATTCTTCTTCAGTGGCTGCTTCTACCATGACACGGACTAATGGTTCTGTACCAGAAGGACGAACTAATACTCGGCCATTATTACTCATTTCAGATTCAACCTCTGCGATGACCGCAGCTACTTTTTCGTTATTAGTTACTGCATGTTTATCGGTAACACGAACATTTACCAAACGTTGTGGGAATACTTTCATTTCAGATGCAAGCTCAGATAATCGTTTATCTGTAACTTTCATTATGTTCACTAATTGAATCGCCGTTAATAAACCATCACCTGTAGTATTGTAATCAAGGAATACAATATGACCTGATTGTTCTCCACCTACGTTATAATCATTTTTACGCATCTCTTCTACAACGTAACGATCACCTACAGCTGTTTTTACACTTGTCATTCCGTTTTGTTCCAAAGCTTTATAGAATCCCATATTACTCATGACAGTCGAAACAATTGTATTTTTCTTTAGACGACCAACACTGTTTAAATATTTTCCAATAATAAACATAATTTGATCTCCATCGACGATTTTGCCATTTTCATCAACGGCGATTAAGCGATCCCCATCACCATCGAAGGCTAGTCCTATATCAGCACCGCGCTCAAGTACATATGCTGCAAGTTTTTCTGGATGTGTTGAACCAACACCTTCGTTAATATTTAACCCATCTGGTGATGATCCCATAGACGAAATATCTGCCTCTAAGTCAGCAAATAAATGTGTTGCTAATGAAGAGGTTGCTCCATGTGCACAATCAAGCGCAACATGAATATCTACAAAATCCTCGTCTACTGTTTGTTTTAGATAAGATATATATTTTTGTCCACCTTCAAAGTAATCACTAACTGACCCTAAATCCTTGCCGATAGGTCTAGGTATTGTATCTTCTTCCGAGTCAATAAATCGCTCAATTTCATCTTCTTGAGCATCAGTAAGTTTAAAACCGTCTGGACCAAAGAATTTAATACCGTTATCTGCTACTGGATTATGAGATGCTGAAATCATAACACCCGCATCCGCATTCATAACACGTGTTAAATACGCTACTCCTGGTGTACTAATTACGCCTAATCGCATAACTTCTACTCCGATTGATAAAAGGCCAGCCACTAAAGCACCTTCTAACATGTGACCTGAGATTCGAGTATCTCGCCCAATAATTACTTTTGGACGATCTTTTGCATTTTTCGTTAAAACATATCCACCAACTCGTCCAAGTTTAAATGCAAACTCTGGCGTCAATTCACTATTAGCGACTCCACGGACGCCGTCAGTTCCGAAATATTTTCCCATTCCTTTTCTCTCCTTCAATGCTAGACATTCCATGCTTCATTAATGACATTTATATACTGTAATTTCTAGATTCGATGACTTGACTATTATTATTGTAATGGTTGTTCATTTGTATTATCTTCCACATTTACATCTGTTTCTGTTTCAGTTTCTGTTGTTCCTGTATCTGCTCCACCCGTATTATTCGTATTATTAGGGGATGTTGTTGGTGTTTCCTCTGGTTCAACTTTTGGAACCACACGGTTGAGATCTACCTGGATATCGATTGTTTTAGATGAAAGTCTTGTCGCTCCATTTGGTAAACTTAGGTCAACCTTGTAAACCTTAGATTCTTCAATTTCCGATACGTCAAATTCTACGACTAATTCTGCAAATGCGTCAATGATAGATTTTGGTCCATACACTGTAATCCGGTTACTTTCAGAGATTAAGCGCCTAATGGTTACGCCCTTAGGTGGACTTCCCTTTTGTTTGATGACAATCGGGATTTCACGTTTATATTCGTAAACATCGACTTTCACTTTTACACTTTCCGGTTCTATGACGACATCAAGCTTGTTTAAATTACTATCTAGAACTTTTACATTAGCATTCTGTTCAAAAGGAGCTTTGATCCCAGGTTCACCTGTTACCGTTGCTTTTACATAGCTGATACTCTCGATGACACTTTTAGCTCCGGTTATAAACACAGTACCGGGATCAGCTATCATACCGTTTAATTCATAACCCTCATGTATTAAGCGGTTATTCATTTCCGGTTCTACACGCATTTCAGCCGTTACTTTCTCCTCAATGACAACATCTACGGTCTTTGGTTCGATGGATACATCGAGTTTATCTGACAGATTTTCATAATCAATTGTCACTTGATGTTCACCGATTAGCAATGAATTTAAGTCTACAAATACTTTAAAATCCTTCGCTAGTTTTGTTTGTAAAACAATTGGTTTCGGTCCTTCTATTGTCACATCTACCGTTTTTGGCAGCCCTGATACAATTAGGTTTTCATCGTCATAATATACCTCAAGTTCAACATCAGTAATAATGTCCACATCGGTATTTGACGTCGTATTATTTTGGTCATCATCATTTAACTCCGCTTTTACATATAAGAAAAGCAGTATTGCTAAGACAAGAGCCGTAACTCTCAATACCCAATAACTATCAAATAGTTTATCCATTCTTTTTCCCCCTCCAAGTCCACTTAGAGGCTACTTCCGAATCTTGATCGGGCCCAAACCACATTTTACGTAATTGTTCCTCAAATTCCTCAATAGAAAGATTCCTGTATAGGTTACCATTTCTCGTTAAGCTTACAGCACCTGTTTCTTCTGACACAACAATTGTTATCGCGTCAGTTACTTCACTTAATCCCAGTGCGGCTCTATGACGTGTACCTAACTCTTTTGAAATAAACGGACTTTCTGATAGAGGTAAATAACATGCAGCAGCAGTGATTTTATCCTTCTTCATGATGACTGCACCGTCATGTAACGGGGTATTTGGGATAAAAATATTAATTAACAGTTCAGAGGTAATATCCGCATCTAATTTTATACCGGTTTCAATATATTCATTAAGACCGGTTTCTTTCTCAATAGATATTAGCGCACCAATTCGACGTTTCGCCATATAACTGACTGCCTTCTTCATTGCCTCAATAAGGCGAGATTGCTCATCTTCAAGTTGATTAGTTGCCCTTTGAAATATCTTCCCTCTCCCTATTTGCTCTAAAGCACGCCGAATTTCAGGAGTAAAAATAATAATAATTGCGAGGAATCCCCAATCAATTACCTCCTGAAGCAACCATCCTAGTGTATCAAGGGCAAATATTTCCGTAACAATTCTTGCTATAACAATAAAGAATAGCCCTTTTAACAATTGAACAGCTTTTGTTCCTTTAATGAGGGTTAGAAGTTTATATATAACGTACCAAACGAGAAGTACATCTAAAAAGCTAAAAACAACACTTACAGGAGTTAAGTCTATAAATTGCTCAATAATTTGCATGTGGCATCCCCCACTTTTCCTAGCTAATCATAAATCAACTACGCCTCCACACAATTTAGGCCATAATATGTTTGAATGTAAGCCAATTCAGACACTGTATTACAGGTCTGTTAGCTGTTGTCACATAAACGTGACACACTTTTTGGCTCTCACTACATTAGGAGGCTTTAATAAATCTGGAAATTAAAAATTGAGACAGACAGAAGAACATGTCAATTGTCTATTAATGTCCTTAAGAAGTTGAATATGGTTATAGACAGTATATCACAATATAACCAAATAATGCTTTCCTCACGAAATAGGAGCTGTGACATTAGCCGTAGTCACAGCCCCTATTTCGTTTACTTTATTCTTTTTACGCAATTTCACCCGCGTATATGTTTGGATTAACGGTAGTAAATTTACTATACAATGGCAATTTTGTAGTAAGATTAAATTTTTATATTGGTTTGATTATTTTTTACTCATCAGTTTTTTCTCCTGAGTCAAAGAGTGACATAAAGTCATTGGCCATCGATTTCATCTCATACCAAATCCATTCAAAAACTTCGTCAACCTCTTCAATTTGCCCTGTTACAACAGCTGTGGAGGCCATATATTCTCCATTAATGACTGTTACATTTCCATCTACTTCACCTTCAATAACAATATCACCATTTTTTACAACGATATCGCCTTTTACAACTTCACCTGCAGGAACAATAACCGTTTCTCCTTCAACTACTAAATTTGGTTGTTTAGTTACAGAAAACTGATTATCGTTTGGATAGTTACCTAGTAGCGTTACACTCATAAATAAAAAGAATACTGCAGCTGCAATGAAAAGAGGGTGTCTTCTAATCCATTTTTGTACGCCTACACCGTGTAATCTTTTTGGCAAACGATTCATTACCTCGTTTTCGAAATGTGGAGGTGCGGAAATATGCGCTGCGCTCTTTACAAAAGCAATTGTGTCACTAAGTTGATGCATATGTTGTTGGCAATCAGAGCACATTTGTAAATGTTTTTTCAATTGCTGTTCATGTTCACGACTAATATCGCCATCTAAGTATTCGTGCATATAGTCAACAATATATTCTGGACACGTACTCATGCTTTTCCCTCCTACATTACAAATTGTTTAATTGCTTACGTAGAGCTTCGCGCCCTCTATGAATTCTAGTTTTGACCGTGCCTAAAGGCATATCTAATATTTCGCTAATTTCCTGTAACGATAGCTCTTCAATATATTTTAATACAATCACCGATCTGTATTTATCGGGTAATCTGCTTATTTCATATTGTATGCGATCTTGGAGCTCCATTTGCTCCACAGTTTCTTCTGGCAATTTTTCGTCTAAAGCAATATGTGAATACATATCTAAACCATCTGTACCTGCAATTTGGGCGTCTAGATAATAATCCGGTTTTTTCTTTCTTATACGATCAATACATAAATTAGTTCCAATTCGATATAACCAAGTGGAAAATTTCCTTTTTTGATCAAAAGAATGAAGATTAATATAGGCACGTACAAATGCTTCCTGTGCAATATCCTCAGCTTCTTGTTTATTTCCTAACATACGATAACAAATTTGATACAGCTTGTGCTGGTAGAGGCTCACGATATCTGTAAATGCGTTTTGATCACCTTTAAGCACTTGTTTTATTCTTTTGTTCACTAACGCATCCATTGTGATTCCTCTCCACCTTCTTTGGCTCACTACTACTTACGATAAACTGAAAAAAAAGTTTCATTTAAAATTTATTATAACAAAAATAAACACTTCATAATAAAGACTAAATTAGCAAATTAATCCATTTATCATAAGTCTTTTGCATTATTTTACCTACAGTAATTTTCACCAAAGATAGAGCAGATTAACGCAACAGCAGCATCTGCCTTTTAAACTTATTTTGATTATTCTTTCACGCTTGACTAAAATATCGCCTTCATCTAGGATTTCGTCTATGCTGACCATTATCTGAAGGAACCCCAATGATTGATACTCTTTCAATTTCCATCTATATTCCCCCTTATGGTTCCTTTATTTTATAGTGTGAGACGCATATTGCACAACTAAGCAGGTTTTTAAATTTTTGTTTAATTTGAAATACAACGCACCGTAATAACATGAAATCTGTGGTTCAATGTTTTATGAACAGGTTATCGCAGAGACTTACGCAGTTTTAATTTAATCTACGTTCTCAAATTTGAATAAATAAAAATCCTTTACTCTTTTGAGTAAAGGATTGGATTAAAGTATGTATTTGATTATTCTGTTTGAGCTTTACCATTTATAATTTCAATTATAATGGCTGGGGTACCAGGATTCGAACCTGGGCATGACGGAATCAAAATCCGTTGCCTTACCGCTTGGCTATACCCCATTAGTAAAATGGTGGAGGGGGACGGATTCGAACCGCCGAACCCGAAGGAGCGGATTTACAGTCCGCCGCGTTTAGCCACTTCGCTACCCCTCCAGCTTAACACTTTTGGTGGAGGATGACGGGCTCGAACCGCCGACCCCCTGCTTGTAAGGCAGGTGCTCTCCCAGCTGAGCTAATCCTCCATTATTAGAAAGTGTATTTATAAGCTTATTAAATTTTGGTGACCCGTACGGGATTCGAACCCGTGTTACCGCCGTGAAAGGGCGGTGTCTTAACCACTTGACCAACGGGCCTATATAGTTGGTCGCCTCAAACAAGACATTTACTATATTAACATCATTATTAATACAGTGCAACACTTTTTTTACTTTTTTATTATTGTATTATAGATCATTTTTTCCAAAAAAAATGGCTCCGAAGGTAGGACTCGAACCTACGACCAACCGGTTAACAGCCGGTTGCTCTACCACTGAGCTACTTCGGAACGTTGTTAAGTACATTAATTATTATAGCAAAAATTATCATGTATTCAAGTGGAAATTATCAAAACAATTAATCAATTTTACACTTTTGTTTTAATAAATTATTAACTTCCTTTTAACATTTTATTCTTTTTCTAAAAAAGTCTTAATTTAACTTTTATCTTTTCCATTACAAACAATCATTGAAATCAAATAGTGCTGCTTTTATAAATGAGCCTTTATACCTTTTATTCTTGGTTTCACTTACTATAGAGAATTAATAAGTCAATAAAAAAGCCACTACCGATATTAATCAGTAATGACTTTTTGAGCCTAGCGATGTCCTACTCTCACAGGGGGAAGCCCCCAACTACCATCGGCGCTAAAGAGCTTAACTTCCGTGTTCGGTATGGGAACGGGTGTGACCTCTTTGCCATTATCACTAGACTATGTTTTAAATTTATGTATAAGAGAGTTAACTCCTGCGATTACTCTTCGTAAAAGTTTTTGTTCTCTCAAAACTGGATAAAGACATTGATTGCGTTCAAAATTTTGGTTAAGTCCTCGATCGATTAGTATTCGTCAGCTCCATGTGTCGCCACACTTCCACCTCGAACCTATCTACCTCATCGTCTTTGAGGGATCTTACTTACTAATGTAATGGGAAATCTCATCTTGAGGGGGGCTTCATGCTTAGATGCTTTCAGCACTTATCCCGTCCACACATAGCTACCCAGCGATGCCTTTGGCAAGACAACTGGTACACCAGCGGTGTGTCCATCCCGGTCCTCTCGTACTAAGGACAGCTCCTCTCAAATTTCCTACGCCCACGACGGATAGGGACCGAACTGTCTCACGACGTTCTGAACCCAGCTCGCGTACCGCTTTAATGGGCGAACAGCCCAACCCTTGGGACCGACTACAGCCCCAGGATGCGATGAGCCGACATCGAGGTGCCAAACCTCCCCGTCGATGTGGACTCTTGGGGGAGATAAGCCTGTTATCCCCGGGGTAGCTTTTATCCGTTGAGCGATGGCCCTTCCATGCGGAACCACCGGATCACTAAGCCCGTCTTTCGACCCTGCTCGACTTGTAGGTCTCGCAGTCAAGCTCCCTTGTGCCTTTACACTCTACGAATGATTTCCAACCATTCTGAGGGAACCTTTGGGCGCCTCCGTTACCTTTTAGGAGGCGACCGCCCCAGTCAAACTGTCCACCTGACACTGTCTCCTACCCCGATAAGGGGTACGGGTTAGAACCTCAATACAACCAGGGTAGTATCCCACCGACGCCTCCACGCAAGCTGGCGCTCACGTTTCTCAGGCTCCTACCTATCCTGTACAAGTTGTACCGAGATTCAATATCAAGCTACAGTAAAGCTCCACGGGGTCTTTCCGTCCTGTCGCGGGTAACCTGCATCTTCACAGGTACTATAATTTCACCGAGTCTCTCGTTGAGACAGTGCCCAGATCGTTACGCCTTTCGTGCGGGTCGGAACTTACCCGACAAGGAATTTCGCTACCTTAGGACCGTTATAGTTACGGCCGCCGTTTACTGGGGCTTCAATTCGCAGCTTCGCTTGCGCTAACCACTCCTCTTAACCTTCCAGCACCGGGCAGGCGTCAGCCCCTATACGTCACCTTACGGTTTTGCAGAGACCTGTGTTTTTGCTAAACAGTCGCCTGGGCCTATTCACTGCGGCTCTCGAAGGCTTTCACCCTCAAGAGCACCCCTTCTCCCGAAGTTACGGGGTCATTTTGCCGAGTTCCTTAACGAGAGTTCTCTCGCACACCTTAGGATTCTCTCCTCGACTACCTGTGTCGGTTTGCGGTACGGGCACCTCCCGCCTCGCTAGAGGCTTTTCTTGGCAGTGTGAAATCAGGAACTTCGCTCATACGAGCTCGCCATCACAGCTCAACGTTACAGGAAGCGGATTTGCCTACTTCCACGCCTTACTGCTTGGACGCGCACAACCAACGGCGCGCTTACCCTATCCTACTGCGTCCCCCCATTACTCAAACGGCGGGGAGGTGGTACAGGAATATCAACCTGTTGTCCATCGTCTACGCCTATCGGCCTCGACTTAGGTCCCGACTAACCCTGAGCGGACGAGCCTTCCTCAGGAAACCTTAGTCATACGGTGGATGGGATTCTCACCCATCTTTCGCTACTCATACCGGCATTCTCACTTCTAAGCGCTCCACCAGTCCTTCCGGTCTGACTTCAACGCACTTAGAACGCTCTCCTACCACTGACATCGTAGATGTCAATCCACAGCTTCGGTGAATCGTTTAGCCCCGATACATTTTCGGCGCAGCGTCACTCGACCAGTGAGCTATTACGCACTCTTTAAATGATGGCTGCTTCTAAGCCAACATCCTGGTTGTCTAAGCAACGCCACATCCTTTTCCACTTAACGATTACTTTGGGACCTTAGCTGGTGGTCTGGGCTGTTTCCCTTTTGACTACGGATCTTATCACTCGCAGTCTGACTCCCGTGTATAAATATCTGGCATTCGGAGTTTGTCTGAATTCGGTAACCCGAGATGGGCCCCTAGTCCAAACAGTGCTCTACCTCCAGTATTCTCTGGTCACGAGGCTAGCCCTAAAGCTATTTCGGAGAGAACCAGCTATCTCCAAGTTCGATTGGAATTTCTCCGCTACCCACACCTCATCCCCGCACTTTTCAACGTGCGTGGGTTCGGGCCTCCAGTAAGTGTTACCTCACCTTCACCCTGGACATGGGTAGATCACCTGGTTTCGGGTCTACGACCACGTACTCATTCGCCCTATTCAGACTCGCTTTCGCTGCGGCTCCGTCTTCACAACTTAACCTTGCACGTAATCGTAACTCGCCGGTTCATTCTACAAAAGGCACGCTATCACCCATTAACGGGCTCTAACTACTTGTAGGCACATGGTTTCAGGTTCTATTTCACTCCCCTCCCGGGGTGCTTTTCACCTTTCCCTCACGGTACTGGTTCACTATCGGTCACTAGGGAGTATTTAGCCTTGGGAGATGGTCCTCCCGGATTCCGACGGAATTTCACGTGTTCCGCCGTACTCAGGATACACTCAAGAGGGAATGAACTTTTGACTACAGGGCTTTTACCTGCTATGGCGGGACTTTCCAGACCGCTTCGTCTAATTCATTCTTTTGTAACTCCGTATAGAGTGTCCTACAACCCCAAGAGGCAAGCCTCTTGGTTTGGGCTCTTCCCGTTTCGCTCGCCGCTACTTAGGGAATCGAATAATTTCTTTCTCTTCCTCCAGGTACTTAGATGTTTCAGTTCCCTGGGTATGCCATCAAGACGCTATGTATTCACGTCAAGATACTGCTCCATTACGAACAGTGGGTTCCCCCATTCGGAAATCTCCGGATCAAAGCTCACTTACAGCTCCCCGAAGCATATCGGTGTTAGTGCCGTCCTTCATCGGCTCCTAGTGCCAAGGCATTCACCATGCGCCCTTAATAACTTAACCTATAAAAGTTAGTTACTGCTTTTCTAAAAGAAAAGACTTAAGAACTACATAATCAATTTCGTCTCGACGAAATTACCGTCCAGATTTTGATTTGGACACAGTCCAAATAACTTCATTGCAAAATCTGTGACATCCGTCGGAGACTTATAATCGTTCAGCTATGCTGAATGATTATAAATTTCTTGAACTATTGCTTTCAATGTCGTTTTATCCAGTTTTCAAAGAACAAGTTTTGAAATGTTTCTAATGAACACTTCAAAACTGAACACAAAACGTTAATGTTTATAAGCCCGAAGGCTAATATTTCCGTTAAAATCCTTAGAAAGGAGGTGATCCAGCCGCACCTTCCGATACGGCTACCTTGTTACGACTTCACCCCAATCATCTGTCCCACCTTCGGCGGCTGGCCCCAAAAGGTTACCTCACCGACTTCGGGTGTTACAAACTCTCGTGGTGTGACGGGCGGTGTGTACAAGGCCCGGGAACGTATTCACCGCGGCATGCTGATCCGCGATTACTAGCGATTCCGGCTTCATGTAGGCGAGTTGCAGCCTACAATCCGAACTGAGAACGGTTTTATCGGATTAGCTCCCCCTCGCGGGTTGGCAACCGTTTGTACCGTCCATTGTAGCACGTGTGTAGCCCAGGTCATAAGGGGCATGATGATTTGACGTCATCCCCACCTTCCTCCGGTTTGTCACCGGCAGTCACCTTAGAGTGCCCAACTAAATGATGGCAACTAAGATCAAGGGTTGCGCTCGTTGCGGGACTTAACCCAACATCTCACGACACGAGCTGACGACAACCATGCACCACCTGTCACCACTGTCCCCGAAGGGAAAACTATGTCTCCATAGCGGTCAGTGGGATGTCAAGACCTGGTAAGGTTCTTCGCGTTGCTTCGAATTAAACCACATGCTCCACCGCTTGTGCGGGCCCCCGTCAATTCCTTTGAGTTTCAGTCTTGCGACCGTACTCCCCAGGCGGAGTGCTTAATGCGTTAGCTGCAGCACTAAGGGGCGGAAACCCCCTAACACTTAGCACTCATCGTTTACGGCGTGGACTACCAGGGTATCTAATCCTGTTTGCTCCCCACGCTTTCGCGCCTCAGCGTCAGTTACAGACCAGAAAGTCGCCTTCGCCACTGGTGTTCCTCCAAATCTCTACGCATTTCACCGCTACACTTGGAATTCCACTTTCCTCTTCTGCACTCAAGTCTCCCAGTTTCCAATGACCCTCCCCGGTTAAGCCGGGGGCTTTCACATCAGACTTAAGAAACCGCCTGCGCGCGCTTTACGCCCAATAATTCCGGACAACGCTTGCCACCTACGTATTACCGCGGCTGCTGGCACGTAGTTAGCCGTGGCTTTCTAATAAGGTACCGTCAAGGTGCAGCCAGTTACTACTGCACTTGTTCTTCCCTTACAACAGAGTTTTACGATCCGAAAACCTTCTTCACTCACGCGGCGTTGCTCCATCAGGCTTTCGCCCATTGTGGAAGATTCCCTACTGCTGCCTCCCGTAGGAGTCTGGGCCGTGTCTCAGTCCCAGTGTGGCCGATCACCCTCTCAGGTCGGCTACGCATCGTCGCCTAGGTGAGCCGTTACCTCACCTACTAGCTAATGCGCCGCGGGCCCATCCTATAGCGATAGCCGAAACCATCTTTCAACATCTCATCAGGAGATGAAATGTATTATTCGGTATTAGCCCCGGTTTCCCGGAGTTATCCCAAACTATAGGGCAGGTTGCCCACGTGTTACTCACCCGTCCGCCGCTAACTTTTGGGAGCAAGCTCCCGCAAGTTCGCTCGACTTGCATGTATTAGGCACGCCGCCAGCGTTCGTCCTGAGCCAGGATCAAACTCTCCATAAAAGAAAATTTGATAAAGCTCAAATTTTTGCTGGCATCAATATTGATGTCCAAAATTTTGTTTCTTATTTAAAAGAAACGTTTTTTTCATTAACGTTTTGTTGTTCAGTTTTCAAGGTTCATGTCTTTTTTTGTCGTTTCATGTAACAGCGACTTTTTTATAATAGCACCATTTATTCATGAAAGTCAACACGATTTCATAAGTTTTTATGAGAATCTAATTTTTCATTAATAAAATCGTCTATAAAGGGGAAAATAAATGATCCGTAAAACGTTAATAACACTGGTTTTAGCCCTCATAGTCACTTTTTTCTTCTATCCTCAAAAGGATTCGATTATTTCTGTATTTAAAATGTCTGATGAACCAGTTGTCATATCGAAAGGTCATTATGGACAATCTTTAATTGTCGAGATCTCTTTTTCGCACGATGGGTTAAAAGAATGGCTTCAGTCCCTAAAGCAACCCTATCCATTACTTATGTTAGACGCGAATTGGATTGACCGGTCGCCAGAAATCGTGGATTTAATAAAACAAAAAAATATTACGGTGGGGCTACTTGGTGGACAAGGCAAACAAGACTATACATTTAAGTCCTTTAAGAAGGACCTTTCCATTTATGAAAAACATTTTGAAAGTAAACCATTATGGTTTATGACTTCAGACTACGAATATCCTGGCGAATTACAGAAAGGCGTTTTTAATGAGGAGATTAATTTACTCTCCCCAACTTTTATCCTTTCAAAAGACGATGCATTTCCAAATACAAAAGGTGCTATCATTTCATTGAAATTAAATGAAAAATCACATCTTAAGTTTGACGAATTAAATGAGCTTCTTAAAAAACAAAAGTTTATTTCTATTGAGGAAAATATTTTTGGTTACTCAATTAAATCTAAAAAATTGCCTTAAAAAATATAACACGATCTATTTGACCACTATCTTCAGCTCACTATATATTTCCCGCGCACGTTTTAGTTCGCTAAATTCATAAACCTTGAATCGCCAGTAGGGAGGTATATTGCACTTTTTTGTCTGCGTTAAATAAAATTCCTATACAAAAAAGCTATTACTAAGTATAAATCACTTGGTAATAGCTTTTTTACATTCAACTTCTATGCTCGTTTCGCTATTTGGCGGGCTTTTCTTCGCTCTTCTAACTTTTTACGATCTTCTTCGGATTTTTCATTATATTTAGGTAATGCTAATAATTGATACGCATTGACCGCCAATAACGGGAACAGTAATAGTGCCACATATGTATCGATATTACCTTGTCTACCCATTAAAGCGATAATCCATTCTAGTGATGTGATGACAATCATAAAGAATATGGATGAAATTAATATATGTTTCTTTCCAGTCAATTTTACTTTTTTCATTGCTGTTGCAATAGAGGCTGCTATTAACACGAGTAATAATGCTCCATAAAATAGCCAATCCTTAAACGTTTCGGCTCCTGGTGCGAATCGGAAAATAACCAAATCCACAAGAAGTATAATAATTAACAATACTTGAACCCAATTCCATAATGTTAAGGTTTTAAATATGTTAATTCCTACTTGATGTAATGTTAAATATCCAAAATAACCAGCTTGTGCGATTACACTCATCGTAAATCCTAGCAAAATCATCCATAAAAAGGCTGCAACAAATTCACCAATTTCACCTGTTGCCAAGTAAGGTTGGAAAAAGTTCCAGCGAATGATTAATCCAAAAACTCCAGTGACGCCTCCACCTATTATCAAACACATTATAAAAAATTTAACCCAATTGCGTATTGTCACGACAAAATGTCCTCCATCTTCGAGATATCAATTAGTTATATTCTAACAATCGACACATAAAAAAGCTAATCCGCGTTACAATCGCATACATATTATGAGCAAGAATGTGAACAATAATTGAAAGAGAGCCTTTAAGAAAGGACTGAGATAAATTTATGTTAAATCGTTTATCAACCATATTACTTGCCGTCTTATTACTTGCTAGTTGTTCCGATGCCGGTAATGCCACTCCGTCTTATGATGAGATGAAAAAAATTGTAATCGATGCCATCCAAACAGAGGAAGGTAAAAACTCACTTCGCAAATTATTAGAAGATCCATCAATACGTGATCTAGTTGTCTTAGAACATGATGAAGTTCAAAAGGCTATTAGTGATACTTTATTATCAAAAGACGCGGAAGAGTTTTGGAAGAAGCAGTTTCAAGATCCTAAATTTAAAGAAGAACTTGCTAAGAGTATGAAGGATCAGCAAACTGAAATTATGAAAGCACTCATAAAAGATTCGTCCTACCAAGAAGATTTAATTAAATTTTTCGGTCAATCTGATATGCAAAAAGAGCTTGAGACTGCTTTAAAAAGTGCAACACTAAGAAAGCAAATGGAAGAAGTCGTTATGGAAACAATCGAAAACCCACTCCTACAAACAAAGTGGCAAGAGTTAATTAAGAAGAGTGGTGAAGCTTCATCTGAAACCGGTAAAGAAAGTGGCGGCGGTGATTCTGGAGGCGAAAGTGGTGGCGGTGATTCCGGTGGTGGCAGCGGTGAGAGTAGCGGAGGCTAACACGTTTATTTTCAACAAAATACACATAAAAGCGGATTGC
This sequence comes from Ureibacillus composti, assembly GCA_030348875.1. Classification (GTDB taxonomy): domain Bacteria; phylum Bacillota; class Bacilli; order Bacillales_A; family Planococcaceae; genus Ureibacillus; species Ureibacillus composti. The sequence continues at coordinate 4,217,602 of JAUCEP010000002.1, forward strand.
ATGCAAATGCAATCCGCTTTTTTTATTTCGCTAGTTTTTCGATTACTTTTTGTGCGATGTCTAAATAAGTTTTACCTGTTGGGTGGTCTTCAGCGTAAACAGATGGAGCAAAGTCTTCTTCAGTCCAATCAGGTTGTCCAAGTGGAATTTGACCTAATAGCTCAGTACGTAACTCATCTGCTAGTTTTGGACCTCCACCTTTACCAAATACGTATTCACGCTCGCCTGTTGTTTTGGATTCGAACCACGCCATGTTCTCGATTACACCAAGAATATCGTGATTTGTTTGTAATGCCATTGAACCCGCACGAGCCGCAACAAAAGCAGCAGTTGGATGTGGTGTTGTAACAATAATTTCTTTTGAAGTAGGTAACATTTGGTGAATATCAAGTGCTACGTCCCCAGTACCTGGTGGTAAATCTAATAGTAAGTAATCAATGTCTCCCCATTCTACATCGCGGAAGAATTGGTCTAACACTTTCCCTAACATCGGTCCACGCCAAACAATTGGAGCATTGTTTTCAACGAAGAATCCCATTGAGATTACTTTAACTCCTTTACGTTCAACAGGGTATATGCGCTCGTCTTTTACAACTGGCATGTCTTGCACGCCCATCATATCCGGTACGCTAAAACCATATATATCGGCATCAATTAACCCGACTTTTTTACCTTGGCGAGCTAAAGCTACAGCTAAGTTAACTGATACTGTAGATTTCCCTACGCCACCTTTACCCGAAGCAATTGCAATCACTTGAACTGTTGATAAAGGGGAAAGTAAATCATGCGTCTCTGTAACTGTTGCTTTACTTCTAAAACTTTCTAGTACTTCCGGTGCTAACTCTTCAAATCGTATTCCTACAGTAGCAGCACCTGCTTCTTTAAGCGCTTCCACAATTTTCATTTGTAAAGGCATTTGCTCAGGTGTATTCGTCTTAGCAATGGCAACTCTTACACTAACGTGGTTCTTTTCTTCTTTTACGGAAATATTAACGATTCCGTTAGTTTCCTCTAACGATCTATGTAAAAATGGATCTTGTATTTGTCCTAATACTTCACGGACCTTTTGCTCATTTATCACTTAAAACACTCCCCTATTCTAACTTCCAATGTTAGTATATCACTTTATTCAAATGTTTTAACTACTTTGCACTTACCGTTACAGGTTGGACTATACTATCTGTTTAAAAGCTCTTTTGTATAAGTAATGTTATCCGTAAAATATCCATCTATATTTAGTTCCTTCATCCGCTTTTGCTCATCCAACATGGTTTTCGGATTATTAAAAAATACATGTATTTCTTTCCCAGCTTTATGCAGCGCATTGACAATGTTTATAGTCACATCTGACGATTCAATTCCAACTGCTTCGTATGGAACTGATAACGCTTTTTCCAAATCAAATTTACCTTTTTTAAATAACAATGTTAAAGGTACCTGTGGAGCAAGGCTTGAAACCTTTTCTAAGCTTTCCTCTGAAAAGGACTGGATAAGTACTTTTTTATTCATTATTAATTGGTAAGTATTTAATAATTCAATCATTGGCCTTTCCATTATTGTTTCACCATTCACAAGACGAGTTTCAATATAATAACTTTGAGTGCCACCAAATTTCTTTAAAACCTCTTCCAAAGTTGGAATTTCTTCTTTCAATACCTTTTCATTAAATTCCCCCTCTGTCAAAAATGACTTTACTTCTTCTAAGGTAAGGTCACTTACTTTTCCAGAACCATTAGTCGTTCGGTCAATCGTTTCGTCATGCATCACGATTAACACGCCATCTTTTGTCATCCGTAAATCTAATTCAAGGGCATCTACCTTGTCATTGGCAGCTATCTCGTAGGAGGATAGAGTACTTTCATTAAAGCGGTCTTTTGCACCACGGTGTGCAAAAATCTTTGGAGACGTTTCAATAGCTCGCTCAGCTTCAATTTCCCTAGAACCAAGAAGGAGAATAACTCCCATCAATAATACGATCACAACTCCAACACCATAATATAATTTGCCAGAATGCATTTTTACCATTCACACACACTCCATCCCTTACTTACTTATTTTAGTTTTACCAGTTTTTTAATTTTACTATCTAGAAAAAGAAAGAGAATAAAGCGATTGAAATCGCCCTATTCTCTATTATTTAGCATTTAATTAAACTTATTCTCCACGAGCTGCATTAGCCTGTTCGATGGCTGCATTAAATTCTTTTACAGCAGTTTCATAAGCCTCATCTACATCTCCGCCGTTGTATACTTTTTCAAGGGCTGTTTCCATTACTTTACGACCTTGTGGAAGCATATCCATTAAGGCACCTTGAGTAGCAAAAGATGATTTTGTCGCTTGTAATTGGTCAACCGTTACTTGTAATTGTGGCTTTTCAGCATACGCATCTCTTACAAGTTGCTCTTCATATGCAGCTGGGTTGATGGCAAAGTAACCCGTTCCAACATGCCATTTTGCTTGTACTTCTGGGTTCTGTAAATATTTCATGAATTCCCATGCTGCTTTTTGTTCTGCTTCTGGTTTACCATCGATCATCCAAAGACTCGCTCCACCGATTACTACACCTTGACGTTCTTTATCAGCTGGATGTGGTAAAAAGGCAATACCTACTTCAAATGGAGCATTATCGATTACATCACGTGAACTTGCTGATGATTGTAAAAACATCGCAACATCTCCAGCCAAGAAACCAGCCATCATATTATCGCCATTTGTTCCATAGTTTGCGAATGTTCCATCATCAACCATGCGTTTTACCCAGTTAAAAATTGATTTACCTTCTTCTTCAGTCCAACCAATTTCAGTTGGTGTATCTGTACGACCGTTATCATTATTTAAAAGTAAAGCACCTTGGTTTGCTAGTAACTGTTCCCATAACCATCCGTAAGCTTGTAAAGCAAAACCTTTCATTTCAGGATTCGATTCAGCAATTGCTTTACTTGCTTCTTCTACCTCTTCAAATGTTTCCGGTGCAGCTTCTGGGTCAAGACCTGCTTCTTCGAACGCATCTTTGTTGTAATACATAACTGGAGTTGATGAGTTAAATGGCATTGAGTAGAATGTACCATCTAATGAATAATAATTAACGATATTTTCTTCTAAACCACTCATATCATAACCATCTGCGTCGACAAGTTCTTGGATTGGTAGAATTTGTCCACTATTAATCATCGCCTTTGTACCAATTTCAAATGTTTGAATCATAGTTGGTGCACTATCACTACCTGCAACTGCATTAAACTTAGTTAACGATTCATCATAAGTACCTTGATACTCTGCGTTTACTTGAATTTTATCTTGGGAGTTATTATAGTCTTCAACGATTGAGTTTAAAGCTTCCTGACCAGCACCGCCCATTGAGTGCCAAAACGTTACAACTTGTTTTTCCGTTGAATCTGAACCTTCACCTGATGTTGTTTGAGTGTCTGTTGATGAACTTTCGCCTGAGTTACATGCTGCTAAAAGTACAACAAGTAGCATCATTAATGATGTTAATAATAGCTTTTTCATTTTTCTACTCCTTCTTAGTTCATTTAGTATATTTATCCTTTTGATACAAAAGGGATAAATCGGATAAGGTTTCTTACTTCAATGCACCTTCTGTTAAACCTCGTTGTAGCTTGTTTTGACCTAAGAACAATAAAATTAACGTTGGAATGATAACAATGATTGCTCCAGCCATAATGACACCCCAATCATTTAATTGCTCTTGTGTTTGTAATTGCTTCAAGCCAATTTGAACCGTCCTAACCGAGTCATTTGTAGTGGATAAAAGCGGCCATAGATACATGTTCCAAGATGTTAAGAAGCCATATACTCCGAAAGTAACTAAACTAGTTTTTGCTACCGGTAAAACAACAGTTAAATAGAATTTGAAGTCTCCCATACCCGCAATTTCACTTGCTTCTTTTAATTCTTTCGGTATTTGCTTAAAGTTTTGCCGAAGTAAGAATGTACCGAAGGCTGTAGCAAAGAATGGGACAGCTAATCCTTGATACGTATCGACCCAATTTAAATCACGGATAATATGAAAGTTTGGAATAATAGATGCTTCAAAAGGAACCATCATAGTTGCGATAAAAATATAAAACAATAAATCCCTACCTTTAAATTCTAAAAATACAAATGCATAGGCCGCCAAGCTTGATAAAATCAGTTGACCCATCATGATGACAATCGAGATAACGAAACTATTAAATAAATAACTTAGTAACGGAAATTGCTCAAATGCTTTTATATAGTTATCGAAAGAAAGTGACTGTGGGAAACTCCCTGACATGATATCTTTATTGTCCATAAAGCTCATAACAAAGGCCATTAAAGCTGGTGCAAATACAATTAGTGCGGCCCCCATTAGTAACATATAAAAGAAGATCTTTTGGCTGATTGGCATGGTCATTGGTAATGGACCTTCCTTTCACCAAGTTTGAATTGAATCATCGTCATGATGAGGATGATGATAAATAGAACAACTGATTGTGCACTTGCTACCCCAAATTGATAATTCGCAAATGCTTCTCGATAGATAGAATAAACAATTAAATTCGTTGTATTTTGAGGCCCGCCTTGTGTCAAAATATCAATCTGTCCAAAGGTTTGAAAGGCGTTAATAATTGTTACAGTAATGACAAAAAAGAGAGTTGGAGATAACATCGGAATTGTAATTTTATACAATTTATAAAAATAGCCTGCCCCATCTATATCAGCACTTTCATACAGGCTGGATTCAATTGATTGCAATCCTCCTAGTAAAATTAAGAAAGTGAATCCTAGATTCATCCAAATCGTTGTTACCGAAACTGCAAATAATGCCCATGTCGGATCTGTAAGCCAGCCTATTGATTGAAGCCCGAAAAATTCTAATACTTTATTTAAAAAACCTATAGAAGGATGGAACATATATAGCCAAAATACAGAAGCGGCTGCTACCGAAATTCCCATTGTCGAAGAGAAAATTGTTCTGAAAAAACCAATACCTTTTAACTTTTCATTTGCTAACACCGCTAAAAATAGGGCGATGATAATTGTTACTGGAACTGTATAAAGAACAAATAGAAATGTAGACTTTATACTTTGAAGAAAAACCGGTGATGTAAACATATTTATGTAGTTTTGCAACCCTACAAAAAGCGTTGTTTCTCCGCGCGCATTCGTTAGAAAAAAACTTAAATAGATTGTCTTAAATAAGGGATAAAATAAGAAAACACTAAATAGAACAATGGATGGAAGTAAGAACAACATCCCTTTCGTCCAACTTTTTAAACGCTGTTTCTTTTTAATTGACTTAAAGTGAATTTCATTAATCTCATTTGATTCTATAATTGGATTACTTAATCTCATATCTTCACAACCTCTTGTTTATTGGTAATGGAAGCAGCTTGAAGTAATTTACCTGAATTCGCATCAAAGAAGCTCATATTGTCAATTGAAAAGTGAATTGGTACCTTTTCACCAACTTTAACTAACCACTGGCCTAGCCATTTAGCAGTCCAAATTTCTTGACCAATTTCAAATGACACTAATGTTTCATTGCCTAGTTGTTCCACATTAATGACCTCGAACTCATGTGTTTTTAATTTGCTTGTCCCAAATGGAATATGTTCTGCTCGAATTCCGACAACTAAATTGTGACTTTTTATAGCCTTTGGTATTCTTTCTAAATCAATTGGAATCACTATTTCATTCTCAATAATAAGTTGTGATTGTTGTAGAATTGCTTTTCCTAAATTCATTTTTGGCGAACCAATAAATGACGCCACAAATAAGTTTGAAGGCTCATTATATAATTTGATTGGTTCTCCAACCTGTTGAATAATACCATCGTTTAAAACCATAATTCGATCACCCATTGTCATCGCTTCAACTTGATCATGTGTTACATAAACCATCGTTAATCCAAAACGTTTTTGTAGGCGCCTAATCTCAATTCGCATGTTTGCACGGAGTTTAGCATCTAAATTCGATAAAGGCTCATCCATTAAACATAACGGTGCTTGACTAACGACAGCACGCGCTAATGCAACTCGCTGTCTTTGTCCACCTGATAGTTCTCGGGGCTTACGCTTTAACAACTCATCTAACCCCATCATTTGAGCAACCTCTTTTAAACGCTTTTGTTGCTCTTCTTTATCTACTTTTTTGGCCTTTAGTCCAAACAATATATTTTGTTCAACCGTTAAGTGAGGGTAAAGTGCATAATTTTGAAAAACCATAGATAAATTTCGGTCTTTAGGTGAGAGATGGTTTACAATTTGATTATTAATTTTTAATGTTCCTCCAGAAACTTCTTCAAGCCCTGCAATCATTCGTAGTAATGTACTTTTTCCCGAACCTGATGGACCGACTAAGACGAAAAATTCACCCTGCTTCACCGTTAAATCAATACCATTTAATACATTACTCTGCTTATTGTAAGACTTTGAAATATCCATCATCTCTATGTATCCCATTGATAAACCTCCTTGAAATAACTATCCATATTCAACCATATATTTTTGAATAAAACATAAGAATTTTCAAAATTTACACAAATTATCACTAGGTTCAAATTCTTTACAAAAAGTGAAGAATATCTTAATAAAATTAAAAAACCATTCACAATAATTCGTGAATGGTTTAGGATATATCTCATTTATTAATAGTAAAAAATTTACGGTTAATTAAAGTGACTTTTAATTCCTCTTAATCTAAGAATTAAATTAAAGCATCACTCATATTCCATATTTACGTAATTTTCAATTCCCTCTACAATTGCGTCTGCCATTTTATCTTGATATTTTTCATCTGATAACAATGAACGTTCTTCTGGATTGCTTAAGAAACCAGTTTCCACAAGCACAGCAGGCACTTCCGCTTTCTTTAATAAGTAAATTTGTTTAATGGCCAAAGCTTCCCGCTCTGTATTTTCTAATGTTTCCTTAATAGATGCTTGAATTGATTTTGCCAACGGTTCACTATCAGCATGTCCATCCTTATGGTAAAAGACTTGAGCCCCTCTCCATTTTTCCTCTGGAATAGCGTTTGCATGAATTGTTATAAAAATATCTGGCTTGTTTGTTTTTACTATGTTTTCACGTAGAAAAATATCTTGTTTTTTACGCTCACGCAAAGTTGGAAATTCCTCATTTGGGGCATGCTCGGCTAGAACATCTCCATCAGTAGTACGTGTCATGACAACTTCTGCCCCTAAACGTTTCAACTGATGTTCAACCTTCTCTGAGATTGCTAGAGTTACATCTTTTTCAACCACATCTTCTGCGGAAGCTCCGCCGTCAATACCCCCATGACCTGCATCCAGAACAATCTTAACGCCACCTAATGGCTCTGGTAAAAAGAAACGTCTGTCAGAAGCGCTTGTCTCATAAATAACCACAATCACACAGCAAATCAAAATAACTATTAGTGCAATCCACCGTTTCAAAAATACTACACCGCCTTTTGCAACCTTTTGCACTACTATACGCTCCAAATTGGACTAGTATGCGTAAACTACAAAGACGTTTTAAAATGTAATTTCTATTTTTTAAATCAAGAGATGGACTAATTATTGAACCTGTAGTTGTTGCTGTAGGGAGGCATAGAAACCATTATATTTCATTAATTTATCGTGATTTCCTTGTTCTAGAATTGCCCCATCTTTTATAACAAGGATTTGATCTGCATTTTCAATTGTTTTTAAACGATGGGCAATGACAAAACTCGTACGGCCTTGCATCAAATTATTTAATCCCTTTTGTATTTGAACCTCTGTCATTGTATCTACGCTGGAAGTTGCTTCATCTAAAATTAGAATATCTGGGTCTTCGATAATCGCTCTAGCTATCGCTATTAACTGACGCTGACCTTGACTCAAATTCATCCCACCTGAACTAAGCATCGTATCATATTTTTGTGGTAAGTATTTAATAAAACTATGTGCATAAGCAATTTTAGCCGCTCGTTCAACCTCTTCATCTGTCGCATCTAACTTCCCATAACGAATGTTTTCACGAACCGTTCCTGAGAACAAATACGTATCCTGAAGAACAACACCTATATGATCACGTAAGTTTTCCATTTTATATTGATTAATCTCATTACCATCGATTAAAATCTCTCCACTCATTGCATCATAAAAGCGATTAAGCAACTGAATAATCGTTGTTTTACCAGAACCCGTAGGCCCAACTAATGCAATCGTTTCACCAGCTTTCGCTCGAAATGAGATATTTTTCAGTACTGGTTTATCCTTTTGATAATAAAAATCAACATTTCTAAATTCAACTTCTCCATCATAATTATTTTTTGTGATGGCATCCGGTACGTCTGCAACTTCATTTTGCTCATCTAAGATTTCAAAAACACGTTCTGCTCCAGCGATTGCTGATTGGAATGTATTTAGTAAATTAGACAATTGATTAATTGGTCTGAAAAACTGTCTTGTATAAGTAACGAAGGAAGCAATCACTCCAATCGATACACCGACATTCCCAACTACCATCAATGCACCAACACCGATGACTAACGCAATCCCTAAGTTATTTATAAAGTTATTAACCGGACCAAGAAAGCCAGATGTAATATCCGCACTTAAAGCAGAAGCTCGTAGTTTTTCATTTGCTTTTTTAAATTGCTCAATTGTTTGCATTTCTTTCCCAAATAACGTAGTAATATTCGAGTTGGAAATTGTTTCTTCAATGTAACCATTTAAATTTCCTAAATCTTTTTGGCGCATGACGAAATTTTTACTACTGTGTTTAATAATTTGTTTCGTTGACCAAACAATGATTGGAATAACAAGTAACGTCACTACTGCTAACACCCAATTTAAATAAAACATTGCAATTCCAGTACCTACTACGGTTAAGATGGTAGACACAATTTGAATAACGCTTTGTGAAAGGGCAGCATTTAAATTTTCAACATCATTTGTCATACGACTCATTAAATCACCCTGTTGTCGCTTATCAAAAATTGATAACGGCAGTGATTGGAACTTCTCAAAAAGATGTTGACGTAATTGTTGAATAGTTTTTTGTGACACTCGAATCATTACGTATGTTTGTAACCATGTAAATATTGCAGAAATTATATAAATCGCTGCTAGGATTAACACCATACGAATCGTACCCTCAATATCTAGCTTTAAAATATGTTCATCAATAATCAAACCAATGAATAATGGCCCGACTAAACTTAATATCGATGACATAATCACAAAGAATACAGAGCTGACAATGCCGATTCGTTGATTTTTCAAATACGACCAAATTCGCAAGAGCGTCGCTTTTTGATTTTTTGCTTTTTCTGCAGGTCCGTTAAATCTTGGTCCTGGATGTCTTCCTAGGGGGGGAGGTCCAGCTTGTCTTCCTGTTGGTTTATTCATTTAAAGTCCCTCCCCTTACCAATTGTGTTGAAACAATTTCTTGATAGATTGCATTTGTTTCAAGCAACTCTTCATGTGTTCCTTGCCCTACAATACATCCATCGTCTAATACTAAAATTTGATCAGCATGTCGAATGGATGAAATTTTTGATGAAACAATAAACTTCGTACTTTCTTTGAAATTTTCTGTAATCGCCCTTTGAATACGCTTTTCAGAGATACTATCAACAGCAGATGTTGTATCATCCAGAATTAGAATAGCCGGCTTACGGATAAAGGCACGGGCCATTGCAAGTCGTTGTTTTTGACCTCCCGAAAGATTTGTAGCTCCTTGGGTAATCAAATATTGCTCTTGTTCATCCAATTTCTCAACAAATTCGTAGGCACAAGAAGATTCTAATGCTTCGATTAAATCCTCAGTTGTTGCCCCATCTTTACCATATTTCACGTTTTCTTCAATTGTTCGCGAAAATAATGTTGCCTTTTGAGGTGCAAAGCCAATTGCCCCGCGCAATGTTTCTAAATCATATTGATGAATAGGTCGGCTATCAATTTTTATAAGTCCTTGGTCAGTGTCGTACATTCGAGGAATCAAATTCACGATGGTAGATTTTCCACTCCCAGTCATCCCGATAATTCCAATTGTTTCTCCGGAATTTACTTTAAAGGAGATATTCTTTAAAACAGCTTCATTTTGTTTATTATAGGCAAAATGAACATTTTCAAATTCAACCGTTCCTTTTATAGATGATTTCACAGCAGATTCGCTATTTTTAATCTCTGGCTTTTCTTCAAGAACAGTAACAATGCGCTTTGCACTCGGTACTGCCCGCGCAATTTGCATAAGTACATTGGAAGAACTCATTAATCCTCCCATAATCATCATTAAATAATTTATAAATGCGATAATAACTCCTACTTCGATGTTTTCATTTTCTACTTTAAATGCACCCATCCATAGGGCGGCAATAATACCCATGTTTACAACAAAAGCAGTAAGAGGCATTAAAATCCCTATAATTTGATCAGCAGTAATATTTCGCTTCATCAATTTTTCATTTACTGATCTGAATTGATCAATTTGATGGTCTTTGCGATTATATGCCTTAATGACACGGATCCCTGCTAAATTTTCTTGCACCCGCGTGTTAACCGCATCCACTGCTTCTTGCACTTTTAGAAATAACTTCCCTGATATTTTGGTAAAAAAGTAGATGGAAAATGCTAGGATCGGTACGACAACTAATAAGATTGGAAATAACTCACGTGCCGTAAGAAATACAATTACAATAGCGCCAAGAAATGTTAGTGGCCCTCTAACGAAAACCTTTAATAACATTGTTAGTGCCCTTTGTAGCATTTCTACATCACTCGTTATGTTGGTGATGAGTTTCCCAAGTGTAAAATGGTCCTTATTACTATTTGAAAAGTAAGTAATGGTTTCATACAAATCTTGACGAATATCCGCTGCAAAGTTGACCGCTGTTTTTGAGGCATAAATTGAACAAACTGCTCCGCCTACCAAACCTAAAAATGCACATAGTACAGTCAACCCAAACATTTTAATAATATAGCTTGTATTGTCTTGAGCAATCCCATGATCAATAATGTGTTGCATAATTGTTGGTTGAACCAAATCCATCCCAACTTCTAGCACCATCATTAAGGGGGCAATAATTGCAAAGACCATATATGGTTTTATATATTTCTTTAAGGATAATACAGCCTGCATGGTGTACCTTCTTTCTATGGATACAAATCTTTACTAATCTTTCTTTTCACAAGAAGAATGAGAAATTTCATCTAATTCAAAGGCTGCTTTAAAATCATTCATGATTGCTTCAGTTGCCTTCAACTCACCTGCTATCACAGTTTGAATAGATTGGAATTCAGGAGATTCTAATTGTTGCCTGAGTGTATCTCGTTTAACTAATAACTTTTCATAAAATGCAAGTGCTCTTCCACGTCTGAAGGTTTTCGCTCCTCGTTCTCCTCTTCCTCGTCGTTCATGAGGAGTTCTCTCACTTGAATACTCCACATTAGACATTTGCTCATTTAAGTCTCTTTTCATAAATCCGTCACCTCTAGTATACAATTGTATACACCAGTATACTAATTTACAATTTATTTTTTAGAATTTTATAGATGATTTTAGCATTTACTTGGTAGTATGGAGCAATCTTTCTTTATAATATAATTATCAAAAAAATTAGAAAAAGAGGGTTGTATATGAAGTTACGAGTTTCAGCAGTTCAGTACCATTTACACACAATTAATTCATTTGAGGAATTTGTAGAACAATGCGAGCATTATATTAAGGCGGCTTTAGAATTTGATACAGAGTTTATTTTATTCCCAGAATTTTTTACAACTCAATTACTATCTATTAAAGAAAACGGGAGAACGTTAACTATTAATGACTTACCAAGTTATACAGAAAAGTATCACCAAGCTTTTACTGCATTTGCCAAAAAGTATAATGTACATATTATTGCTGGCACACATGTGGTTGAAGTAGGAGGTCATTTACGTAACACCGCCCATCTTTTCTATCCTGATGGAAAAATTGGAACACAAGCAAAACTTCATATTACCCCTACAGAAGTACATGAATGGAATATGTCTAAGGGGGAAGGGTTAGAAATCTTTGAAACTGAGAAAGGGAAAATTGCCATTCTCACATGTTACGATATTGAATTCCCCGAAATCGTACGTATGGCTAAAGCTAAAGGGGCTGATGTTATTTTCTGTCCTTCATGTACAGATGATCGTCATGGATTCCATCGTGTTCGCTATACCAGTCATGCCCGCGCAATCGAGAACCAAGTGTATGTCGTCTTAACTGGCACAGTTGGGGCTCTTCCGACTGTTGACTTTATGCGTGCAAATTTTGGGCAAGCAGCGATTATTACACCAAATGACGTTCCTTTCCCTCCTAAAGGTTTATTAGCTGAAGGGGAAATCAATAATGATATGTTGATTACTGCTGATCTGGATTTAGAATTATTATATCAAGTTCGAGAAAAAGGCTCTGTTACTACTTGGCGTGACAGACGTGTTGATTTATATACTGATTGGGAGTAATTAATTGGCGAGGAGGAGACATGGGTGTATCGAAGTGAACAGCTGTTATTTGATGAAGGAAAACCAGTTTCAATAATCATCCGGAATTATACTGCAAATGACTTTGATGAAATGATTGATATACAGTCCGAATGCTTTCCCCCTCCTTTCCCTTCTGAATTATGGTGGAATAAAAAACAATTAACAAATCATGTCACGTTGTTTCCAGAAGGAGCTCTATGCGTAGAAGTTGACGGTAAATTAGCTGGCTCTTTAACAGGGGTTTGTGTGGATTTTGACCCTGCACATCCATCACATACTTGGGCTGAAATAACTGACGAAGGTTATATAACTAACCATAATCCTAAGGGAAATACTTTATATATTGTCGATATTAGTGTTCGTCCATCATATCGATCACTAGGACTAGGGAAAATTATGATGCAGTCGATGTATCACGTTGTCATAGAAAAGGGGTTGGACCGATTACTTGGGGGTAGTCGAATGCCCGGGTACCACAAATATGCACATCAGCTAAAAGCAGCTGATTACCTAAAAGCAGTCTTAACTGGACAGTTGAAAGATCCCGTCATTACCTTTTTACTTAAATGTGGTAGACTTCCAATCGCCGTTATTGAAAATTACTTAGAAGATGAAGAGTCGTTGAATTATGGGGTATTAATGGAGTGGAAGAATCCTTTTAAATAGGATTTTCTTTTTGGAAATCAGTTCTCAAGATTGAATGTCAAATGAATTTATTTAGTGTAGGTACGACTTGTTTATGTGCGACTTTTAAGAAATACTGTGTAATTGATTTCCTAAGCTACGATGGTAATAGGGCTCTCCTCTAAAATAGAAGAGAGCCCATAATATTTAATTCCTACCCGACTCTTTCAATTAACTCCCTTGAGTTATTCTTAGGGGAGTTTACTTGATCCGATACCTCATATGCTGTCATTTCATCTACTGGAAATGGAACTAATAATGACTTCAGATGATCACGCTCTTTCACACGTGGGTCTAACCATAATGCTTGCTGTTCTTTCGATAGAATAACAGGCATCCGGTCGTGTATATTTGCCATTAATGCGTTAGGCTCTGTTGTTAAAATTGTACATGTGTGACTAGTTTGTCCTGAAGACGAAAGCCACGTATCCCATAAACCCGCTACCGCAAACAAGGAATCGTCCTTCATTTTTATACGCATCGGTCTTTTCGTCTTACCTTCTCGTTTCCATTCATAAAATGAGTCCATTGGAATAATACAGCGTCGTTGATAAAATGACTTTTTAAAGCTAGGTTTTTCATCTGCCGTTTCCGCGCGGGCATTAATCATTTTCGAAGCCATCTTCTCGTCTTTTGCCCAGGATGGAACCAGCCCCCACTTTAGAAACCCCATTCGATTCTTTGTACCGTCATTAATAATGGAGATAATTTTCTGTGTTGGGGCAATGTTATAACTTTCATGATATAACGCTTCATCAAATGCCTGTTGGATCTCAAAATGTTCGATTAGTTTCTCAAATGTTGTAAACAACGTAAACCTACCACACATATTAACCACCCTTTTTGTTGAGTATTTTTACTCTGTCCTTTCTAGCCATTAAACTACTAATAAGTGAGCATAGGAGAATTACAGCAATAAAAGTCCATATATTAAAGAAGACTGCATTAGAATTAATCGAGAGCATTGGTACATCATCCACTTCGCTATAAATAGGATGCACCTCTTTCAGTAAAGCTACCATCCGTTCTGCTTTAATCCAAGTTATTATAGAAATTATAGCTATACCTAGTAAACTGATGGTCGAGATGATTGCCATTTTCTTTACGTCTAGATTATGAAACATCCATTGATAGGCGTAAATAATCGTCAGGACTATAAAAAACAGTATAAAAGGCATCCCAAAAACAACCGGTATGATTCCTAGGTTGCCATTTCCTCCTGCATAAGCATCGGGTGGTATTGTTGAATAATTCGTAAGGGCAAAAGCAACAATTGAAAAAAGTGTACAAATTAAGTAAATAGTTAAATAGAGATACCTCATTTCTTCACTCCCCTTTTACTCCCTTTTCATTTCCACTTATTAAAACAGACGCTCTTGACCAATAATCGGTACCAACATAAAAGAAAAGATTTGCTAGTCATGCCAGCAGATCCAAACAAAGGCTCGTAATTGATAAAACAATGATTAAGGCTAAAGCTTTATATGTACAAAAATGCTCTTTCTTTAAAATACTCTTTCAGTTTTGTCCATCCCTTCTTTTCCTAGAACCTATGCAAGGTAATAATTTAAAGAATATGAATTTAGGCCTTTGCTTATCTTTGACCGAAATAGAACAAAACGTGCTAACGCAAATCATGATTACAGTTTTGCACAAAAAAACCCTCAACCATATAGTTGAGAGTATTCATAATGAACTATTAGAACATGGACTCGCCATAAAAACACTATTGGTTTTTATTTAAGTTCTCTTGCGCCATTCTAACAAGTTCTTTCACCATGTTACCACCTAATTTACCGCCAACTTTTCCCGCTTGTTCAGATGTAAGTTTCCCATTATATCCTTCTTTTAACGGGACTCCTACTTCTTCAGCGATTTCAAATTTTGCTTGTTCCGGATTCGTTGTGCCAGCTATTTTTGCCTTTAACTGATCCAGCCCTTCACGAGCCTCTGGAACTAAAATTTTATTTCGATTTCTTCGAGCCATGTAAATCCCTCCTTTAATTTTATATTGTCCTAAAGAGAGAAAAACATGTTAATTAAGTTTTAATATCCGAATGTCTCTGCTCGTAATATAATATTTTAATTTGTCACACAGCTATCTTGTTTTTGAAGCTCCTTAAGAATACAAAGACTGTTATAACTATACTTAGGAGACCACTTATTTATTAAAGTAATCCAGAAAAAAACGTAATGCCAACAGAAAGAACAAACCGGTAGAGGTGACAAAAGTATATAGAACTATAAATGAGGGCGACCAGAATTTGACCAAAACCTTTTTCTCTACAAAAAAGACCCCCAACCAAGAATGGTTGAGAGCCTTGAAACGTATATATATATTAACGTTTTGAGAACTGAGGTGCACGACGCGCGCCTTTAAGACCGTATTTTTTACGTTCTTTCATACGTGGGTCACGAGTTAGTAAGCCTGCAGATTTAAGTGCTGGACGGAAATCTGGGTCAACTTGTAGTAAAGCACGAGCGATACCATGACGGATTGCTCCAGCTTGACCTGTGAATCCACCACCGTTTACGTTTACAAATACATCATAGCTACCTTTAGTTTGAGTTGCATCTAATGGTTGGTTGATGATTAAGTGTAAAGTTTCGAATGGTAGGTAGTCTTCGATGTTACGGTTGTTGATAACAATTTTACCTTCGCCTGGTACTAGACGTACGCGAGCTACTGAGCTTTTACGGCGACCTGTGCCGATATATTGAACTTGTGCCAAGGGTATATCCTCCTCTAATTAATTATCCGCGAAGCGTATAGCTTTCCGGTTTTTGTGCTGCATGTGGATGTTCTGCACCTGCATAAACATTTAGTTTACCGAACATTTTGCGACCTAAAGAGTTTTTAGGAAGCATTCCTTTAACTGCTAATTCGATCATTTGTGTTGGGTATTTTTCTTTCATTTCGCCAGCTGTACGTGTTTTTAAACCACCAGCAAATTGAGTGTGACGGTAATAAATTTTACCTTCTAATTTGTTACCTGTTAAGTGAATTTTGTCAGCGTTGATTACGATAACGTGATCACCTGTGTCTACGTTTGGTGTGAATGTTGGTTTATGTTTACCGCGTAAGATAGCAGCTACTTCAGAAGCTAAACGTCCAAGAGTTTGGCCTTCTGCGTCTACTACTAACCATTTACGCTCTACTTCGTGACCTTTAGCCATGAATGTTGTACGCATTTATATGTCCTCCTAATCGATTCAATTACCGTTATTTTTCATTATTATACACTTATAAGTTTCGGGGCTTATTTAGTGGTGGTAATGAAAATACCATATGTCATCTTATAATAATTTATAAAGGAAGTCAAGAAAAAAGATAAAACACCTGGAGAAGTTGACTACTTATTTCAAAGAAGAGTCCGCAGCCAATTAGAGCCCTAAATTAAGGCTTACAAGCGTTTTTAAATTCAGCATTAATAAAATACCTTTTCAAGGTATAAACCGTGTGCTGGGGCTGTTTTCCCGGCCTTTGAGCGATCTTTAGCATCAATGATTGACTTTAAACTACTAGCCTCACGTTTTCCTATTCCGACATCCCAAAGTGTCCCTGCAATGATTCTAACCATGTTATAGAGAAAACCCTTACCTTCAATTACCATATGTAATTCTTCACCATGCCACTCAAAGTCTAATGAATGAACTGTTCGTACTTTATCAACCACACTTGTATTTGCCGCACAAAAACTAGAAAAGTCATAAGTGCCTACAATAAATTGAGCTGCTCTAGTCATTTCCTCAACATTTGGCTTAACATCGTTAGTTTCAACTGCATAATGTCTTCGGAAGGGGCTTTGAATTTGCTCTGTACTCCATATGTAGCGATAACGTTTCCCTGTTACACTAAAACGCGCATGGAAATCATTTGATACCTCTTCAACATTTAAAACCCGTATATCACGTGGTAATTGAACATTTAGCGCCTTTTGATAACGATCTGGTGGAATAACTAAAGGTGTGTCAAAATGAATGACTTGTCCCGTTGCATGAACCCGAGCATCTGTGCGACCACTTGCAGTTACACTTATTTTATCCCCTTTATGCATTTTCATTAGTACCTGTTCTACTTCAAGTTGCACCGTTCTTTCTCCGGGTTGTACTTGATAGCCAGAAAACAATGTCCCATCGTAACTAATCGTTGCTTTTAAACGCTTCATTTTCAAATACCTTCTCCTTGCTCTTTTAACTGCGGTAAATAAATAGTAAAACAGCAAATAACACTAATGTTGCTAAACAAAGTGAGTCTTTCCAATCCCATTTTAACTGACGATATCTTGTACGCCCTTCACCACCACGATAACCTCGTACTTCCATGGCAGTCGCTAAATCTTCTGCACGTTTAAATGCACTTACAAAAAGAGGCACTAGTAAAGGAACAACCGCTTTGATTCGATCTTTCACCGGTCCAGCACTTAAATCAGAACCACGTGCCATTTGAGCCTTCATAATTTTATCTGTTTCATCCATCAATGTTGGTATAAAGCGAAGTGCAATTGACATCATCAATGCAAGTTCATGAACAGGCAACTTAACCTTCTTTAACGGATTTAAGAGCACTTCAATGCCATCCGTAATTGAAATTGGTGATGTAGTTAAAGTCAAGATGGAAGTCATAAATACAAGAACTAAGAATCGAATTGAAATAAAGATCCCTTGTTTTAAACCCTCTTCGTAAATTTTTAAGAAACCAAGGTCTAAAATAACATCGCCTTCTCGTGTAAATAAAATATGAATTAAAAACGTAAACACTAATAATAGAATGACTGGTTTTAAGCCATTAATTAAAAAATATAATCGAATTCGAGACAGAAGAACCACAAGTAGGGTAAAAGCCAAAAGCAAAGCATAAGTTACCGCATTATTTGCAAGAAAGACTATAATAATAAACGCAAAAACGAAAACAAGCTTTGAACGAGGATCTAACGTATGAACATACGAGTTCCCTGGGATATAGCGACCAAAAATCATTTTCTCCATCATGACTGATCACGCCCCTCTCTTAACGCGTGGGCAATTTCCTCAGATAACTCTTCTTCAGTTAAGCAAATCTTCGATAGGTTTAGATTGATCAGCTTTTCAATTTTACGTTGGAATTTCACAATACGTGGTAACTCTAATCGATAGCTTTCAAGTGTTTCACTATCTGCGAAAATCTCACGAGGTGTGCCACTTAATACACATCGTCCTTCATGCATAATTGAAATGCGGTCTGCGTAACGTGCTGCATCTTCCATACTGTGTGTTACTAAAATTGTCGTTAATCCTCGTTCTTTATGAAGAGTATAGAACATGTCCATTATTTCTTTCTGTCCACGAGGATCTAGCCCAGCAGTAGGTTCATCTAATACGATTACTTCAGGTTCCATTGCAAGCACGCCAGCAATCGCTACACGTCGCATTTGTCCACCCGATAGATCAAACGGTGACTTATCCAAAACATGCTCTGGTAGCCCTACCAGGTGTATTAAATCACGAGCCCTTTTCTCAGCTTTTTCCTCTGAAACACCAAAGTTCATCGGACCAAACATGATATCTTTTAAAACCGTTTCCTCAAACAGTTGATGTTCTGGAAACTGAAATACAATTCCTACCTTTTGGCGAACCGATTTTAACTCTTTTGCTTTCTTTCCAGCCTCTATTTTTCGCTCTCCAATATGTACTTCACCTTTTGAAGGCTTTAGAAGACCATTAAAGTGCTGTAAGACTGTTGATTTTCCAGAGCCTGTATGTCCAATAATAGCCTGATAAGTTTTAGAAGGAATATCTAAATCTACCTCAAATAAAGCAAACTTTTCAAATGGTGTTCCCATTGAATAAGCGTAGCTTACTTGTTGAAGTTTGATGTCCATAAATCATTCACCAACTCTTCTTCTGTCATATGTTGTCCAACTAACTGTACACCTTTTGATTGCAATAAGTTTGTCATTCTTGTTGCAAATGGAAGTTCTAATCCGAACTCAACTAGTTTATCACCTAAAGCAAATATTTCTTGAGGAGTACCTTCAGCGTACTTTTTCCCCGCATTCATAAATAAAATGCGATCAGCTAATAACGCTTCTTCTACATCATGTGTGATGGAAAGGACCGTTAATCCTATTTCATCACGTAGCGTTTGTACAGTTTGCAACACTTCTTCTCTTCCTTGAGGGTCAAGCATAGAAGTCGACTCATCAAGAATAAGAAGTTTGGGTCTCATTGCCAATGCACCTGCAATCGCCACACGTTGTTTTTGACCACCTGATAGATGGTGAGGTTCATGATTTAAAAAATTATCCATTTTTACTTGTTTCAATGACAAATGTACTCTTTCAACCATGTCTTCAAACGCTACACCATTATTTTCTAAAGCAAAAGCAACATCATCTTGAACTGTTGCTCCAACAAACTGATTATCTGGATTTTGGAAAACCATACCGATGGATGAACGGGTTTCCCAAAGATTATCTTCTGTAAGAACATTTTGCATTACACGTATTTCCCCATCTTGTGGGAAAAGTAATCCACAAACAAGTTTCACTAATGTAGATTTACCAGAACCATTGTGTCCTACTATTGCAATCCATTCACCCTCATTAATAGAAAACGATACATTGTCTACCGCTTTTCTAGACTCTTTAATTTCAGGTGTATAGGAAAAGCTCACATTGTTAAACGATAATATTTCGTTCACTTTCTAGGCTCCTCTCTTCTCTATCTCTACTAATAAATTACACTGTTTTACAACACAACGCCACAAAATTCAAACTATTTAACGTTGATATTTTATATAAAAAACTAAGATACGTTCTACATTCAAAAAGCCGATTCATCCTATTAAGGAAGTACACTACACATATTTTAGTTTTATATATAAATAAAAAAGTTGTTATAGCTAAATGACGTATTTAGCATTTAACAACAGATTAAAAGGTTTCACGTATGTATCATAAGGAAGAATAATATATAGATCTACCATTTTTAAAATAATAAAAAAGCGCGCACCTCATTCAGAGAAATGCGCTAAAATCACTACATTTAATAATAAGAACAACGGCTGCTCATTTCCGTGTCCTTGTGAATGAGGTGCGGAGAGCTAGACGAGACGCCGCACTAGTAGTGCTCGCTCATTATAACGCTCAAGCTTAATTATTGTCGTATAGATCAGTATTAAAAACATTATATTTGAAAAAAAGAGGGGTCAGATTCACCGATGAACCGACACCCTCTAGTGCCGTATGTTAAATTTGAACGAGTAATTCATTCGAGAATACTCGAGTGAATAGAATTAAACTAATTCAATTACAACTACAGGCGCACCGTCACCACGGCGAGGACCTACTTTAAGGATACGAGTGTAACCACCTTGACGATCTACATAACGTGGTGCAACATCATTAAATAATTTTTGAAGTGCAAATGAAGTTGATTCGTTACCTTCTTCGTCAGTTGTTGTTACTACTTCGCGACGGATAAATGCAGCCGCTTGACGACGAGCATGTAAATCTCCACGCTTACCTAAAGTAATCATTTTTTCAACAACAGAACGTAATTCTTTCGCACGTGCTTCAGTTGTTTCGATGCGTTCGTTAATGATTAAGTCAGTAGCTAAATCACGTAATAACGCTTTACGTTGAGAACTTGTGCGTCCAAGTTTTCTGTAACCCATGGATGTTCCCTCCTTTATATTCAAATCTAGTTGCAAATGCTCACTAGCTTAGTCTTCTTTACGTAATCCTAAACCAAGCTCTTCTAATTTCGCTTTAACCTCTTCTAATGACTTACGACCAAGGTTACGAACTTTCATCATGTCATCTTCTGACTTATTAGCAAGCTCTAATACCGTATTGATACCAGCACGTTTTAAGCAGTTATAAGAACGAACAGAAAGATCAAGTTCTTCGATAGTCATCTCTAATACTTTTTCTTTTTGATCTTCTTCTTTTTCGACCATGATTTCTGCAGTTTGTGCTTCATCAGTTAAGCCAACGAATATGTTTAAATGCTCTGTTAAAATTTTCGCTCCAAGCGAAATTGCTTCTTTAGGACCGATACTACCATCTGTCCATACATCAAGTGATAACTTATCGAAATCAGATTTTTGTCCAACACGAGTGTTCTCCACTTGGAAATTAACGCGTGAAACTGGAGTGTAAATAGAGTCGATCGGGATCACGCCTATAGGAAGATCCTCACGTTTGTTTTGATCAGCAGGAGTATAACCGCGGCCTCGACGAGCGTACATACGCATACGTAAGTGGCCATTTTTTGCAATTGTTGCGATATATAAATCCGGATTAAGGATTTCAACGTCACTGTCATGCGTAATATCCGCAGCAGTTACAATGCCATCGCCTTTAACGTCAATTTCGATTACTTTTTCTTCATCTGCATAAATTTTAAGCGCAAGTTTTTTGATATTTAAAATGATTGAAGCAACATCTTCAACTACGCCTTCTACAGTTGAGAATTCATGTAATACGCCATCAATTTGGATTGATGTTACAGCAGCTCCTGGTAAAGAAGACAGAAGGATTCGACGTAAAGAATTACCCAAAGTGTTTCCGTAACCACGTTCTAGTGGTTCTACAACAAACTTGCCATATTTGGAATCTTCGCTGATCTCAACAGTTTCAATCTTTGGTTTTTCAATTTCGATCATTCAATTTACCCTCCTTCAAAACATCGAATGTATAGGTTTACCATCATATATTGTCAATAATGATTGACTTTATCAAATTGCACAAGTAATTTGCTCTTTGTACAAGAAAATGATGTACTCAATTTATCTTTGAGATGCACCCATTACACACGACGACGTTTTGGCGGACGGCAACCGTTATGTGGAACTGGAGTAACATCTTTGATTGCTGTTACTTCTAAACCTGCAGCTTGAAGTGCACGAATTGCAGCTTCACGACCTGCACCAGGACCTTTAACTGTTACTTCCAACGTCTTCAGACCATGTTCAAGGGATGCTTTTGCAGCAGCCTCAGCAGCCATTTGCGCAGCGTATGGAGTAGATTTACGTGAGCCTTTGAAACCAAGCGCACCAGCACTAGACCAAGAAACCGCGTTACCTTGCATATCTGTGATCGTTACGATTGTATTGTTAAATGTAGAACGAATGTGTGCAACACCAGATTCGATATTCTTTTTCACACGACGTTTACGAGTTTGTTGTTTACGAGCCATGTTAAGAAGGAACCCCCTTTACTTATTATTTTTTCTTGTTCGCTACAGTTTTACGAGGACCTTTACGCGTACGCGCATTGTTTTTCGTATTTTGTCCACGAACTGGTAAACCACGACGGTGACGGATACCACGGAATGAACCGATTTCCATTAAACGTTTGATGTTTAATGAGATTTCACGACGTAAGTCACCTTCTAATTTGTATTTATCTAATTGTTCACGAATTTGGTTTAATTCATCTTCAGTAAGATCGCGAACGCGAGTGTTTTCGTTAACACCAGCAGCTGCTAAAACTTTTTGAGATGTAGTTTTACCTACTCCGTAAATATAAGTTAATGAAATTACCACGCGTTTGTCGCGAGGAATGTCAACACCAGCAATACGTGCCATTCGTTAGTGCACCTCCTTCTAATTATCCTTGTTTTTGTTTATGTTTAGGATTTTCACAGATTACCATTACTTTACCGCGTCGGCGAATTACTTTACATTTTTCGCAGATCGGTTTCACAGATGGTCTCACTTTCATCTAACCTAACCTCCTTAATAGTCCGGAGTGCAAAAGATTATTTAAAACGGTATGTGATTCGACCGCGAGTTAAATCATAAGGAGATAACTCTATTGTAACCTTATCTCCAGGTAAAATTCGGATGAAATGCATACGAATCTTTCCAGAAACGTGTGCAAGCACCGTATGCCCATTTTCTAATTCTACCTTAAACATCGCGTTTGGCAAAGTCTCAACAACTGTTCCTTCGACTTCAATTACATCGTCTTTCGCCATCTACTCTGTCTCCCTTCTATATGAGATTCCCGATTTTCAACGTTACATGATTTAGAGAATACATGCAACTGTTTTCTTCCAATTAGAAGCAACCCCATCACCATATGCTTGGATTGTATGAGAGATGTTCGAAAGGCGCTCGTCTGGTTTCGCTTCACACAATCCTGGGAATGATCAGATCCGATTAAGGAAGAGAAAATTCCTATTTGCTTAACGATAGCCGGAATGTCTTGGATGAGAAGTTCATACCCGTTATACAAATGCTTCCACGAAACCCTTAACACTTTTATGAAAAGTGTATACCGGGCACAATATGCTTTTGCAACTCTCAAAATAATGTTTCGTTGTTGCCTCCGCATGTTCCCACGGAAGCAGTTGTTAATCGCCCAATGACGGGTATTAGCTGCGGCTGCCCTGTAGTAATAGAGCGTCAAGATCAGCAAATACTTTTGCGATATCTTGCTGTCCATCTATATTTGTAAGAACACCTTTATCTCCATAAAAATCAAGTAAAGGTTGTGCTTGTTTCATATTTACTTCCAGACGGTTCGCAACCGTTTCAGGATTATCGTCCGCACGTGTATATAGTTCGCCACCATCTTTATCACATTTACCCTCCACAGCAGGTGGATTGAAAATAAGGTGATAAGAAGAGCCACAAACTTTACAAATACGTCGTCCACTTAGTCGTGCAACAAGTTCATCTTTATCAACTTGGATATTGATGACATGCTCAATTTTTCTACCAAGCTCTTCAAGAATTGCATCTAAAGCTTCGGCTTGAGGAACTGTACGTGGGAATCCATCTAATAAGAAACCTTTTTCACAGTCGTTTTGACTTAGTCGTTCACGAACGATACCAATCGTAACTTCATCAGGTACTAATGCACCTTGATCCATAAACGATTTAGCTTGTAAACCTAGTTCTGTGCCATTTTTAATAGCTGCACGGAACATATCGCCTGTAGAAATATGAGGGATTGCGTATTTCTCAACAATTTTGTCTGCTTGAGTACCTTTACCAGCACCAGGCAAACCCATTAGAACGATATTCATACGGTTGTTTCCCCCTTAAAGCAGCTGGTTAGGAAACATACGTTTCCTAAAACCAACATTATTTCATAAAGCCTTTATAGTGACGTTTAACAAGTTGTGCTTCTAATTGTTTCATTGTTTCTAATGCAACACCTACAACGATAATAACACTAGTACCACCAATTTGCGCGGACGCAGGTAAGTTCATAAAGTTAATAAACAAAATAGGCAAAATCGAAATTACGATTAAGAATATAGCACCAACAAATGTTAAACGGTATAGAACTTTTGTTAAGTAACTTTGAGTATCATTACCCGGACGAATGCCAGGTATGTATGCTCCTTGTTTTTTCAAATTATCTGCTAAGTTTTCAGGATTCACTTGAATAAATGCATAGAAGTAAGTGAATGCCACGATCAGAGCAACATAGATTAACATACCAACTGGTTTTGTATAATCAAACGTATTTTGTATAAAAGACGTGATGTCGTTTTGACCGAAGAACGTAGCCAAAGTTTGAGGTGTTACAATGAACGCAACAGAGAAGATTACCGGAATAACCCCTGCAGCATTTACTTTTAAAGGTAAATGTGTTTGTTGTCCACCAGTTTGTGGCGTACGACCCGCAACTCTTTTAGCATATTGAATAGGTATTTTACGTAATGCTTGTTGTACGTAAATTACACCAACAACAATTGCTAAAAGCACCAAAGCAAGTAATACAAGTATCATAATTTTAATAAAAAGTTGATCTCCTGCATCCTCAATTTGTTGAGCATATATTTGATTTGCCGCATTTGGAATTGCAGCAACAATCCCTGCAAAGATAATGATTGAAATACCATTACCTACTCCATGAGCGGTAATTTGTTCACCTAACCACAATAAGAAAGAAGTACCTGCAGTTAATACAATTGCAATCGTTAAATATGATATGACACTAGTGTCTGTAATTAACGACCCACCGTACATTTGGTTAAACCCAAATGACATAGCAAAAGCCTGAATAAAAGCTAATATGATTGTAAAGTAGCGGGTAAACTGAGCTAGTTTACGACGACCAACATCGCCTTGTTTTGCCCACTCTGCAAATTTCGGTACAACATCCATTTGTAATAACTGAACAATAATTGAAGCAGTAATGTATGGCATAATTCCCAATGCAAAGATTGAGAAGTTAGCCAATGCACCACCACCAAATGTATTAAGGAAACCAATTAAATTAAATTGATCGGCTACCTTTAATACATCTGAGTCAACGTTTGGTACTGGAATAAAAGATCCAATACGGAAAACGATTAACATTAATAATGTGAAAATGATTTTATTTCGTATATCTCGAACGCGCATGAAGTTTGAGATTGTCTGAAACATTAAATCACCTCAGTTGTTCCGCCAGCGTTCTCAATTGCTTCTTTAGCTGAAGCAGAGAACTTATGAGCTTTTACAGTAAGCTTTTTATTTAAAGTTCCATTACCTAAAACTTTAATTCCAGCTTTTTCTTTGCTCACAATACCAGTTTCGAGTAATAATGCTGGTGTTACTTCAGCACCGTCTTCGAAACGGTTTAACACATCAAGGTTAACGATAGCATATTCTTTACGGTTGATGTTCGTAAAGCCGCGTTTAGGTAAACGACGGAAAAGTGGGTTTTGACCCCCCTCAAATCCTGGACGAACGCCGCCGCCAGAACGAGCGTTTTGACCTTTATGACCTTTACCTGCAGTTTTACCGTTACCAGAACCGATACCACGACCAACACGGTTACGTTCTTTACGTGATCCTTCTGCTGGTTTTAACTCATGAAGTTTCATATGGGTGGCACCTCCTTGTTCAAAGTTTTAAAGATTAAATTTCTTTTACAGTAACTAAGTGAGCTACTTTAACAATTTGACCACGAACAGCTTCGTTATCAGCTTGTTCTACAGTTTGGTTAACTTTACGTAGACCTAAAGCTTCAATCGTTTTGCGTTGTTGTGGTTTAGTACCAATCAAAGACTTAGTAAGGGTGATTTCTAATTTGTTTGCCATTATAATTCCCCCCTTATCCTAATAGTTCTTCCACTGATTTACCACGAAGTTTTGCAACGTCCTCTGCACGTTTTAATTCTTTTAAACCAGAGATTGTTGCACGAACCATATTGATAGGTGTGTTAGAACCTAGAGATTTTGAAAGAATATCAGTAATACCAGCAAGTTCTAGTACGGCACGTACTGGACCACCAGCGATAACTCCTGTACCAGGAGCTGCAGGTTTGATTAAGATATTACCTGCGCCAAAGCGACCAATTACATCGTGTGGAGTTGTTCCACCAACACGTGGCACTTCGATTAAGTTTTTCTTCGCGTCTTCAACAGCTTTACGGATTGCATCTGGTACCTCTTGAGCTTTACCAGTACCAAAACCTACATGACCGTTTTTGTCACCTACAACAACTAATGCTGTGAAGCGGAAGCGACGTCCACCTTTAACAACTTTCGCAACGCGGTTAATCGTAACTACGCGTTCTTCAAGTTCAAGTTTGTTTGCGTCAATGCGACTCATGAAGTATGTCCCTCCTTCTTATTAAAATTCTAAGCCGTTTTCACGTGCAGCTTCAGCTAAAGCTTTTACACGTCCATGATATAAGTAACCACCACGGTCAAATACAACAGCAGTAATATTTTTTTCCGCAGCGCGTTTAGCGATGATTTCACCGATCTTTGTTGCAGCTTCTACATTGTTACCTGAACCCTCAAAACCTTTTTCTTGAGAAGATGCACTAACAATTGTTACGCCCGCTACATCGTCAATAAGTTGCGCATAGATGTTCTTGTTTGAACGGTATACGTTTAAACGTGGACGCTCAGCAGTACCCGAAATTTTAGAACGAACACGCGCATGACGTTTTTTACGAACTTGATTTTTATCTTGTTTCGTAATCACAGAGGTCACTCCTTTCTAATGCTTTTAAGCGGCATTATTTACCTGTTTTACCTTCTTTACGACGAACATGTTCGCCTTCGTAACGGATCCCTTTACCTTTGTAAGGCTCTGGAGGACGTACGTCACGGATGTTAGATGCTAACGCACCAACACGCTCTTTATTGATACCTTTTACGATCACTTTTGTATTTGAAGGAACTTCTACTTCTATACCTTCTTCAGGTGTAAACTCTACAGGGTGAGAGTAACCAACGTTAAGTACAAGTTTTTTACCTTGTAATTGTGCACGGTAACCTACACCGACAAGTTCTAGAGTACGAGAGAACCCTTCAGAAACACCAGTTACCATATTCGCTAGTAACGCACGAGTCGTACCGTGAATAGTACGGTGTTCTTTAGACTCAGAAGGACGTGTTAACGTAATTACGTTTCCTTCTTGTTCGATTTTAATATCATTGTTGAATGATTGAGTTAATTCACCTTTAGGTCCTTTTACAGTTACTGTGTTGTCAGCAGCGACAGTTACAGTAACGTTAGCAGGAACCTCGATTGGCTTTTTACCTACACGAGACATTTAGTTGCACCTCCATTCTTTTATTGCTAATTACCAAATGTAAGCTAAGATTTCTCCGCCAACTTGTTTCGCACGTGCTTCTTTATCAGTTAAAACACCTTGTGAAGTTGACACTAAAGCGACACCTAGACCATTTAATACTTTTGGTACTTCATTAGTTTTCGCATATACACGTAGACCAGGTTTTGAAATACGTTTTAAACCAGTGATAACACGTTCGTTGTCTTTTCCGTATTTTAAGAAGATACGAATAATACCTTGTTTGTTATCCTCAACATACTCAACATCACGAACGAAACCTTCACGCTTTAAAATTTCAGCGATTTCTTTCTTTAAGTTTGAAGCAGGTACTTCTAACTTTTCGTGACGAACCATGTTCGCATTACGAATGCGAGTCAGCATATCTGCAATCGGATCTGTCATTGTCATAAATTTTACCTCCTTCCCTAATTAGGGGATTACCAGCTAGCTTTTTTAACGCCAGGAATTTGTCCCTTATATGCAAGTTCACGGAAACAAATACGGCAAAGTTTAAATTTACGATATACAGAGTGTGGACGACCACAGCGTTCACAACGTGTATATTCTTGAACTTTAAACTTTTGCTTACGTTGTTGTTTAACGATCATTGATTTTTTAGCCACGTTTTCGCCCTCCTTATTTAATTACTTTTGGAACGGCATACCGAATTGTGTCAATAACTCGCGAGCTTCTTCGTCAGAATTCGCAGTCGTTACGATCACGATGTCCATACCGCGTACTTTTGAAACTTTATCGTAATCGATTTCAGGGAAAATTAATTGTTCTTTAACACCTAAAGTGTAGTTACCGCGACCGTCGAATGCTTTTTTAGAAACACCGCGGAAGTCACGTACACGTGGAAGTGCGATAGCGATTAATTTATCCAAGAATTCATACATACGCTCACCGCGTAATGTAACTTTTGCACCGATAGGCATACCTTCACGTAGACGGAAACCTGCGATCGATTTTTTCGCTTTTGTTACAACCGGTTTTTGACCAGTAATAATAGTTAACTCTTCAACAGCTGCGTCTAAAGCTTTAGAGTTTTGTACTGCGTCACCAACACCCATGTTGATCACGATTTTTTCAACTTTTGGTACTTGCATTACAGATTTATATTCGAACTTGCTCACAAGAGCAGGAGTAATTTCACTTACATATTTTTCTTTTAGGCGGCTCATGTTCGTACCTCCCTTCTCAATTTACTTATTAGTCGATTACTACACCTGATTTTTTTGCAACACGAACTTTTTTGCCATCTTCGATTTTATAACCTACACGAGTCGGCTCGCCAGATTTTGGATCGATTAGCATAACGTTCGAAACGTGGATTGCGGCTTCTTGGCTTACAATACCACCTTGTGGGTTTAACTGGTTAGGTTTAACGTGTTTTTTAACGATGTTTACACCTTCAACTAAAACACGGTCCTTTTTAGGGAAAGCAGCTAATACTACGCCTTCTTTACCTTTATCTTTACCAGTGATAACTTTAACTTTGTCGCCCTTTTTTACATGCATTATGTGTCGCACCTCCTTGATTGGTACTATCATGAAATTAAAGAACTTCTGGAGCTAGAGAAACGATTTTCATGAAGTTACTGTCACGTAATTCACGAGCAACAGGTCCAAAAATACGAGTTCCACGTGGTGACTTATCATCTTTAATGATTACGCAAGCGTTCTCGTCAAATTTAATATAAGTACCGTCTTTACGACGAACACCAGATTTTGTGCGAACTACAACAGCCTTTACAACGTCACCTTTCTTGACAACGCCCCCTGGTGTTGCTTTCTTAACTGTTGCAACGACGATATCGCCGATGTTTGCAGTTTTACGTCCAGAACCACCAAGTACTTTGATTGTTAATACTTCACGTGCACCTGAGTTGTCAGCAACTTTCATACGACTTTCTTGTTGGATCACTTAGGTTACCTCCCTTCGGAATTATGTTTTCCGAAATATTATTTATTAGATAATAACCGCTTTTTCTACAACTTCCACTACGCGGAAACGTTTTGTAGCTGACAGCGGGCGAGTTTCCATGATACGCACGATATCACCGATTTTCGCTTCGTTTAACTCATCATGAGCTTTGAATTTTTTAGAGTACTTAACGCGTTTACCGTATAATTTATGTTTCTTATAAGTTTCAACAAGAACAGTAACTGTTTTGTCCATCTTATCTGAAACTACACGCCCAGTGTAAACTTTACGTTGATTACGCTCAGTCATGCTTAAAAACCTCCTTTATCAGTTTTATTTTGCACTGATTTCTCTTTCGCGAATCACAGTTTTCATACGCGCAATCGCTTTACGAACTTCACGAATGCGAGCTGTGTTTTCTAATTGACCAGTCGCCAATTGGAAGCGAAGGTTGAAAAGCTCTTCTTTCAGTGATTTCACTTTTAATTCAATTTCAGAAGTGGCAAGGTCACGGATTTCATTAGCTTTCATTAGATTCACCACCAGTTTCTTGACGTTTAACAACTTTACATTTAACAGGAAGTTTGTGTGCTGCTAAACGAAGTGCTTCACGAGCAACCTCTTCAGATACACCAGCAATTTCAAACATTACTTTTCCTGGTTTTACTACTGCTACCCATCCTTCTGGAGATCCTTTACCAGAACCCATACGTACCTCTAGAGGCTTTTTAGTATAAGGCTTATGTGGGAAAATTTTAATCCAAACTTTACCGCCACGTTTCATGTAACGTGTCATTGCAATACGAGCAGATTCGATTTGACGGTTAGTAATCCAGCTAGCTGTTTGAGCTTGTAAGCCCCATTCACCAAATGTTACTTCTTTACCGCCTTTCGCTTCACCACGCATGTTACCACGGTGTTCACGACGATATTTTACGCGTTTTGGTAATAACATTATTATTTGCCTCCTTCCACAGAGTTCTTTTTCGTTGGAAGGACTTCACCACGATAGATCCATACTTTAACACCTAATTTACCATAAGTAGTGTCAGCTTCAGCGTGAGCATAGTCAATGTCAGCGCGAAGAGTATGAAGTGGAACTGTACCTTCACTATAGTGTTCAGCACGAGCGATATCTGCTCCACCTAAACGACCAGAAACTTGTGTTTTAATTCCTTTTGCACCAGCACGGATTGTGCGTTGGATTGCTTGTTTTTGAGCACGACGGAATGATACGCGGTTCTCAAGTTGACGAGCGATGTTTTCAGCTACTAAACGAGCGTCTAGATCAGCCTTTTTAATTTCAACGATATTAATGTGAACACGTTTACCAGTTAAATCGCTAAGGTGTTTACGTAAGTTTTCAACTTCCGTACCGCCTTTACCGATTACCATTCCTGGTTTCGCAGTGTGAATTGTAACGTTAACGCGGTTTGCAGCGCGTTCAATTTCTACTTTAGAAACAGAAGCGTCTTTTAAAGTAGTTTCGATATATTTACGGATTTTGATATCTTCATGAAGTAAAGTCGCATAGTCTTTCTCAGCGTACCATTTTGACTCCCAGTCACGAATAATACCAACTCGTAGTCCTATTGGATGTACTTTTTGACCCACGGATTAACCCTCCTTCTTTTCAGATACCACTACAGTAATGTGGCTTGTGCGTTTGTTAATTGCGCTTGCACGTCCTTGCGCACGTGGACGGAAACGTTTTAATGTTGGACCTTCGTCAACAAATATTTCAGAAACAACTAAGTTGTTTACATCTAATTCATAGTTGTGCTCAGCGTTAGCAACTGCAGATTTTAATACTTTCTCAACGACTGGAGACGCCGCTTTTGGAGTATGACGTAAAATTGCAACTGCTTCACCAATTTGCTTTCCTCTAATTAAGTCAACTACTAAACGTACTTTACGAGGAGCAATTCGCACTGTGCGAGCGATAGCTTTAGCTTGTGTCATTAAGATTTACCTCCTCTCAAAATTAGCGTCTTGTTTTTTTATCATCTGCACCATGACCTTTGTAAGCACGAGTTGGTGCGAATTCGCCTAATTTGTGACCTACCATATCTTCTGTAACATATACAGGAACATGTTTACGTCCATCATAAACAGCGATTGTTAATCCGATGAAGCTTGGGAAGATAGTAGAACGGCGAGACCAAGTTTTAATAACTTGTTTTTTCTCAGAACCTTGTTGTGCATCAACTTTCTTTAGTAAGTGATCATCAACAAAAGGTCCTTTTTTCAAGCTGCGACCCATTTAGGAACCTCCCTCCGTGATTCCACCACGGTCCACCAAGCGAACCGTAGTTTAACCACTTTATTTTTTACGACCACGAATAATTAACTTATTAGATCTATTTTTCTTATTACGAGTTTTGTAACCAAGAGCTGGTTTGCCCCATGGTGTCATTGGAGATTTACGTCCGATTGGAGAACGACCTTCACCACCACCGTGTGGGTGATCATTAGGGTTCATTACAGATCCACGAACAGTTGGACGTTTACCTAACCAACGTGTACGACCTGCTTTACCGATGTGAATAAGTTCATGTTGTTCATTACCAACTTGACCGATAGTTGCGCGGCAAGTAGCTAATACTAAACGAACTTCACCAGATTGTAAACGAACGATTACATATTTACCTTCACGACCAAGTACTTGTGCAGAAGTACCAGCAGAACGCACTAATTGTCCGCCTTTTCCAGGTTTTAATTCAATATTGTGAATTGTTGTACCCATTGGGATGTTTGCTAATGGTAATGCGTTACCTACTTTAATATCTGCATCAGGACCAGATACGATCGTTTGACCTACTTCTAATCCTTTTGGAGCTAAGATGTAACGTTTTTCACCGTCAGCATAGTTGATTAATGCAATGTTTGCAGAGCGGTTTGGATCATATTCGATAGTAGCAACGCGTCCTGGAATGCCATCTTTCAGACGTTTGAAGTCGATGACACGGTATTGACGCTTATGACCACCACCATTATGACGAACAGTAATTTTACCTTGGTTATTACGACCAGCTTTGCGTTTCTTAGGCTCAAGCAATGATTTCTCAGGCTTAGTAGCAGTAATTTCCGCAAAGTCAGATGACGTCATGTTACGACGGCCATTTGATGTTGGTTTATACTTTTTAATCGCCATTGTGTTTTCCCTCCTTCTTATTTCTTTCAATCAAAAATTTCCTTTTCGGAAATTAGATGTCGAAAATTTCGATTTCTTTGCTGTCAGCTGATAATTTAACGATTGCTTTACGGCGTTTGTTTGTGTACCCGCCGAATTTACCAACACGTTTAAATTTAGCTTTGTAGTTCATGATGTTAACTTTTTCAACTTTTACGTCGAAAATTTCTTCTACAGCGTCTTTTACTTGAGTTTTGTTCGCGCGAACATCAACTTCGAAAGTGTATTTTTTGTCAGCCAAAAGTTCTGAAGAACGCTCAGTAATGACCGGACGTTTAATGACATCACGTGCTTCCATTATCCAAGCACCTCCTCAACTTTTTCTACTGCAGCTTTTGTGAATACAACTTTGTCGTGACCTAATAGATCAAGAACGTTGATTCCTGTTGCTGTTAAAACAGTTACACCAGGGATGTTACGTGCAGATAATGCTACGTTTTCATCTAAATCAGCTGTAACGAATAATGCTTTTTTATTGATATTTAAGTTTCCTAAGATTGCTTTAAACTCTTTAGTTTTTGGTGCTGCTAATGTTAAAGCATCAAGAACTACTAAGTTTTGTTCTCCAACTTTCGCTGATAAAGCTGATTTAAGAGCTAAGCGACGAACTTTCTTAGGTAATTTATAGCTATAGCTGCGTGGAGTTGGTCCGAATACGATACCACCACCGCGCCATTGTGGAGAGCGGATAGAACCTTGACGTGCACGACCAGTTCCTTTTTGACGCCATGGTTTACGACCACCACCAGCAACTTCTGAGCGGTTTTTAACTTTGTGATTACCTTGACGTAGAGAAGCACGTTGTGCAATTACTGCGTCGAATAATACTGCTTCGTTTGGCTCGATTCCGAAGATTGTATCGTTTAATTCGATTTCACCAACTGAAGCACCTGTTTGACTAAGTACAGATACCTTTGTCATTCCTGTTTCCTCCTTTCTTGGGAAATTATTTAGATTTCACAGCAGTTTTAACAACTACTAGAGCTTTTTTAGAACCAGGAACATTACCTTTAACAAGTAGTAAGTTACGATCTGCATCAACTTTTACGATTTCTAAGTTTTGGATTGTAACTACATTTCCACCCATTTGACCAGGTAATTTCTTTTGTTTGAATACGCGGTTCGGAGCAACAGGCCCCATTGAACCAGGACGACGGTGGTAACGAGAACCGTGGGCCATAGGTCCACGAGATTGGCCATGGCGTTTAATAACACCTTGGAAACCTTTACCTTTAGTAACACCTGTTACATCAATTACATCGCCTTCTGCGAAAATTTCTACTTTGACTTCCTGACCAACTTCGTACTCTTCCACGTTTACGTTGCGGAATTCACGAATGAAGCGCTTAGGAGCAGTATTCGCTTTTGCTACGTGACCTTGTTGAGGTTTGTTAGAAAGTTTTACACGCTTATCTTCAAAACCAACTTGGATTGCTTCGTAACCATCAGTTTCAACAGTTTTCTTTTGAAGTACTACGTTTGGTGTAGCTTCGATTACTGTTACTGGGATTAAATCGCCATTCTCAGCGAAAACTTGTGTCATACCAATTTTTCTACCTAAGATTCCTTTAGTCATTTTGTCACACCTCCTATGGTTATTAAAAAGTTTCTATTTGTTTTTACCATTAAAGTTTGATTTCAATATCAACGCCAGATGGTAAATCAAGTTTCATTAACGCGTCAACAGTTTGTGGTGTTGGGTTAATGATGTCGATTAAACGTTTATGCGTACGCATTTCGAATTGTTCACGAGAATCTTTATACTTGTGAACCGCACGAAGAATTGTGTACACAGACTTCTCAGTTGGTAACGGAATCGGACCTGATACACTAGCACCTGAACGTTTTGCAGTTTCCACAATTTTCTCAGCAGATTGATCTAAAACTCTGTGATCATACGCTTTTAAACGGATACGAATCTTTTGTTTTGCCATTATTTTCCCTCCTTTTTTCGCCTATTTTCTAGACATTCTCCACGGAAATTTCCCACACACGCGCCATGGCAAAGCGGCCGGGTGTGTCGGCAACCTCCCGCTTCATCGCAGTCAAAGAACAACATTCAACATTATATACAATAAAAAAAGAATAAGCAAGTCTTTTTGCTAAATTCTTTTAAATTGTTAGGTTTATATTTCGATATCTTCTTAACGCACTCGTTTGAACGCATAAACTAGTATATATAAAATACTTGTCGATTTCAACAGTTTAATAAAACTTATTACTGATAATATTTTCCTTCTATATAATAGAAGAAACTGTACAATCATTTTGAATTGTCATACAGTTTCTTCTGTGTAAAAGTGTTTATGAGAAGAACATAACCGCTACCCATCCGAAAATCATTAAAGGTATGTTAAATATAAAGAATGTAGGGATACACGTATCTCTTATATGATCATGTTGTCCATCAACATTTAAACCGGCTGTGGGACCCAATGTTGAGTCTGAAGCTGGAGAACCTGCGTCTCCTAGTGCACCCGCTGTACCTATTAAAGTAATAATCGCTGCAGGGCTTAGACCAAACTCTACAGAAATAGGTACAAATATAGCTGCAATAATCGGTATTGTTGCAAATGACGACCCAATTCCCATATCGATAATAAGGCCAATTAACAGCATAATCAGTACAGCCAGACCTTTATTGTCTCCTAATATACTCGTTGCTCCATTCACTAGTGAATCAACATGACCTGTGTCTCGTACAACTTGAGCAAAGCCACTAGAAGCAATCATTACTAATCCGATAAAAGCCATTAACCGCATACCATCAGTTAAAACTTGATCGGCTTCACTCCATTTTAATGCCCCAGTAACATATAAAATGATAACCCCAGCTAAAGCACCTAAAAACATTGCTCCTGACTCTAATGGCACGATCGCTGGTATTTGTACTATTACAGTTGCGATTAACGCTATAATAGTAAAGAATATATTTTTCTTTTCTATTGTTACTTTTAGTTCCGTATCTACAACAATATTTTCATATGTTCGAGGTTTTCTGAAAACCAAAAATGCTACAATCAGACCAACGATCATCCCTATTGCTGGAATCAGCATCGGGCCATATACATCTGATTTTGTGATGGCTAATCCAGCAGCTGTGATTTGGTCCGCAACGATTCCTTGATATACTAGACCGAACCCGAACGGTAAGCTCATATACGGAGTAATTAAACCAAATGCCAAAATACATGCAATTAAACGACGATCAATTTGCATTAAGTTTAGTATTTTAATAATTGGTGGAATAAGTAATGGTATAAACGCAATATGAATCGGAATTAAGTTCTGCGAAAAAATGGACATTAGTAAAATAACGAAAAATACTAATGCTTTAGCTAAACTTGATTTTTGAGAATCTCCTTCGCGTTTCACTAAATTTAAGACGCTTGAGACAAGCAATTCTGACATTCCCGTTTTTGATATAGCAATTGCTAAACCACCTAGCATTCCATAGCTTAGTGCAACTTCTGCTCCATCACCAAGGCCACTAACGAATGATGTCATTGTTTCATCTAATGACATCCCTGCAGTTATACCACCAGCCAGGGCA
This sequence comes from Ureibacillus composti, assembly GCA_030348875.1. Taxonomy (GTDB): domain Bacteria; phylum Bacillota; class Bacilli; order Bacillales_A; family Planococcaceae; genus Ureibacillus; species Ureibacillus composti. The sequence continues at coordinate 4,253,951 of JAUCEP010000002.1, forward strand.
CCAATCGCTAATGAAAATACAACATTTACTCTTAATACACTTAGAACAAGCATAACAACAACAGCAACTATAACTGCATTCATCTAAAATCCTACTTCCCCTTACTATTTTGCTAACGTGCTAAAGTGTAAACAATGATGATTAGAATGTCAATGTTAAAAGTCACCAACTACTATAGTTAGCGACTTCGTTTGTTCATAGCGAACTGTTTATAACCTTTTTATAATACTGGGTAGATAGTATGGCAAATATAGTATATAAAACAACATATACAAACATAGTAACAACTAGTGGTGTTACCAGTTCTTTATTAAATAAAAACCAACCCGATTTTACAGCAAAGTAACTATGGAACAAACCTATTATTAATGGAACCCCAAAGTTAAAAGCCTATTTTTGCATATATTCCACTCATCAAGTCTGAAGTAGAAAATCCAATCTTTTGCAAAATCATGTAAGACTCTCTTTCATCCTCCGCCTCAGCCATCTGTTTAAAGTAAAGGATACTCCCTGTTGTTAATAAGAATGCTAATCCGAGGAATGCAGTTATAAAGACTGTTGTTCCAATTGTTGCAATCTGTCTTTTTCTTAGCTCTTCATATGACTGTTGAATCCAACTATCTTGATGTCCGTGTTTGTATATTTGCCCATACACTATTCTCTCAGGTGTCAGTTTCTCATATATTTACTCCGCACCATGTAAGTCACTTTGTTCAGTAATATTTATACCGATTTGTGAACGCCATATCGCTGTCTTTTTCGCTTCTTTATTAATCTTTTCAAACAAGTCATCAGATACAACAAAAACAGGACTACCATACGTTATTTTATTGGATAATATATAATCTTCTCTAATATCTTTTATAAATAACGGTAATTCTATATCGCCTGCTTTAATGACAATATCTTTTTCCTTTTGAAGAGGTAACAGTTCAGCAAAAAAATTTGCATAGCTAGTTAAAAATGCCTCTCCTTCATTTAGTTCTACATTCGGTTCTACTTTATGAAAATCACTTATAGGAATAACCGATGATGTCACTCCATGACTAAACAGAGGACTATCCTTTAACGAATCTTCTACTAAATCTTTAATATTAAACGTTACTTCTGAAATTCGAAACAAATCCTGATCTGACACCATGGTTGGTATTCAAGTATCTCTTTATAAACAACCGTTCTTAGAGGAAAGCGCTCCATTCGGTTATCCTGTTCAATTGTTCCTAATCTCGTATTGTGTAATTGTTGGTCTAATAATAAATGAATTCTAAGCCACTCTTTTTCAAGTTTGGAGTTCAACTTAAAATCCTCAATTTGTTCAATCATTAATTTCATAGCTGTAAGGGGTGTTTTCATTTCGTGTACCCAAGCTAGGAGATTCTCAGTCTCCTCCTGCAATTGAATTTTAGAATTATTTAATTGTAATTCTTTAGTTTCAATAATTGTATGAATGGCCTCAGCATATTTTTGTTGATAAGGTGTGAATGTTATACTTTCTGACGATAATAATTTATCTAATTCCGAGATATTTCCCAGGTAATGCAATACTTGTCTAGTTTCAATGGTATAACGCACGACGAGAAATAAAGAGACCATAGAAAAAGTTACTATATTAAAATAAACAATTGAAACCCCGGAAAAACCAGTGTACAAGTAAAAGAGGAGATTCATACTAACCAACAATACGATAAAGAATAAAATCCAGGGGTACCGTTCTCTAAGAAAGAGTGTAAACATTTTTACACCTCTTTGAAGTAATTACCATATAGCCAAGTCCTTTTTTCGTAATAATTATATCGATTAGTCCTATTCCCTCAAGCTTTATACGTAATCTATTAATATTTACAGAAAGTGTATTATCATTTACGAATCTCTCATCATCCCACAATTTTCGCATAAGCATATCTCTTGAAACGATTTGGTCCATATGCTGCAATAGAATACGCAATATAAATAATTCATTTTAGTCAGTTCACAAACATGATCACCCTTTTGGATTGTTCCCTTTGCATAATCAATTGTCGCATCATTCCAACGCGCCAAATCAGTTTGCTCCTCTTTGTAATCATATGTTCTTCGTAGTATTGCTTGGATTTTAGCTAATAGTACATCCATATGAAAAGGCTTTTGAATAAAGTCATCAGCTCCCATCTGCATGGCCATCACCATATCCATTGGATGGTCTCTAGAAGATAATGGGAACTTTTGAAACTGCCCGTATTTCTCAACACCAATGAAAGCCATCATATGCTGAAAGCTGAATATCAATAATTACAAGTTGAAACTTTTCACTCAGAAAATAATCCATCACATTTTGAAAGTCAAAGGGTCTTACAACTTCTAAAGACCATGCATTAAAACGCTCTTGAATCATTTCAAAAATTGATTGATCATCTTCAATAAGTAAAATTTTAAATTTCAAAACAAACACCTACGTCACAATAATTGTAACATCTAATTCCAATTGCTTAATAGTAAGCGGTCTATAATGTATAGAACAATTTAAAATGTAAAATTCATTAGACTATATATTAAATAAAATATGTTCAGCAATATAGTAATAAAATAATAAGGAAAAAGGTAAATAAAAAAACCAATTCGGAGCGTCCCCCGAATTGGTTTAAAAGATTAGCTTTCGCTAAAATTATTTTTGGATAGAAGCAACTACGCCAGCGCCTACAGTACGTCCACCCTCACGGATAGAGAATTTTGTACCTTCTTCAAGAGCGATTGGAGAAATTAATTCTACGTTCATTTCGATGTTGTCACCAGGCATTACCATTTCAACGCCTTCTGGTAAGTTAATAACACCAGTTACGTCAGTTGTACGGAAGTAGAACTGAGGACGGTAGTTAGAGAAGAAAGGAGTGTGACGTCCACCTTCTTCTTTTGATAATACGTAAACTTCTGCTTTAAAAGTTGTGTGTGGAGTGATTGATCCTGGTTTAGATAATACTTGTCCACGTTGGATATCTTCACGAGCAACCCCACGAAGAAGTGCACCGATGTTGTCACCAGCTTCAGCATAGTCTAATAATTTACGGAACATTTCTACACCAGTTACAGTTGTAGATTTAGCTTCTTCAGCAAGACCAACGATCTCTACTACGTCACCAACTTTAACTTGACCGCGTTCTACACGACCAGTTGCAACTGTACCACGACCAGTGATAGAGAATACGTCCTCTACTGGCATCATGAATGGTTTGTCAGTTTGACGTTCTGGAGTTGGGATATATTCGTCAACAGCGTTCATTAATTCAACGATTTTTTCTTCCCATTCTGCTTCACCTTCAAGAGCTTTAAGAGCAGAACCTTTAATTACTGGAAGATCGTCTCCTGGGAAATCGTACTCAGATAATAAGTCACGAACTTCCATTTCAACTAATTCAAGTAATTCTTCGTCGTCTACCATATCACATTTGTTTAAGAACACTACTAAGTATGGAACACCTACTTGACGAGATAAAAGAATGTGTTCACGAGTTTGTGGCATTGGGCCGTCAGCAGCAGATACTACTAAGATACCGCCGTCCATTTGAGCAGCACCAGTGATCATGTTTTTAACATAGTCAGCATGTCCTGGGCAGTCAACGTGTGCATAGTGACGAGTTTCTGTTTCATATTCTACGTGAGAAGTGTTGATTGTGATACCGCGTTCTTTTTCTTCTGGAGCGTTATCGATATCAGCGTATGATTTAGCTTCTCCACCCATTTTTTTAGAAAGAACTGTAGCGATAGCAGCAGTTAATGTAGTTTTACCATGGTCAACGTGTCCGATTGTACCAATGTTAGCATGCGTTTTTGAACGGTCAAATTTTTCTTTAGCCATTAGAGAAAGCCTCCTATAATCAATAGTTTATTTTTTTATGTTTATAACCGTTGGCAGGAAATCTCTTTCTTACCAGACAATCATAAGCTTACAAATTATTTATACTTTAAATAAGGTGAAATTTCAATTATTATTCACCTTTATTTTTTTTGATAATATCTTCAGCAATTGATTTTGGTACTTCTTCATAGTGATCGAATACCATTGAGAACACACCACGACCTTGAGTAGCAGAACGTAATGTAGTTGCATATCCGAACATTTCAGCAAGTGGAACCATTGCACGAACAACTTGAGCGTTACCGCGAGCTTCCATACCTTCTACACGTCCACGACGAGAAGTGATGTTACCCATGATATCACCAAGATATTCTTCAGGAATTACTACTTCAACTTTCATCACAGGTTCTAAAAGAACTGGATTACATTTAGAAGCAGCAGCTTTAAGTGCCATAGAAGCGGCGATTTTGAATGCCATTTCGTTTGAATCGACATCATGGTAAGAACCATCATATAATTTAGCTTTAATGTCGATTAATGGGTAACCAGCAATTACACCACGGTCAAGTGAGTCACGAAGACCCGCTTCAACTGCAGGAATGTATTCACGAGGTACAACCCCACCAACGATAGCGTTTTCGAATTCGAAACCTTTACCTTCTTCGTTAGGTGCGAATTCAATCCATACATCACCATATTGTCCACGACCACCAGATTGGCGTGTGAATTTACCTTGAACTTGTGCTGATCCACGGAATGTTTCACGGTAAGATACTTGAGGAGCACCTACGTTACATTCAACTTTAAATTCACGTTTCATACGGTCAACTAAGATATCAAGGTGAAGTTCACCCATACCTGAGATGATTGTTTGACCAGTTTCTTGGTCTGTATGTGCACGGAATGTTGGATCTTCTTCTTGAAGTTTTTGTAAAGCTTGTCCCATTTTGTCTTGGTCAGCTTTTGATTTTGGCTCAACAGATAAAGAGATAACTGGTTCTGGGAATTCCATAGACTCTAAAATAACATGGTCTTTCTCATCACATAGAGTGTCACCAGTTGTAGTATCTTTAAGACCTACAGCAGCAGCAATATCACCAGCGAATACTTTAGAAATTTCTTCACGAGAGTTTGCGTGCATTTGAAGGATACGACCTACACGTTCACGTTTACCTTTTGTTGAGTTTTGTACGTATGAACCTGATTCTAAAATACCAGAGTACACACGGAAGAATGTTAATTTACCAACGTAAGGGTCAGTCATAACTTTGAATGCAAGTGCAGCAAATGGTTCTTCATCGCTAGCATGCTTTTCAATTTCTTCACCATCATCATTAACACCTTTAATTGCTTCTACATCAGTTGGTGCTGGTAGATAGTCAATTACAGCATCAAGCATTAATTGTACACCTTTGTTTTTGAATGCAGTACCACAGATAACTGGGTAGAACTGTACTGATAAAGTTGCTTTACGAATAGCAGCTTTTAACTCTGGAATTGTAATTTCTTCGCCAGCGAAGTATTTTTCCATAAGTTCTTCATCAAGTTCAGCAACCGCTTCAACTAACTTTTCACGGTATTCTTCAGCTTGAGCTTTATATTCTTCTGGGATTTCCCCTTCAGTAATATCAGTACCAAGATCGTTTGTATAGAAAATAGCTTTCATTTCAACTAGGTCAATGATTGCTTCGAATTGATCTTCAGCACCGATTGGAAGTTGAATTGGGTGAGCATTTGCTTGTAAACGGTCATGTAATGTACCAACAGAATATAAGAAGTCCGCACCGATTTTATCCATTTTATTAACGAATACAATACGTGGAACTCCATAAGTTGTAGCTTGACGCCATACAGTTTCAGTTTGTGGCTCAACACCTGATTGAGCATCTAATACTGTTACTGCACCATCAAGTACACGTAAAGAACGTTCAACTTCAACTGTGAAGTCTACGTGTCCTGGTGTGTCGATGATATTAACACGATTACCTTTCCATTGAGCTGTTGTCGCAGCAGAAGTGATTGTAATACCACGTTCTTGCTCTTGCTCCATCCAGTCCATTTGAGAAGCACCTTCGTGAGTTTCACCGATTTTATGAATCTTACCAGTGTAATAAAGGATACGCTCAGTTGTTGTTGTTTTACCAGCATCAATGTGAGCCATGATCCCAATATTACGAGTATTCTCTAGTGAGAATTCGCGTTTCATAGGGGATTTCTCCTTCCGTATTGGGTATATACTATATATTGTAATCTTACGACGAGGTGCATCAAAGAGTTATTCTCTGATAATTGAATGCCCCAATTAATAAATATGTGCTATGCGCAATCACACCATTCATCATTTTTGACATTCGTCGGAGAAAAAACCATATTCTGTTTTCACAGATACATTTAAGCTACGTGCCAGAAACTCTAGCACGTAGTCAAATAAATTACCAACGGTAGTGAGCAAATGCTTTATTTGCTTCTGCCATTTTATGCATATCTTCACGTTTCTTAACTGAAGCACCAGTGTTGTTAGATGCATCAAGAATTTCGTTAGCTAAACGTTCTTCCATAGTTTTTTCACCACGAAGACGAGAGTAGTTAACTAAATAACGAAGACCTAAAGTGATACGGCGTTCTGGACGTACTTCAACTGGTACTTGGTAGTTAGAACCACCAACACGGCGAGCACGCACTTCAAGAACTGGCATAACGTTATTTAATGCAGCTTCAAATACTTCTAGAGGTTCATTACCTGAACGTTCTTTAACAAGTTCGAACGCACCATATAAGATCTTTTGAGAAGTACCTTTTTTACCATCAACCATCATTTTATTAATTAAACGAGTTACTAGTTTTGAATTATAAATTGGATCTGGTAACACGTCACGTTTGGAAACAGGACCTTTACGAGGCATGTGTTTTCCTCCTTTCAACTAATTATATATTTTAGAGTTATATCGATTTGCTAGCTAAATCAAAATTAAATTATTTTTTTTCTTTTGGACGTTTTGTACCGTATAAAGAACGTGATTGCATACGACCGTTAACACCAGCTGTATCAAGAGCACCACGTACGATATGGTAACGTACCCCTGGTAAGTCTTTTACACGTCCACCGCGAATTAATACTACGCTGTGTTCTTGTAAGTTGTGTCCTTCACCAGGAATGTAAGCTGTAACTTCGATTTGGTTAGTTAAGCGTACACGAGCATATTTACGTAACGCTGAGTTTGGTTTTTTAGGTGTCATAGTACCTACACGAGTACATACACCACGTTTTTGTGGAGAGTTAACATTTGTTAAAGATTTTTTGAAACTGTTATACCCTCTGTTTAACGCAGGTGAATTTGATTTCGTGCTTTTTGATTTACGAGGCTTACGTACCAATTGGTTAATTGTAGGCATCGGATTTTCCTCCTCTCATCTATTCAATGTTAATCCACACATCCAGGTGGTTCATTTTTAGGGTAAAAACAAAGTCTTTGTGTTTCTAAACACAAAAACTACTATGCAGTAATTGCTACAACCGCAGCTCCAACTTGTATACCACAAGCTTTTCCAAGTTCTTTTTTTGACTCAACGAGGCAAACTGGTACGCCGATTTCTTTTGCAAGAACTACTACTTGATCGGTTACCCAATTGTCTGCATCAAGTGCTACAAAAAGTTCAGTTACTTGACCAGCACGCATTGCTTTTACTGCTTGCTTTGTACCTATGATTGTTTTACTAGCCTGTTTTACTTTATCATAAGACATTTTCATATCCTCCGAAGTACAGACAGTTAACTATCAACCTTAAGTATATTAACATTACAAGCTTGAACTGTCAAATATTTTTTATAGATTCGCGGAGAGAAAATTCTCTCCACGATCTTTTTTATTCAGCTGAAGATAGTTCTCCAGCAAGTTCTAGGTCATCTTCATGAATACGAATTTGTCGATAACGTTGCATACCTGTACCAGCTGGAACAAGCTTCCCGATAATTACGTTTTCTTTTAGACCAAGAAGTTCATCACGCTTACCTTTAATTGCAGCATCTGTTAACACACGAGTTGTTTCTTGGAATGATGCTGCAGATAAGAATGATTCTGTTTCAAGAGATGCTTTTGTAATACCAAGAATTACAGGGCGACATGTCGCAGGAATTTTTCCATTTGTAATTGCTTCTTTGTTTGCTTCAGTGAATTGGTGAATATCAAGTAATGAACCTGGTAATAATTCTGTATCCCCAGCTTCAATAACTCGAACTTTACGAAGCATCTGGCGTACCATTACCTCGATATGCTTATCGCCAATTTCTACCCCTTGCATACGATATACTTTTTGCACTTCTTTTAATAAATACTCTTGAACCGTAGAAACGTCTTTTACTTTTAGTAATTGTTTCGGATCAATTGAACCTTCAGATAAAATTTGACCAGGTACAATAGAATCACCTTTTGCTACTTTTAAGCGAGCATTATAAGGTGCTTGGTATTTACGAGTTTCAATTTCGCCTTGAATTGTAACTTCTTTTAAGCCTTCACGAATTTCGTCAATTTCAGAAACCGTACCAGTGATCTCAGAAATCACCGCTTGCCCTTTCGGATTACGGGCTTCAAAAATCTCTTGGATACGTGGAAGACCTTGAGTGATATCGTTCCCTGCAACCCCACCAGTATGGAATGTACGCATTGTTAATTGTGTACCAGGTTCTCCGATTGATTGGGCAGCAATAATACCAACAGCTTCCCCAACTTCAACTTCTTCACCTGTTGCTAAGTTGATACCATAACATTTTTTACATACACCATGTTTTGTATTACATGTGAATGCAGAACGAATTGTCACTTCAGTAATGCCCGCATCAATAATTTCACGAGATTTATCTTGTGTGATTAGCTCGTCACGAGCAACAATAACTTCGCCTGTTTCTGGATGACGAATTGTTTTCTTCGCATGACGTCCCTCAATACGTTCATCTAAACCTTCAATAATTTCTGTACCTTCCATCAAGGCACCAATTGTTAAGCCACGGTCAGTACCACAGTCGTCTTCGCGTACAATTACGTCTTGAGCAACGTCTACTAAACGACGAGTTAAATAACCTGAGTCAGCTGTTTTAAGGGCTGTATCGGCAAGACCTTTACGAGCACCATGTGTAGAGATGAAGTATTCCAATACAGTTAAACCTTCACGGAAGGAAGACTTGATTGGAAGTTCGATAATACGTCCGGCCGGGTTGGCCATCAATCCACGCATACCTGCAAGCTGAGTGAAGTTTGATGCGTTACCACGGGCACCTGAATCACTCATCATGAAGATTGGATTTGTATCTGGTAAAGAGTCCATCAGTTTTCCTTGGATATCATCTTTCGCAGCAGACCAACTTGAAATAACGCGGTCATAACGTTCTTCTTCCGTAATTAAACCACGACGGAATTGAACCATGACTTTATCTACTTTTTTCTGTGCTTCTTCTAGAATTTCATTCTTTTCTGGTAATACAACGATATCTGAAATCGCAACAGTAATACCTGCTTTAGTTGAATATTTAAATCCTAAGTCTTTCATTCGGTCAAGCATTTTAGAAGTTTCAGTAATGTGGAAACGTTTGAATACTTCTGCAATGATGTTACCTAAGAATTTCTTGCGGAATGGACTAATAGTCGGGATCGATTTAAAGTGTTTTTTCAATACTGCTTGTCGTTGAACTTCAACTTTTTCAGCATCAGATAATTCACTATATCCAGCACTAGCTTCAACTTCTGCTAATAGTTCATCATCAATTGTTAAATTGATGAAGTACTGATCAGGTGTTTTTTGTTCTAGATTTTTTGATGTTGGCTCATTAATGTAAGGGAATGATTCAGGCAGAATTTCGTTGAATATTACCTTCCCTACCGTTGTTACTAAGAACATTTTATTTTGTTCTTCTGTAAATGTTTGGTTGTTTAATGAACCTGCTTTAATTGCAATACGTGTGTGTAAGTGTACTTGACCATTTTGGTATGCAAGTAATACTTCATCACGTCCGTAGAAGATAGCCCCTTCACCACGTGCTCCTTCGCGTTCAAGTGTTAAGTAATAGTTACCTAATACCATATCCTGAGAAGGTGTTACTACCGGTTTACCATCTTTTGGATTCAAGATGTTTTGAGCAGCTAACATTAGTAAACGCGCTTCAGCTTGCGCTTCTGCAGAAAGTGGAACGTGTACCGCCATTTGGTCACCATCGAAGTCAGCGTTATAAGCTGTACATACTAATGGGTGAAGACGAATTGCACGGCCTTCAACTAATGTTGGCTCAAAGGCTTGAATACCAAGTCTGTGTAGAGTCGGTGCACGGTTAAGTAAAACTGGGTGCTCACGAATTACATCTTCTAAAACGTCCCAAACTTCATTGTGTAAACGTTCGATTTTACGTTTCGCACTCTTAATGTTATGAGCAAGACCGCGTTCTACAAGTTCTTTCATAACGAAAGGCTTGAATAACTCAATCGCCATTTCTTTCGGAAGTCCACATTGGTACATTTTTAAGTTTGGACCTACTACGATAACTGAACGACCAGAGTAGTCAACACGTTTACCTAATAAGTTTTGGCGGAAACGACCTTGTTTCCCTTTTAACATATGTGAAAGGGATTTTAATGGACGATTACCTGGACCAGTAACTGGACGACCACGACGACCGTTATCAATTAATGCATCCACTGCTTCTTGTAACATACGTTTTTCATTTTGAACGATGATGCTTGGAGCACCAAGGTCTAGTAAACGTTTTAAACGGTTGTTACGGTTGATAACTCGACGATATAAATCGTTTAAATCAGAAGTCGCAAAACGCCCACCATCTAATTGCACCATTGGACGTAATTCTGGTGGGATAACAGGTAGCACATCTAAAATCATCCATTCTGGTTTGTTACCAGAGTTACGGAATGACTCGATTACTTCTAGACGTTTAATCGCACGTGTACGACGTTGACCTTGAGCCGTTTTCAACTCTTCTTTTAACATTGTTGTTTCTTCTTCAAGATCTATTTGTTCAAGAAGTTTTTTAATAGCTTCTGCTCCCATTGCAGCATCGAAACTATTACCAAATTTTTCACGATATGCACGGTATTCTTTTTCAGAAAGAAGTTGTTTCTTCTCTAGATTTGTACCAGCTGAATCGATGACTACATAAGAAGCAAAGTAGATTACTTCTTCAAGCGCACGAGGTGACATATCAAGAATTAGCCCCATACGACTTGGAATTCCTTTGAAATACCAAATGTGTGATACAGGTGCTGCTAATTCAATGTGACCCATACGTTCACGACGAACTTTTGCACGAGTAACTTCAACACCACAGCGGTCACAAACAACACCTTTATAACGGACACGTTTGTATTTACCACAGTGACATTCCCAGTCTTTCGTTGGACCAAAAATTCGTTCACAGAAAAGACCATCTTTTTCTGGTTTTAATGTACGGTAGTTAATTGTTTCTGGCTTTTTAACCTCACCATAAGACCATGAACGGATTTTATCAGGTGATGCTAAACCAATTTTCATATACTCAAATTCATTAACGTCTATCAAGGAGCCTACCTCCCTTTAGTATAAGTCCTTTATCGACTTTTCGAAGCTCGACTTTTCATTGCAAATATTTATATATAACGAACTGGCAGGCGCAAATGTCCTGCCCGTTCGTATTAAAACCTACTCAAGCGTTTCTACTGCTTCTTCTTCTTTATCAGCTGCTGGTAAGATGTTTAATGCATCTGTTGGTTGAAGTTCATCTTCATCATCAATATCACGAAGTTCAACTTCTTCATCGTTTACAGTTAGCATTTTCACATCTAACCCTAGTGATTGAAGTTCTTTAATTAATACTTTAAATGATTCAGGTACACCTGGTTCTGGTACACTTTCACCTTTTACAATTGCTTCATAAGTTTTCACACGTCCAACAACATCATCTGATTTAATTGTCAGAATTTCTTGAAGTGTATATGCAGCACCATAAGCTTCAAGTGCCCATACCTCCATCTCACCGAAACGTTGACCACCAAATTGTGCTTTACCACCAAGTGGCTGTTGAGTTACAAGAGAATATGGTCCAGTTGAACGAGCATGAAGTTTATCATCAACCATGTGTGCTAATTTGATCATGTACATGATCCCAACAGAAACACGGTTATCAAATGGTTCTCCAGAGCGTCCATCATAAAGAATTGTTTTACCGTCACGGTTCATACCTGCTTCTTCCATCGTTTCCCAAACATCTTCCTCGTTTGCTCCATCAAATACAGGACTTGCCATGTGAAGTCCTAGATAGCGAGCAGCCATTCCTAAGTGAAGCTCTAAAACTTGTCCGATGTTCATACGTGATGGTACCCCAAGTGGGTTTAACATGATGTCAACAGGTGTTCCGTCTGGCATAAATGGCATATCTTCTTCAGGTAATATACGAGAGATTACCCCTTTGTTACCGTGACGTCCGGCCATTTTGTCCCCAACGCGAATTTTACGTTTTTGAACAATATAAACACGTACTAATTGGTTAACTCCAGGTGGTAATTCGTCGCCATCTTCACGGTTAAAGACTTTTACATCAAGAACAATTCCGCCTGCACCATGAGGTACACGTAAAGAAGTATCGCGAACTTCACGAGCCTTTTCACCGAAGATTGCATGTAATAATCTTTCTTCAGCTGTTAACTCAGTAACTCCTTTAGGTGTAACTTTCCCTACTAGGATATCGCCATCGCGAACTTCAGCACCAATACGGATAATACCGCGGTCATCCAAGTTGCGAAGTGCATCTTCACCAACATTTGGAATGTCGCGAGTAATTTCTTCAGGTCCTAATTTTGTATCACGAGACTCAGATTCGTATTCTTCAATGTGAACAGATGTATATACATCATCTTTAACAAGACGTTCATTCATGATAACAGCATCTTCATAGTTGAAACCTTCCCATGTCATGAAGGCAACTAAAACGTTACGTCCTAGTCCTAATTCGCCTTTTTCCATAGAAGGACCATCAGCTAAGATATCTTTCGGTTTAACACGATCCCCAACTTTTACAATTGGACGTTGGTTAATAGAAGTACCGTGGTTAGAACGAGTGAATTTTTGAAGTTTATACTTAACTAATTCACCTTTAACTTCTTTACCATCGATTTCTTCAATACGACGAACTTGAATTGTACGAGCTTCTACATGCTCAACAATACCATGATATTTATTAACTACTGCAGCACCTGAATCACGAGCATTTACGTGTTCCATACCTGTACCAACAAATGGCGCTTCAGGATTTAATAAAGGAACAGCTTGACGTTGCATGTTCGCACCCATTAACGCACGGTTAGAGTCATCGTTCTCTAAGAACGGGATACATGCCGTCGCAGCAGATACTACTTGTTTTGGAGATACGTCCATATAGTCAATACGTTCTTTCTTAAATACTGTATTGTCCCCACGGAAACGACCTAAAACTTCATCTTTTGCAAATGAACCATCGGGATTTAAAATGGAGTTCGCTTGAGCTACAACGTAGTTATCTTCTTCGTCTGCTGTTAAGTAGTCAATTTGCGCTGTTACTTGACCCGTTTCAGGATCAACTTTACGATAAGGAGTTTCAATAAACCCAAATTTGTTCACTTTCGCATAAGATGAAAGTGAGTTAATTAATCCAATGTTTGGACCCTCTGGCGTTTCAATCGGACACATACGACCATAGTGAGAGTAGTGAACGTCACGTACTTCCATACCTGCGCGTTCTCGAGTTAATCCACCAGGCCCTAATGCAGAAAGACGACGTTTATGAGTTAACTCTGCAAGTGGGTTAGTTTGATCCATGAATTGCGATAATTGAGAGCTACCAAAGAACTCTTTAATTGAAGCAATTACAGGGCGAATATTAATTAATTGTTGTGGTACGATCGATGCAGTGTCGTTGATTGACATACGTTCACGTACTACACGTTCCATACGAGATAACCCAATACGGAATTGGTTTTGCAATAACTCACCAACCGAACGTAAACGACGGTTACCTAAATGGTCAATATCATCAGTATTTCCCACTCCATGTAGTAAGTTAAAGAAGTAAGACATTGAAGCAATAATGTCTGATGGTGTTAGACTCTTAACTTCTTCCTCTACATAAGCATTAGAAATAACGTTTATTTCTTTTTGTGCTTCATCGTTTGGTGCAAAAATCTTAACTGATTGAATCGTTACATCATCTTCTAGTACTCCACCAACTTGTGATAATGTACGGAAGCCGATACCGTTTTCTAAATAAGGAATTAATTTATCTAGAGTTCGACGATCAAGCATTTTTCCTTTTTCAACCAAAATTTCTCCTGTTTCTGGATCCACAAGTGTTTCAGCAACAGTTTGGTTAAACAAACGATTTTTAATATGAAGCTTTTTATTCATTTTATAGCGCCCTACATCAGCTAAATCATATCTTTTCGCATCAAAGAAACGAGAGTATAATAAGCTTTTTGCGCTTTCAACTGTTGGTGGTTCACCCGGACGAAGACGCTCATAAATTTCTAACAGTGCCTTTTCAGTACTATCAGTATTATCTTTTTCAAGCGTATTTCGTAGGTATTCGTTATCACCAAGGATATCAATAATTTCTGAATCTGAACCAAATCCTAATGCGCGCAACAGTACTGTTGCAGGTAGTTTACGAGTACGATCAATTCGTACATATACTACGTCTTTAGCATCCGTTTCATATTCTAACCATGCACCACGGTTCGGAATAACTGTAGCGCCGAAACCTTTTTTACCGTTTTTATCGGTTTTATCATGGAAATAAACACTTGGAGAACGAACTAATTGTGAAACGATAACACGTTCAGCACCATTAATTACAAATGTGCCTGTTTCTGTCATTAATGGGAAGTCACCCATAAAGACGTCTTGCTCTTTCACTTCGTCTGTTTCCTTGTTGTGAAGACGTACTTTTACACGCAATGGTGCAGCATAGGTAACGTCACGTTCTTTACATTCATCGACATCATACTTTGGCTCACCTAAACTATAGTCGACAAACTCAAGTGAAAGATTACCTGTAAAATCTTCGATTGGAGAAATGTCGTGGAACATTTCACGCAATCCTTCTTCCAGGAACCACTCATAAGATGCTGTTTGAATTTCGATTAAATTCGGAAGTTCCAGCACCTCTTTAATACGCGCAAAACTTCTACGCTGGCGGTGTTGTCCGTACTGAACTAGTTGACCTGTCAACTCATTCACCCCTCATTAAAGCGATTATAGGTCTTTCCAAAATCATATAAATGGTGTATGATTTCGAAAGATAAAAAGAAAACGAGACTTTTCTAAAATCCCATTCTCGGTTAAACTAAACTTATCCGTGGTAAGTATACCCACTTAAAGTGAGTTGCATACAAATGGGCATACTCCCACAAAATAATAATTTTGCATTTTATTATGTTATCATAGCAAATTTGTCAAGTCAATAATCTACAATTAATCAATTACAATTCAATGTAATTGTGTCTATAATTTGAATTTATTCCGTGTATTATTAACACTCTTTAAAATCTAAACTATCGGACAGAGATTAAAACTTAACACCATTTCTTGCGACTAGTAGTTTCAGAAGCAGAATATGGCTTGATATTGTCTCAAGTTCTTCCTTAGCGATCACTGTATCAGTAGAAATTTTATTTTTTCCCTCTAATAATCCAATAACCCTTTTTCTTCTCGACAATCTCAACTTCCGAAAACATCTCTTCTAAACGACTAACTGTAGACGGAGCTCCCTGTTTCTTTTGAATCACAACCCACAGTTCTCCACCTTCTAACAACCTGTCATAAGCACCTTCATAGAATCTAAAAATCGTTTCTTTTCCAGCACGTATTGGTGGATTTGTTAAAACTGCAGCCACTTGTAGTTGTTCATCAACAGCAGCTATACCATCACTTTGAAATATTCGTACATTTTGAATTCCGTTTAGATTTGCATTTTTTTGCGCTAATGCGATCGCACGTTCATTAATATCCATCATGTAAACCGTTCGATCTGGATTTTTTTTCGCAATCGCCAATCCAATCGGTCCGTATCCACAACCAATATCTACTACTGCACCATCAATTTGCGGCATTTCAAATGAGTCAATTAAAACACGGGATCCAAAATCTACTTCGCTTTTACTAAATACACCGGCATCCGTTTCAAATAAAAATGAATGGCCTAGTAATGTAAATTTCCATTGACGCGGTTTACTTTCAGTTTGAGGTTTACTTGAGTAATAATGTTCAGACATGAATGCCCTCCTCAAGGAAAATAAGAAAGCCCGTCAAAATAGACGAGCTTTCAGGCTGTGTTAACAAATGCTTGATCCGTGCACTCGCTTTTAAAACAAGTACTCGACTGTCAAAGAGATATGTTGCGACAGCCATTTTTTATTTAAGAAATTATTTAACTTCTACAGAAGCGCCAACTTCTTCAAGTTTAGCTTTAATTTCTTCAGCTTCTTCTTTAGATACGCCTTCTTTTAATGCTTTAGGAGCGTTATCTACAACTTCTTTAGCTTCTTTTAATCCAAGACCAGTAAGTTCACGTACTACTTTGATTACTTTAATTTTTTGGTCTCCAGCAGATGCTAATACTACGTCAAATTCAGTTTTTTCTTCAGCAGCTGCAGCGCCACCAGCAACTACTGCTACAGGAGCAGCAGCTGTTACACCGAATTCTTCTTCGATTGCTTTTACTAAATCGTTTAATTCAAGAACTGTCATAGCTTTGATAGCTTCTAAGATTTGATCTTTGTTCATTTTATTTTCCTCCTATATGGATAATATGATTTTATTAGGCTATTCGCCTTAAATTTGTTGTATTGAAGTTTAGGCAATTATTAAGCGCCTTGCTCTTCTTTTTGTTCTGCAACAGCTTTTGTTGCAAGAGCGAAGTTGCGTACTGGTGCTTGAAGTACAGATAAAAGCATAGATAGTAAACCTTCGCGTGATGGAAGTTCTGCTAGAGCTTTTACATCTTCAGCTGAAGATACGTTTCCTTCGATGATACCCGCTTTAATTTCAAGCGCTTCATTCTTTTTAGCGAACTCATTGATGATTTTCGCTGGTGCTACTACGTCTTCGTTAGAGAACGCAACAGCATTTGGACCAGTTAAGAATTCGTTAATTCCAGAAACACCAACGATTTCTGTAGCACGACGAGTTAAAGTGTTTTTGTATACTTTGAACTCTACTCCAGCTTCACGAAGTTGTTTACGAAGTTCTGTAACTTGAGCAACAGTTAATCCGCGGTAATCCACTACAACTACAGAAGCAGCAGCTTGGAATTTATCAGCGATTTCTTGTACTTGAACTTTTTTTGTTTCAATTGCACTGCTCATGATTGACACCTCCTATTAGAATGGGTCATTTATACCGACAAAAGAAAGCCTCTAGCCAACAAAAGTAGACTAGAGGCGGAAAATTCATCATCTTAAAAGAATCCGATTTCTGTGTCCTCGGTAGGATCATTAAGTGACAAGTCACTCCTACTGTCTACGGTACAAATGGATATTCACAACGTCATCCATCTTACCAAGAAGGAGAATCGTTGTCAATAATATTTATATAAAATACTTTATGTTATTATTTAACAACTACGCTTGTTGAGTCAACTTTTACAGATGGACCCATTGTTGTAGTTACGTTTACAGATTTCATGTAAGTACCTTTAGCTGCTGCAGGTTTTGCTTTTTGAACTACATCAAATACAGCTAAGAAGTTTTCTACTAATTTGTCAGTTCCGAAAGAAACTTTACCGATAGGAGCGTGAATGATACCAGCTTTGTCAGCACGGTATTCTACTTTACCAGCTTTGATTTCTTGGATTGCTTTAGTTACATCAAATGTAACTGTACCAGTTTTAGGGTTTGGCATTAAACCTTTTGGTCCTAATACACGACCTAGTTTACCAACTTCACCCATCATATCTGGAGTTGCAACGATTACATCAAATTCGAACCAACCTTGTTGAATTTTATTGATGTATTCAGCATCACCAACATAATCAGCACCTGCTGCTTCTGCTTCTTTAAGTTTTTCGCCTTTAGCGAATACTAATACACGTTGAGTTTTACCAGTTCCGTTTGGAAGCACTACAGCTCCACGGATTTGTTGGTCATTTTTACGAGTATCGATACCTAATTTGAAAGCTACTTCAACAGTTGCATCAAATTTTACTGTGCTTGTTTGTTGCGCTAAAGCGATTGCTTCTTCAGCATTATATAATTTAGTACGGTCTACTAATTTCACTGCATCTTGCAGTCTTTTACCTTTTTTAGCCATTATATTATTTCCTCCTTGATTGTGGTTGTAGCGGAATAAACCTCCCACGAATAGAGGTTGCGCTCTGTTCAATTGAACTCTTCGCAACCTCCTAAAACAAAACTTTCATCATCAAGTAATCGGGAATTAGTCTTCGATAACAATACCCATGCTTCGCGCTGTACCTTCAACCATCGCCATAGCTGCTTCAACTGATGCAGCGTTTAGGTCTGGCATTTTTTGTTCAGCGATTTCGCGTACTTTATCACGTTTAACCGTTGCAACTTTTTTACGGTTAGGTTCACCTGATCCAGATTGGATACCTGCTGCTACTTTAAGTAGAACTGCTGCAGGTGGTGTTTTAGTAATGAAAGTAAATGAACGGTCTTCGAACACTGTAATTTCTACTGGAATGATTAATCCAGCCTGATCAGCTGTACGAGCGTTGAACTCCTTACAGAATCCCATGATGTTAACACCTGCTTGACCTAATGCAGGACCAACCGGTGGAGCTGGATTAGCTTTACCAGCAGGGATTTGAAGTTTTACAATTTTAATAACTTTTTTAGCCACGAGACACACCTCCTTAAGTCCGTGATGTGGTAATTGGGTTGCCCCTCCCACTCATATCTGTCTGTCAGCTGTTTGCCGATAACATTAATTCTCGTATGTCAAACTGTAAATTGACAGTCTGACCTCTGAAATGATACCACTTTTAATTTCTATATGCAAGTATTATCGTTCTATATTTTTTGAATCTGTTCAAAATCAAGTTCCATCTTCGTCTCGCGACCGAACATGTCAATAGTAACTTTTACTTTACCTTTATCAGCATCAATTTCTTCGACTTTACCTTGGAAATGAGCAAACGGCCCTTCTAGTACTTCTACCACTTCTCCAACAGTTACATCTAGTTCACCAATTGCTTTTTTCGTCATACCCATTTGTTGTAATAGACGATCTGCTTCTTCTGGTAATAGCGGAGTAGGTTTTGCTCCACCACCCGAAGAACCAATAAAGCCTGTTACGCCAGGTGTATTGCGGACAACATACCATGATTCATCAGTTAAAATCATTTCAACTAATACATAACCAGGGAATACTTTGCGCATAACCGTACGTTTCTTACCATCTTTTAAATCTGTCTCCTCATGCTCAGGAACAACCACACGGAAGATGTTATCTTGCATCCCCATTGTTTCAACACGTTTTTCAAGGTTTGCTTTTACACGATTTTCGTATCCTGAATAAGTATGAACTACATACCATTGTTTCTCCATAATACCTCGGACTCCTCCTTCACACATTTCATGTGCGATGCTTACAAAGTTAGGGTTTCCCTCTACTTCTACATTTCTTAATTAGTATAAATCAATCCATCTTTTGCATAACTGTTAAAAACCAATGAAAAAAACCCGCTAAAGCTATACGGGCTATTTTCTAACATATTAACATAAACTCATTATAAATCTAAATACCAACGGAATAGTTTCGAGATTCCTAAATCAACTAACACAAAAAATATTGCCATAAAAATTACAGTTGATACTACTACAACAGTATATTTTGTAAGCTCTTTACCTTTTGGCCAGCTCGTCTTTCTCATTTCTGACATAACATTATGCAGAAACTTTTTTAACTTCCCCATCTAGCCTAACCTCCGAATAAATCGTCTATTCTATGTTACATCGTTTATTTTGTTTGTTTATGCATAGTGTGTTCATTGCAATAAGAACAAAACTTTTTCAACTCAAGACGTTTTGTCGACCCTACTTTTTCAGGGTATGTATAGTTTCTTGAGCCACATTTTTCACAACTTAAAATAACCTTATTAGTCATTAGAATCACCACTCGACAGTTTGTCATTTAAAGACTAACACCTATTATGGCCTCTGTCAATAAGTGACATATAGTGTTACTCGGCTTCATCGAATTCTAAATGGCGTTCTAATTTACGTTTCACTCGTTGTAATGCATTATCAATAGACTTTACATGACGATTTAATTCTTCAGAAATCTCATTGTAAGATTGTCCATCTAAGTATAGCGCTAAAACTTGTTGCTCTAAATCACTTAATATTTTACTAATCTTTTCTTCCAAATGAGAATATTCCTCTCGATTAATCATCAAATACTCAGGGTCTTCCGATTCAGTACTCGTAATAACGTCCATTAATGTACGATCAGATTCTTCATCGTAAATTGGTTTATCAAGAGAAACATAAGAATTAAGTGGAATATGTTTTTGACGTGTGGCCGTCTTAATTGCGGTAATCATTTGGCGTGTAATACAAAGTTCTGCAAACGCTCTAAATGACGCAAGCTTGTCCCCTTTAAAATCGCGAATAGCTTTATATAAACCTATCATACCTTCTTGTATAATATCTTCCTTATCTGCTCCAATGAGAAAATAAGAGCGAGCCTTCGCTTTCACAAACTTGCGATATTTAGTAATTAAATAATCTAATGCCTCCGCATTTCCTTGATGCACTAGTTCTACAAGTCCTTCATCTGTTAGATCTTCATATGGTTGTAACACTTGTGTTTGATCACTTTTTAGCAACGCTCTCACCCCAGTAACGTTAGAATCAATTCGCCTCTATTTTTTGAATATTTTTGAAATATTTTAGCATTAGTATAACGGAATTAGAAAATAGCGGTCAATGAGTTATTTCAATCCCCTTCTCCATTTCTCAAATTCTATTTCTATTTCTCTAGGGAGTTGGATTCTTGAAGGGGGCTTTTCTACTTTTGTTGTCTTTACTTCTGCGGAGATTTGTTCCTGTATAATTTGCATTTCAATTTCTAGCTCACGCGCAGATTTTCGTAGTGCACCATTTCCAAAAATCACATTTTGCTCTGTTAAATCAGAAGTCGCTACATATATTTGTCTCTTTCTACCCTTTAATTCATTCGTTAACTTTTCAATTCGTTCATCAGCTGTTTCGTTTTTTCTCGTATATATAATTTCAACTGCATTTTGAATATAGTTTTGTTCAATACCTGGAACATGATAAGCGTCAAACACGACAATCACTCGCCAACCCATTGCTGCTTTGTATTCAGCCATAAGTTCAAGCAAGCGATTGCGTGCTTCTTCAAAGTTCGTATCTCGTAATGGTCGTAATTCCTTCCATGCACCAATCATATTGTAGCCATCGACTAACAAAATATTTTGCATATCAAAGTACTATCCATTCACAGCAGTACGTTTTCGATACACTTCATACATTAGAAGGGCTGCTGCCACAGAGGCATTTAGCGATGTAACATGGCCAATCATTGGTAAATGATATAGGAAATCACACTTCTCTTTTAGTAATCGACTCATTCCACGACCTTCACTGCCAATAATAATTCCTAGAGGTAAAGTTGCATCCATTTTACGATAATCAACAGAGCCTTTTGCATCTGTTCCAGCAATCCAAACTCCACGATCCTTTAATTCATCAACTGTTTGAGCTAGATTCGTAACACGTACAACCGGAACATGTTCGATTGCACCTGTAGATGCTTTGGCAACAACAGCCGTTAACCCAACAGCGCGACGTTTTGGAATAATAATCCCGTGCACACCAATGGCATCTGCCGTACGCATAATTGAACCTAAGTTATGTGGATCTTCCAACTCATCGAGAATTAAAAAGAAGGGATCCTCATTTTTCGCTTTTGCCACGTTGAATAAATCATCTAATTCTGCATATTGATATGCTGCAACAGAGGCTACAATCCCTTGGTGGTTAGCATCTGATAATTGATCAACTTTTTTCTTAGGAACAAATTGAACAAGTACACCACGTTCTCGAGCTAAGTCTAACAACTCATTTACACCTGTTTTTTTAACCCCTTCAGCAATCCAAAGCTTATTAATCTCACGACCTGAGCGAAGTGCTTCTAAAACTGGATTTTTTCCTGCGATGATTTCACCATTTTGTTCTACCATTTCACGAAACTCCTTTCGACTGCTCGACTATTTCAATTGCGTACTCAATTAGTTCATAAAGACGTGTATGTTGCTTTGTTAAATATAAGCTTCCTAATACCGCTTCAAATCCAGAGCTATTCCGATAGGTTTGTACATCTGTATTTTTAGGTACAGAGCCAGACTTAGCATTACGTCCTCTCTTAAAAACAGCTAACTCTTCTTCTGATAAATAATTTTCATCAATTAGCCGATGAATGATCATTGACTGCGCTTTTGCAGACACGTAATTTGTTGCTTCTTTATGCAGTCGGTTTGGTTTTGAACGACCACTTAAAAGGAGATGTTCCCGAACTTTTTGTTCAAGAACAGCATCTCCCATATATGCTAATGCTAAAGCGTTTAATTGCTTTACATCCTCTATTCGAAGTTGTGCCATCTTAAGAACCTCGTTTCCAACGTGTTCCTTGACGTGTGTCTTCTAGAACGATATCCATACTTAGCAATTGGTCACGAATCTCATCTGAACGAGCAAAATCACGGTTTTTACGAGCTAAGTTTCTTTCTTCAATTAATGCTTCAATATCTGCGTCTAATAATTCACTTTCAGTATTGAACTGTATTCCTAATACTTCCCCTAGGATATCGAAAGTTTCGATAAAGGCTAATAATACTTTTTCTTCTGTATTACTTTCATTTAGATACGTATTCGCATTACGTGCTAGTTCAAATAGAGCTGAAATGGCATTTGAAGTATTGAAGTCATCATCCATCGCTTCTTCAAATTGCTTTTTCACTTCTTCTATTTTCACTAAGTATTCATCAGCTTGATTTGTTAAATCGGTTGTTGTTTTTAAGCGATGTTTAAGATTCGAATAAGCTGTACGAAGTCTCTCTAGACCCGCTTTTGCCGACTCAACTAAATCCTGTGCAAAGTTAATTGGATGACGATAATGTACAGATAGCATGAAAAATCTTAATACCTCAGGGTCGATTTGCTGGCGGATATCATGTACTAAAACAAAGTTCCCTAGTGATTTTGACATTTTTTCATTATCAATATTAATATAACCATTATGCATCCAGTAACGTGCAAAGGTTTTACCAGTATAACTCTCTGATTGGGCGATTTCATTCTCATGGTGTGGGAATGTTAAATCTTGACCACCTGCATGGATATCAATTGTGTCACCTAAATGCTCACGGGCCATTACCGAACACTCAATATGCCAACCTGGACGCCCTTCTCCCCAAGGACTACTCCAATGAATTTCACCTGGTTTCGCAGCTTTCCAAAGAGCAAAATCAAGTGGGTCTTCCTTTTTCTCCCCGGCTTCAATTCGAGCCCCAACCTTTAAATCATCTATAGATTGGTGACTTAACTTACCATACCCGTTGAACTTGCGTGTACGATAATAAACATCTCCTTGGGATTCATAGGCATACCCTTTTTCGACTAGAACATTAATGAATTCAATAATATCATCCATATGATTCGTTACGCGCGGATGCACATCCGCCTTTTTACAACCAAGTGCTGTTATATCTTCAAAGTAGGCATTAATAAAACGTTCTGTTAACTCAAAAACATCCTCACCTAATTCGTTTGCTGCTTTAATGATTTTGTCATCAACATCTGTAAAGTTGGATACATATTTCACTTCATAACCTTTGTATTGAAAATATCGACGTACTGTATCATACACAATGACCGGACGAGCATTTCCAATATGAATGAAGTTATATACTGTAGGCCCACATACATATATTTTTACTTTTCCTTCTTCTAATGGGACAAAGGGTTCTTTTTGTCTCGTTAAAGAATTGAAAATTTGTATTGTCATGATAAATTTCTCTCCTCTCTGAGATTGTCGCTAATGCGATTTTCTTAAACATATTTTAAAATGACCACTTATTGGATCACATTGATGTTGGTCAATCATTTTTTCAATTCGTCTATCTTCTTCGACTTTCCACTAAACGCAGGAAACGTTTACCATTTCTTTTCCCCTTTTCACCTATGTTTACACCTTTTATAAACAATCAACGAGAAGGACTATATAGGGCACATTTCCCCCCAAAATAAAAACGCCCCTGCCATTCTTGTAAAGAATGACAGAGACGCAAAATTTCGCGCGGTTCCACTCTGATTGAAAGTATATGAAGAACAGGACGTATGGCCAAATTAGACTCAAACATCCTAAGGATATATACTTTCCGCTTTAAGTCCTTTAACGGGGATTAGCCGACTAGCCTACTATATTTCAGCCAAGTGCTCAAAGGTGCATTTCCGTAAAATAGAGGCCTAGGTCACTCTCAGCCAAGGATGACCCTCTCTTAAAAACATATTTCACGTACTTCTCCTCATCAACGCTTTTTCGAATTAGATACATTTTACATTACACCTATCAAAAGTCAACTTATTAAACACCGGAGAACCAATAACTATGCACGAAATGGTTACTTATTTAATATAACCACTGATACGAGCAATTACCTTTTCTTTACCGATTAACGCAATAGCATCCGGAAGTTCTGGACCATGTGTTTGGCCAGTTGTTACAACACGGATTGGCATAAATAGATTTTTCCCTTTATGTCCAGTTTCTTTTTGAACTGCTTTAATTGAAGCTTTAATTGAAGCTGGATCGAAACTTTCTAACGACTCAAGCTGTGCTTTAAAGGCACTCATAACTTCAGGAACTTGTTCGCCAGCTAATACTTCTTTCGCCTCTTCATCATATTCGATGTCATCAGTAAAGAATAGGCTAGTTAATTCCACAATTTCTGCACCAAAGCTCATTTGATTATGATAAAGGCCAATTAATGCAGTTGCCCATTCTTTTTGTTCTTCAGTTAGCTCTTCTGGAAGTAGGCCAGCTTTTTGTAAATGCGGTAAAGATAATTCCACCACACGATCAAGTTCAAGCATTTTAATATATTGGTTGTTCATCCATGTTAGTTTTTGTTTATCAAACATAGACGGTGATTTAGATAAGCGTTTCTCATCAAATATTTCGATGAATTGTTCTTTTGTAAAGATTTCTTCTTCCCCTTCAGGAGACCACCCAAGAAGTGCAAAGAAGTTAAACATTGCTTCTGGTAAATAGCCAAGGTCTTTATATTGAGAAACGAATTGAATAATTGTTTCATCACGTTTAGATAATTTTTTGTGATCTTCGTTTACGATCAGTGTCATATGGCCGTATTGTGGATATTCCCAATCAAATGCATCAAAAATCATCATTTGTTTAGGAGTATTTGATAAATGCTCTTCACCACGGAATACATGAGTAATATCCATAAAGTGATCATCAAGTACAACGGCATAGTTGTATGTCGGAATACCGTTTGCTTTCACTAGTACCCAGTCACCAACGTCTTTGGACTCAAATGATACATCACCGCGTACTAAGTCTGTAAATTTATACGTTACGTTTTCTGGTACACGCATACGGATTGTAAATGGAATACCTGCAGCCTCTTTTTCAGCTACTTGTTCCTTTGTTAAATGACGACATTTCCCATCATAATTTGGTGCAGCTACACCATTCGCTCTTTGACGTTCACGTGAAGCTTCTAATTCTTCAGATGTACAGAAACACTTATATGCAACGCCACGATCTAATAACTCATCTGCATGTTTTTTATAAATATCTAAGCGTTCCATTTGACGGTATGGAGCATATGGACCGCCAATATCAATTGATTCATCAGGGATAATCCCTAACCAACGTAAATTATCAAGTTGTGAAGCTTCTCCACCTTCTACATTACGTTCAATATCTGTGTCCTCGATTCGAACAACAAATTTACCGTTATGATGTTTTGCGTATAAATAGTTAAATAACGCTGTACGTGCTCCACCAATATGTAAAAATCCAGTTGGACTTGGTGCATAACGAACGCGAACTTCTTTGCTCATGATTAATTGCCTCCTATATTGCGATCAAACTTTGAAATTAATACTTTTTATCGTTTAAATTAACCTTGTACATTTTACCACTGTGATTTGAGAAAGGAAAGTTGCACATGTATTGGGAAACTCAATTATTTTTTTATTAATAAAATTGTAGCCATTGAAGCAATTCCTTCTTCACGACCTGTAAATCCTAGCTTCTCAGTTGTTGTTGCCTTCACATTTACCTGAGAAGGCTCTGCATTTAAAAGTTCTGCAATTCGATTACGCATTTGTTCTATATATGGAGCTAACTTAGGTCGTTGAGCCATAATTGTACAATCAACATTTCCCAGGACATAACCTTTACTTTCAACCATTTCCCAAATATGAGAAAGTAGTTTTGCAGAATCTGCATCTTTAAACTCTGGGTCTGTATCAGGGAAATGGCGACCAATATCTCCTTCACCAATGGCACCTAAAGCTGCATCTGTTACAGTATGTAATAATACATCCGCATCTGAATGGCCTATTAACCCGCGCTCGTGGGGAATAGTAATTCCTCCAAGTATTAATGGACGCCCTTCTTCAAAGGCGTGTACGTCAAATCCTTGTCCTACTCGAAACATATTGATCCTCCTAAATTGTACGGTGCTGTATAATCGCTTCCCCGAACAGTATATCTTCTTTTGTTGTAATTTTCACATTTTCATAAGTGCTTTCAACGATATGCACTTGATGTCCTAACCTTTCTACTAACATTGCCTCATCTGTTCCTAAAAAGCCAACTTTCTCCGCTACATCTTCAGCTTCTTTAATTAAATCAAATTGAAATGCTTGTGGTGTTTGAATTGACCAAAGATTATCGCGGTCAACGGTTTCAACGATAATGCCATCAGTTACTTTTTTCATGGTATCCTTTGCTCGTACTCCAGCAATTGCTGCCCCTTTTTCTTTTGCCGCCAGGACTAACTTTTCAATTACCGGAGTCGTAATAAAGGGTCTGGCAGCATCATGCACCAAAACAATTTCAACTTGATTCATTTCTTTAATGCACGAGTGGACAGAATGTTGACGTTCATCACCACCACTTGGTAAACCCTTAACTTTAGTAATTCGATATTCTTCAAGTAATTGTTGAATATAATCACGTTCTTCTGGCTTAACCGCTAGCCAAATCCCCGTACAATTCCCATCCTTTTGAAAAACCTCAAGTGTATGAATTAAGATTGGTTTATTTGCTAGTAATAAAAATAATTTGTTTTTTCCTGCACCCATTCTTTTTCCGCTTCCTGCTGCAGGTAATACGACTTCATAATGCAAGTTTTTTCACTTCCTACTTTGTCAAAAACGATGATGTCAACCAATAATTGATTTAGCA
This sequence comes from Ureibacillus composti, assembly GCA_030348875.1. Classification (GTDB taxonomy): domain Bacteria; phylum Bacillota; class Bacilli; order Bacillales_A; family Planococcaceae; genus Ureibacillus; species Ureibacillus composti. The sequence continues at coordinate 4,281,270 of JAUCEP010000002.1, forward strand.
CTTCTTCATAAATTTTATCAAATAATGCTACTAATTAGGCAACTTGTTCATCTTTTGGCTTTGCAAATATCATTCGGCCTGCTGATGTTTGCAGGACACTCGTTACAGTTACTGTGATTGATCGACCAATATAGTTTCGGCCGCCTTCTACTACAATCATCGTTCCATCATCTAAATACGCTACACCTTGATTATGTTCCTTACCATCTTTAATGACAACCACCTGCATATCCTCACCAGGAATGACGACAGGTTTTACGGCATTTGCAAGATCATTAATATTTAATACTTGAACATTGTGCAGGTCACAAACTTTATTTAAATTAAAATCATTTGTCAGGATTTGAGCACCCATCTTTTTCGCTAATCTAACAAGTTTTAAATCAACTTCTTGTACATCCTCAAAATCTTCTTCACTAATTAAAACCTTCGTCAACCGCTCATCTTGGAGCTTTTTCAAAATATCGAGCCCTCTTCGGCCGCGCGTTCTTTTTAAAGTATCTGAGGAATCAGCTATATGTTGAAGTTCCGTTAATACAAATTGCGGGACAACCAAGACCCCTTCAATAAATCCAGTCGATGAAATATCAGCGATTCGACCATCAATAATGACACTTGTATCCAGCAATTTATATAACGGTTTCGTTTCAAGTGCATTCCCAGTTTGGGCATCAGGACTCTTCTTTTTAATGCTCGGATTTGATTTTGAAAATATTTGTACTAATTCATCACGCTTAGTAAAGCCTACACGGAAACCTAAATAACCTAAAATGATCGATAATAGCACTGGTAAGTAATCCCTTATAATCGGTAAATTGATTTTCCCAATCGCAAACCCAGCAAAATAGGCAACGATTAAACCTACAATTAAACCTAAAGACCCAAACAATAAATCAGCTGCTGGAAGCTTAAATAAGACATCTTCCATCCACGAAATAAATCTTACACAGTAATCTGATAATGAAAATGATAAAATGAATAAGAAAATTGCTCCAAGTGCTACAGATACGTATGGATTATTGATCCAAGGATTAGATGATAAATTTATAAATTCGTATAATGGCGGTAAAAAAACGAGACCTAATGCTCCACCGATTAGCAAGAAAGCAACTTGTATCACTCTTTTTAACATTATTCCACCTCCTTTTTCACTTACTTAAAGATAATTATACAAGTTTGAGTAACAGTTGGCGATTTCAACACCTCGCAATCCTACAAAAGAGGAAATTTAGCGTTTAAAAAGGAAAATCGGCTAATAACCCACTACTCTTGTCAGATGGTGTTCAGACTTCACTGGAATAAAAGCAAAACTTTATATAGATCTCCCACCTATAATCAGTGGGAGTCTTTTTATAAAGTTAAAATAAGTTATTATATTACTGCCCACTTTAATAGTGAAGAATGCCTATTTATCAAAAATCTTCACGGGTGATCAAATAGTGATTACTCGTCATCTATAAAAAACAAAATCCTCTACACTTTATTATTTCTATAATATCTACAAATATTTGTTTAGGTTATAGATCATTAAAGCAAGCTCTAATTGACTCATTAATAGTCTCTACACCAATAATCTCAATACCACTTGGATATTCCCATCCCCCTAAATTGGATGCAGGAATGAACGCTCGTTTAAAGCCTAGTCTTGCCGCTTCTTGAACTCTTTGTTCAACACGTGAAACTCTGCGTACTTCACCGGTTAACCCTACCTCACCTATAAAACAATCTGTTGCCAGAACCGCTTTGTCTTTAAAACTTGAGACAATACACGTTAATACAGCTAAATCAATAGCAGGCTCATCAAGTTTTACACCACCTGCTACTTTAATATACGCATCTTGTGCCTGTAATAGCATACCCATTCTTTTTTCTAATACGGCCATTAATAACTGAACACGATTCTGATCAACACCTGTTGCCATTCGCTTTGGATAATTAAAACTTGTAGGTGTTACAAGCGATTGAATTTCAACTAAAATAGGACGAGTACCTTCCATCGACGCCACAATAGTTGAACCAGCCGCACCGTGTGAGCGCTCTTGTAAAAATAGCTCAGACGGGTTTGATACTTCTTTTAATCCATGATGAACCATTTCAAAAATGGCAATTTCATTCGTAGAGCCGAATCGGTTTTTCTGACTTCTTAATATTCGATATGTATGGTGACGTTCACCCTCAAAATAGAGCACCGTGTCAACCATATGTTCTAGCAATCTCGGCCCTGCAATTTGACCTTCCTTCGTTACATGGCCAACTAAGAAAATGGCAATCCCTTTTGTTTTCGCAATTCGCATTAGTTCTGCTGTACATTCCCGAACTTGTGATATACTCCCAGGTGCACTCGTTACTTCAGGGTGATGTATGGTCTGAATGGAATCCACTATGACAAACTTCGGCTGAACTTCTTCAATTGTTTGATGAAGTAATTCTAGGTTTGTTTCGGAATAAATATAGAGTTCCGGCGATTGAACACCTAAACGAGATGCACGAAGTTTGGTTTGACGCATCGACTCCTCACCCGATATATATAAAACGCGGTGCCCTTTATTTGAGAGAATAGCTGAAACTTGCATTAATAGAGTTGACTTCCCAATTCCAGGATCACCTCCGATTAATACAAGTGAACCCGGGACAATGCCCCCTCCTAATACTCTATTCAGCTCTTCCATATCTGTTGTGACGCGAGGCTCTTCTGCTGTTTCAACCTCAATAATTGGTGTCGCCTTCTGTGAAATTGAGTTTGAGTGTTGAAATGCCCCTCGAGGCCCCTTTGCAACTACTTCGACTTCTTCCACCATCGTATTCCATCCACCACACCCAGGACAACGCCCCATCCATTTCGGGGACTCATAACCACATGATTGACAACCAAATTTCGTTTTCTTTTTCGCCATAGTGTCTCTCCTTAGATTTAAATTCTTGTTTTAATTGTACATGACAAATCTTTAAACCTCCTAATAATTCAACAGGTACTGACCTAAATTTTTAACGTAATATAAAAAGCCGCTCGTTAAAAACGAGCGGTCAGAGTGTCGACAAACTAATTTTCAAGCAGAAAATTAGTTTGTTCTGACGCTCTTTTTATATTTTTAAAAAAATTTTTAAATCTGGAATACCTCAACAAATGCTGATATTAAAGGATTTTTTTAATTGTAGCTTAATTTCTGGATATTGGATTCAAATCAAAAATAGTAGACAAAGTCGAAAAAATCGACTTTGTCTACAGTCTGGCCGCTCGTTAAAAACGAGCGGTCTTGTAATCTCTCATTTACATAAACAGGTCTAATATTAATACTACACCTAAGCCAACTAAAGAACTTGTGAATAATAATAAGCCCCATGTTTTAAATGTTTCTTTTATTGTTAAATTGAAATACTCTTTAAACAACCAGAATGATGCATCATTAACATGAGTAATCGTGTTACTTCCCGCAGCAGTCGCTAACACCATCAGCACCGGATTAACATCAAATAACGGGATTAATGGACCAACTATACCTGCTGCAGTAACAGCAGAAACTACCCCTGTTCCTGTTGCAATACGGATCAATGCCGTGATTAGCCATGCCATGATTAATGGTGAAATACTTGAATTCTCCATTAAATGTGCAATCGTGTCACCTACACCTGAATCTAAAATAATTTGTTTAAATGCACCACCTGAACCGACAATAAAGATGATCATTGCAATTCCCTCAATTGCTTTTGAGAAAGAATCCATAACAGCTTTCATCGATCTTCCACGACGAATACCTAAGACATAAATTGCAATTAGAACAGCTAAAATCATACTAATTTCAGCACTACCAAAGAAGCTAATTAGCTCATACGTCTTAGACCCTTCTTCGATAAACATTTTCCAAATCGTAGCAACTGTAATGATGAACGCCGGTAATAATGGAATAAATAAACTAGTAAAGAAACTTGGTAGTTCTGACTCTTCAAATTCCTTTTCTTTCTTAACGAGAGGGGGAATCGGTTTATCTAAATTTTTCAGTAATCTTGGTAAAATGATTCCACCAACGAGTACAGCCGGAATGAATACAACAATTCCAATAATATAAACCATTCCCATGTCTGCCCCATATGCCTCAACTAAAGCAACAGGACCAGGTTGCGGAGGAAAAAGACTATGCGCCAATGTAGCCGCAGCTACCATTGTCATTCCAAGACGCATATATGGAATTTTTGCCTCTACTGCAATACTAATTACTAAAGGTGCTAGAATAATAAATGCTACTTCGTAAAATACCGAAATCCCAAAAATCATCCCAACAATAACGATTGCCCACTCTACATTCCTAACACCAAACTTGCGAAGTAATGTAGATGCTACTTGTTGAGCTGCACCTGAGTCTACCATTAACTTCCCTAGCACTGCACCCATCCCAATGATAATTGCTAGGCTACCTAAAGTACTTCCAAACCCACTTTTAACAGTTGCTACAACATCTGTTAAGCCCATTCCATTTAACAAACCAACGAGAATTGCCACAATGAGCAATGCTAGTACACTATTAAGCTTTACTTTCATATTAAGAAATAGAAGCAACGCCACCCCTAAGGCAACCCAAATTATGGGTAAGTATTGCAAAATTGTTTCCATGAACATTCCACCCTTTTCTCTTAAAGTTGATTAATATGAATCTCTGTCATTAAGTTTTGGCAAAAAGCGATAGATTTCTTGATAAGTTTTGTTTTGACTTTGAATTTTTTCTACTAAAATCGTCGCTGCTTGCAATGCAATTTCTTGAAATGGTTGTTCGATTGTACAAATTGGCGGATCGAAAAAGGACGCAAATGGTACTTCATCAATTCCAATAATTCCAATCTCACTTGGTATTTTTATTCCCTTTTGTTTTACAAAGCTTAATAATTCAATGAGTACACGGTCATTTGCTACTAAAATTCCATCTGGTTGAACTTCATTAAATAAATCGTTCAGCCTTTGTTGAATTTGGTTTACAGGAACCGCATTTAAATGATCCCTAGATACTGAAAGGCCGTAAGATTCTATTGCTTCTTTAAATCCTTGTAATCGCTCCACACGAGGCGTAATTGGTTGGTCTATCGCATTGGTAATGAACGCAATATTTTGATAACCCTTCTCTACAAATGCATCTACCGCTAATTTACTTGCTAGTTTGTTGTCCAATAAAACACTAGGAATAGGTAAACTATCTATTTTGCGGTCAATAAAGACGATTGGAAAATGCTGCTTATACATTTTTTCAAATAAATCAATATTGGCGGTTGTTGGAAACACAATAATTCCATCTACTTGTTTAGATATAAGAACTTCAATATGTTCCCGTTCCTTTTCCGGCTGATCATTTGAGTTGCAAACGATCATATGAAACCCATGTTTATGTAAGTTAATTTCCAATTCATTTATAATCTGTGTTGAGAATGAGTGGACAATATTGGCAACGATTACCCCTACTGTTTTCGTTGACTTTTGTTTTAAGCTTCTGGCAACTATATTTGGTCGATAATTTAAGGTTTCAATTGCGTCTTGGATTTTTTGACGTGTTTCTTCACTCATATATTCAAAACGATTGTTCAAATATTGTGATACTGTGCTCTTTGAAACATTTGCCTCACCTGCAACATCGCTAATTGTTACTTTTTTCATTAATTAAACTCCTGAATATGCGTTAAATCCACCATCCACAGGGATTGTAGTACCTGTTACAAATGAAGAATAGGCTTCATCTGCCAGGAATAATAAAGCACCTAATAATTGTTCTGGCTCACCAAATTTTTTCATAGGTGTAGCTGCTAGTATTTTTTTTGAGCGATTTGTATATTCACCCTTTTCATCTACAAGTAAATCTTTATTTTGCGTTGTTATAAAGAATCCTGGAGCAATTGCATTCACTCGAAGTCCTGCTTGAGCAAAGTGAACCGCTAGCCATTCTGTGAAATTATTAATAGATGCTTTCGCTGCACTATAAGCTGGTATTTTTGTTAATGGTGTAAACCCGCTCATTGATGAAATATTAATAATTGATGGAGCTTGAGCTTTTAATAATTCTTGACCAAATACTTGGCAAGCAAGGAAGGTCCCTGTAAAGTTTAAAGAGAATACATTTATAAACCCTTGTTCTTCTAAATCAAAGAATGTTTTCCCTTCTACTTCTTGAACTGATTCCTCAGTTACAGTTATTGCATCTGGATGATTCCCACCAGCTCCATTTATTAATAAATCAACACCACCAAATTGAGTTAATATTTCTTCTCGCGCTGCAATTAATGACTGTTTTTCTAAAACGTTGGCACTGATAGCCATTGCTTCTCCACCAGAGCTAACAATGCTATCTACTACTCTTTGTCCTTTGTCTTTGTTCAAACTGATAATGGCGACCTTCATTCCTTGACGCGCTAATTCACGAGCCATTTCAGAACATAAAACTCCACTACCTCCTGTAATTACAGCGACGCGTCCCCTTAAATTGCCGTGTACTGGAATCATTCAAATCACCCTTTCACATTTTTATAAGCATCCCAAAGTCCTAGTAAATACATAATGCCAAGTGCACGGTCGTATAAACCGTAACCTGGGCGACAAACTTCTCCCCATAAGTGACGCCCATGGTCTGGACGAACATATCCTTTATAATTTTGATTTGAAAGTACTTTTACAACACTTTTAATATCAATAGAACCATCACTAGTAAAATGAGACGTTTCGGCAAAACTACCATTCTCCTCAATTTTCACATTTCGAATATGTGCAAATGGGGATCTATATGCGTATTTTTCTGCAATTTCAACCATATTATTTTCTGGGCTAGCACCCATCGAACCTGTGCAAAGAGTGAAAGCGTTTGCATGTGATTTAGTAATTTGAATTAAACGTTCATAGCTATCTGCCCCTGTAATAATACGAGGCAATCCAAAAATTGAATACGGTGGATCATCTGGGTGAATGGCCATTTGAATACCAACTTCTTCTGCAACCGGAATAATAGCTTCTAAAAAGTATTTGAGATTTCCCCAAAGTTGTTCCTCGTCGACCCCCTTATATTCCTCAAAAAGTTCAGAAAGGCGAGCTAAACGTTCCGGCTCCCAACCCGGTAATGAAAGTTCTGATGCTTGGCTAACTGTATTTACAAGTTCTTGTGGATCTAGGTTAATCACCTTTTCTTTATCAAAATATAGCGCTGTTGATCCGTCAGGCAGTGGATGGAAAAGGTCGGTACGAGTCCAGTCGAAAATCGGCATGAAGTTATAGCAAATCACCTTCACTCCAAATTCTCCTAGATTTCGAATTGTTTCTTTATAGTTTTCGATATATTGGTCGCGAGTTGGTTTACCAAGTTTAATATCTTCATGTACATTTACACTTTCTACAACATCTGTGTGGAACCCAAAGCTTTGAATATAATCGACTTCTTCTTTAATCTCCTCTTTTGTCCAAAGTTCACCAGCTTGTTTGTTATGAAGTGCCCAGACAATTCCTTTTGTACCTGGAATTTGTTTAATATGTTCTAACGTCACAGTATCATTACCGCGACCATACCAACGAAATGTTATATTCATGATTATATTCGCTCCTTATTTACCAAGTTCTCCACGGTATTTTCTACTTGCCGCTACCACCGCTTCATATCCGCCATCTTTATATGCTCGATTAAAGTCACTGCCTATTCCAACAGCTACTGCTCCTGCATCAATCCAGTTATTCATATTGCTTGCATTAATGCCACCAGTAGGCATTATTTGTACATGAGGAAGGGGTCCTTTTACAGATTTGATAAAGGAAGGGGTAAAATTGCTTGCTGGGAACAGCTTCAAAATATCACATCCTGCTTCTAGCGCCATGACCATTTCACGAATCGTCATGCATCCTGGTAAATAAGGGATGCTATATCGATTACAGACAGTAGCAATTTCTTTACTAAAGGAAGGACTAACGACAAACTGCGCACCATGTAAAATAGCGTGCCTTGCAGTTTCTGCGTCTAAGACAGTTCCTGCACCAATTAATGCTTGGCTATTCTTAAAAGCCGTAAAAACTTCATGTACAAATGGAGTTGTATATGTAAGCTCGATCGAGGTAATACCACCCTCAATGGCACCTTTTGTTAAGGTAATAGCTTCTTCTGGACTATTACCGCGAATAACAGCAACTAACTTTTCATTTACAAGAGTTTGTAATACTTCGAATTTCCTCATTACAATTCACCTTCCCTTTCTTATCGCTCGATAATTTTCCGTTTTCCAAGAAATGCTTCAACATCTTCTAATTCCGGCAAGCCTTCGTTATCACCTGATACAGTTGTAACGAGACCTCCAACTGCATTAGCAAAGGTTAATCGTTCATCTATTGACATATCATTTAAAAAACTGTAAATATAGGCAGCATCAAATCCATCTCCAGCGCCTACTGTATCAATTACCTTAAATTTAAATGCCTCTTTTTTATACCAATTTCCGTTAATATAAGCTTGGACTCCATTACTTCCATCTTTAATAATCAATTGAGCGATGTCATTTTCACTCGCAAACCGTTCCAAGCTATCCTTCGAAGCACTCTCGAGTATTAGTTCAATTTCATCGAAACCAGTTAGTAAAATGTCAACAAATGGGAAAATTTGTGCGTAAGCCCTCTTTGCCTCTTCAATTGTCCAGAGTTTTAATCGAATATTCGGATCAAAAGATACTGTAATATCGTTTTCCTTTGCTATCTTCAATACACGCATTGTAATATTCAAATTTTGTGGCGCAATCGCTAAAAATACTCCGGTTAAATGAATGACATCTACCCCTTCAAACATTTCCTTTGAAATATCATCTTCCGATAGTGTTAAAATCGGTGATTGATATCGGTAATAAAATGTTTTACCAGAGCCATCTTCTCGTATTTCTTTAAAGTTTAATGAGGTTGGGTAGCCTTCCATTAGCTTGACAAAAGACATATCTATGCCTTCACCGCGCGCAAAATTATAAATAACCTTGCCAAACTCATCTCCACCAAGTCGACTCATCCACTTCGTTTGTATACCTAGTCTTGCACATCCAATTGCAAAGTTTAATTCGGCCCCACCAACTTTACGTTCAAAGCTTGATACATAACGCATCGGACCTGTGGTAGATGGATTAAAAGTAATTAGCGCATCTCCTAAAGTCCAAACTATTTTAGAAGTCACTTCAATCCCCCCTATATTATTTATTATCTATATTTTATAAATCGGTTTACTAAACCGGTTTAGTAATTAGTTATTACAAAAACTATACAATGTAACTGCTTTCATTAGCAACGGTTTTTTTAATAAAAACGAGCATTTTTATTTATCCAAAAACAATAAATATGTATTTTCGAGAAATTATCAAATAAAATTAGCTGTTTTATAACAGAAATATTTTTATATATTTCAGAGTAATCAATAATTAAATATTTCCATTTTTATAAATTAAAAAGGACTCGTAATATACGAGTCCTTTTTGTTAAACATTCACTGGGTCCTTAGGACGTACAACAAATTCTCCATCAACATAATCAAATGTAACTTGTTGACCAGTTGCTACATTCCCCTTCAATAATTCTTCAGAGAGGCGATCTTCCACATGTTTCTGTAATGCACGACGTAGTGGACGAGCACCATATTGTGGGTCATAACCTTCTTCAGCAATTTTTTCAAGAGCAGCATCTGTCAGTTCTAGCTCAATATTTTGTTCTTTTAATCGTTTCGTTAATGAATTAGCCATTAATGAAATGATTTCTTTTAGTTGTTCTTTTTCTAGTGAGTGGAAGACAATCATCTCATCAATACGGTTTAAGAACTCTGGGCGGAATGCCTTTTTCAATTCTTCCAGCATTGTACCCTTCATATCTTTATACTTGCTAGAAGAGTCGCCCACACTGAAGCCTAAGTTCTTTTGATATTTTAATGCATCTGCACCAACGTTTGATGTCATAATGACCACTGTATTACGGAAATCAACTGAACGGCCTTTTGAATCTGTTAAACGACCGTCATCTAATACTTGTAATAAAATATTGAACACATCTGGATGTGCTTTTTCAATTTCATCGAATAACACAACAGAGTATGGTTTGCGGCGTACTTTTTCAGTTAATTGACCGCCATCATCAAATCCTACATATCCAGGAGGTGAACCAACTAAACGTGAAGTTGAGTGTTTTTCCATGTACTCTGACATATCGATTCGAATCATTGCATCTTCATCGCCAAACATTACTTCAGCAAGTGCACGTGCAAGTTCAGTTTTACCTACTCCCGTAGGACCTAAGAAGATGAATGAGCCAATAGGACGTTTCGGATCCTTTAAACCTGCACGAGCTCGACGAATTGCACGAGAAATTGCTTCAACCGCTTCACCTTGACCTACAACACGTTTGTGTAATTCGCCTTCAAGGTTTAGAAGTTTAGCTGACTCTTCTTGAGCAATTTTAGAAACAGGAATCCCAGTCCACATTGAAACGACTTCTGCTATATCTTCAACAGTAACTTTAGACTCTTCTTTCCCTTGCTTTTCCTTCCAAGTTTTCTTTGTTTGGTCTAGTTCATCTTTAATTTTCTGTTCTGTGTCGCGTAGGGCCGCTGCTTTTTCAAATTCTTGACTTGATACTGCAGCATTTTTCTCCGAACGAACACCTTCTAACTTATCTTCAAGCGCTTTTAAGTTTGGTGGAACTGTGAATGAACGTAAACGTACTTTTGAACCTGCTTCATCAATTAAGTCAATTGCTTTATCTGGTAGGAAGCGATCAGAGATATAACGGTCTGATAGTTTTGCAGCTGCTTCAACTGCTTCATCTGTAATTTTTACACGGTGGTGCGCCTCATAGCGATCACGTAATCCGTTAATAATTTGGATTGTTTCATCTACAGATGGTTCATCTACTTGAATTGGTTGGAAACGACGCTCTAATGCAGCATCTTTTTCGATATATTTACGGTACTCATCAAGGGTTGTAGCACCGATACATTGTAATTCACCACGTGCTAATGAAGGTTTTAAAATATTAGAAGCATCAATTGCCCCCTCAGCACCACCAGCACCAATTAATGTGTGAAGTTCATCGATGAATAAAATAACATTACCCGCTTGACGAATTTCATCCATTACCTTTTTCAAACGATCTTCGAATTCTCCACGATATTTTGTACCTGCAACAACTGTCCCCATATCAAGTGTCATAACACGTTTATCGCGTAAAGTTTCTGGCACTTCATTGTTGACGATTTGCTGAGCTAAACCTTCTGCAATCGCTGTTTTACCAACACCTGGTTCTCCGATTAATACAGGGTTATTTTTCGTACGACGTGATAGCACTTCAATTACTCGAGTAATTTCTTTGCTTCGCCCAATTACTGGATCTAATGAACCTTCACGAGCAATTGCTGTTAAGTCACGTGCCAAGCCATCTAAAGTAGGCGTATTTACTGATTGAGTTACGTTTTGGCCGCTTTGAGCTGTATCATTATTGCCAAGTAGTAACAGCACTTGTTGACGTGCTTTGTTTAAACTTACCCCTGCATTTGAAAGGACACGGGCAGCTACTCCTTCACCTTCACGAATTAGAGCCAATAAAATATGCTCAGTACCGATATAAGCATGGCCAAGCTTACGAGACTCATCTACAGATAATTCAATGACTTTTTTAGCTCTTGGTGTATAGTGCACAATTGGTCCAACGTCTTTTGACCCTTTTCCAACTAGCTCTTCGATTCCAGATTCGATAATTTGTGGGCTAACATCGATTGCTTCTAACGCTTTCGCTGCAATCCCGCCACCTTCACGAATAAGTCCAAGTAAAATATGTTCTGTACCAATTGATTCGTGCTTCCAGCGAATTGCTTCTTCTTGGGCTAATTGCAATACTTTTTGTGCTCGTTGAGTAAAACGGTTAAACATCATATTTTTCCTCTCCTTTGTTATTAAATTTATTGGTTTTTGAATTTAGTTTCTCTCGCAACATTTTTGCTCGGAATAAATCTCGTTCGTTTGGATGCAATGTTGTACCAGCATACTGTTGCACAAAACCAGGTTGAATCAAAATCATACATTCATTTAAAACATGTAAAGGAATACTCTTGATGATGCCCAAATCAACGCCTAATCGAACATTCGATAAACATGCTGCCGCTTCTTCACTTGTCATAATATGAGCATATTTTAAAGTACCGAGAGACCGATTAAAACGATCTTCGAGTACAAGTGGCGCCTTGTTCAGTAGAGATTCTCGGGATGCACGTTCATTTCGGATAATTTGTACAACCGCGTTTTGTAAATCTTCAATAATTTCCTCTTCAGATTTACCTAGGGTTACTTGGTTTGAAATTTGATAAAAGTTCCCCAAATTTTCACTACCTTCTCCATATATACCCCTTACAACCATTCCTAATCTCGTTAACATCTGAGTTATTACTTTTATTTGCTTTGACATTGTAAGTGCAGGTAGATGCATCATGACTGATGCACGGAGCCCTGTTCCAACATTAGTTGGACAGCTAGTTAGATATCCTAGTGTATTGTTAAATGCATATGGTAAATGATTTTCTAGTTCATTATCTAATTTATATGCTAAGTTATACGTTTCTAAAAGTTGCATTCCAGGTGATAGACATTGTATTCGTAAATGGTCCTCTTCATTAACCATGATACTAATGGATTCATCGTCTGAAATTAACACGGATGACGAATTTTCCTTTTTTGCTAATAGCGGGCTAATAAGGTGTTTCTCAACTAAAACCTGTCTTTGTAACGCAGGCATTTCTTTAATCGTGAAATGAGAAAAATTTTTTTCACTAATATTTAATACCGCCTTTGTTACGGCTTCATCAACTTCCTTTGCCTCTTTCTCAGAAAAGCTTAGCGGGAAACGAAAACCATCTAAATTTCTAGCCAATCGTATGCGGGTACTTATGACAATATCACCATCAGTTCCCTTTACTTTCATCCAACTTGGTGCTTCGCTTTTTAAAAAGTCTTCTATATTCATGATTGATCAACACCACCACTTTCAAGCTTGCGTTCCAGTTCTTTAACTTCATCACGCAATCTAGCAGCATCTTCAAACCGCTCTTCCACGATTGCCACTTTTAGCTGTTCGCGGATCATCTCTATTTGTTTTTTAATTCTTTCGTTACTTTGCTTTGTATTTCCAGGTACTTTTCCAATATGTTTTGTGCTTGATTGAATTTTTGCTAACACTTGCGGTAACTGATTACTGAATGTTTCATAACATTGTGGGCAACCTAGCTTGCCTTCATTCAAAAACTTTCTAAATGTAAATCCACAACTTGGGCAAGTTGTGACTTGTTGTGTATTTTGTGTTTGCTTTTCTTGCGTTCCTGTTTTCCATATTGGAAGGCCAAACCAGTTTGAAACCAGTTGATGAATAGGTACTTGTTCATCTTTATGGAAATCTAAATTAAATGGATGAAACTGCGATGCACACACCTCGCAATAATGCCTTTCGCTTTTTTGGCCATTTACTACTTGTGTGACTGTTACTGTTGCATGGCGTTGCTTACAGTGCTCACAAATCATGACCCTCACCTCTTTTTATTAATCATATTTTAATGTTGTTAACATTGCTTTTAAGATGATGGATCTTAGCTCGTCTCTTGTTGGAAGTTGAAGACGAATTGTGGATCGATCAATCGCAGCTAAGATTAATTTTGCTTCCCGTTTTGTAATGACTTCTTCATCAATCAAACGGAATACAATATCTTCTGCCATTGATTGGGTAGCACCCTGTTCAATTTGCTTGATCATATCCTCTAGTAAATCTATTCTCGAATTTGCTTTTACACGCAATATTCGAATATATCCCCCGCCTCCACGTTTACTTTCAACTAAGTATCCTCTTTCGGCTGTAAACCGAGTATTAATAACATAATTTATTTGTGAGGGTACACATTGGAACTTATCTGCCAATTCACTACGTTTAATTTCAATATGCCCTTGACCACCTAATTCGATAATTTGCTTTAAATAACCTTCAATGATGTCAGATATATTTCTCACTTTTTTACACCTCACCTCAAGTCAAATCGCTCTGACGTATTTGCGAATTTCGCATCTAAAAGATGTAGCTTAGATATCACCCTCCCATAAGAGAGTAATTTCCTTTAAAAATCACATAAATCAGTCGGAGGTTTAATCCGCGTGCGTGGTTAGTCTTGTCACTAGACATGCGAACGTGGAATTATCAGTGATAAGTGTCGTTCTAAATTTAAGATTATCCCTCATTTGTATCTTTGAAGGTAAACACTGACTTTGACTAACTTTGACTTTATTATATTAAGGTCAAAATAAAAATGCAAAGAAAAAACATATATTTTAAAAAAAATATTTCGAAACATTATGGTACATTTCAAATTTTAGGCGTAAGGCTATATAAAAAACCGACAGTACGTTTTAAACAACGCCTTGTCGGTTTAGTATTTCTCATTTTATCCAAAAATAACCACTAAATTGTTACAGCTAATGTATTTAAAAAATTGCTTATACCCAACGACCTACAATTGGATAATTCCAATAAGAATCATTAAGAGCTTTCACAATTCCTATGATTGGTACAATAATTGTCATTAGGCCAAAGATAATTAAGAATGGAATGCCAATGATGATAAAACTCAGTACAGTTGAAATCCCTATTAGTAGCCACATGACCGCTTGAAATAGCAACGCTTGAATTGATATACGTTTCACCTCTTCATCGGAGCTCAATAGAAAGAATGCAATTGGTACGAGTACAGGAGCAAAGAATGCACTTGCATGAACGATTACTTTAGCCCATTTATTATCCATATAAGTCAGCCTTCCTTATAATAATTTTTTCTTACCTTTTATACGGGTAGCATGATTAAAAGTTTCAATAAATATGAAATTCGACAAAAAAAGAGTGAAGTTATTTTCTATCACTCTAAGTAATTCTATGCTTTTTTACTTTTCGACTTTTGAATTTTTTTAACCGGTCCATCTTTTGGATCGACATCATCTACATTGTTCGCAAACATCCCGTGGGAAAGAATACCAGAGAAAAGTGTAGCACTAATAACTATTAGCACCTTATGGGATGTAGGTACTTCTGAATAATACTTTACTAACATAAATATCGCACCTATTGCGACAATAACCATTGTCGGAATGACAAATTTCATTCTATCTTTTTGCATTTGCATAACTTCTTTCTATAAAAATACTTTTGCATGAACTATGTATATATCCTTATGGTTCTTGGATTTTACGACGTTCTTTTGCATTCGCTCGTTTGGCTTTTCTTAATTCTTGCCTCGCTCCACCCGTTTCAAATAACCGTTTTTCCTCTTCTGTTTCAGGATATACAGCTGGTACCCCAACCGGCTTTCCGTCTTCACCAATTGCTACCATCGTGACGAAAGATTCTGTCGTTAACTTTTTTTCACCCGTTTTAATATTCCGCGATATCACACGAACATATACTTCCATTGATGTACGCCCAGTTGATGTAACCATTGCCTCTAGTTCTAAAATATCCCCTACATATGCCGGTGAAACAAAATCAACTGAATCAAACGATGCTGTTACAACTTGTTCTTTTGCATGCTTCATTGCAGTAATAGCAGCCATTTCATCGATATATGCTAAAACTTTTCCACCAAAAATAGAATGATGATGGTTTGTATCAGGAGGTAAAACTAAGTGTGTTTGGTATGAACGGGAATTGCTCATAGGTAATGCATTATTCATCATGATGTCACCCTTCATTTTATTAATCAAAAAAACATATAGTCTTTTCAACAATCTTTATTTTAAACTGAGTAAAGTAACTAATACTTTACTTACTCACCATTCATCATAGTATTGTTTCTTTTCAGAAACGGATACCTTCGTAATACTTCTTTTATTTTAACATTGCCTAGAGAATTTTGTATGTTTTGTAATTATTTATTTCCCTAGCATTAATTAAAAAAGTCTATGATATCTGATACACCACTTGGGATTAAACTAGTAAATTCTAATACAAATTCAGCAATTTCACTCATTTGGCCTAATCGTGTAAGAGGAGTTAATTCTACTAAATTCTGTACTTCCAATAAATCATTAACGATTTTTTGAATGGCAACAATTAATGCGTATTCCTTCGCATAACGAAAAGCCTTTTGTTCCATCAACTGTTGATATAATATACAGATCTCCCTAATTATAAAATCATCTGTTGCAGCTAAGGCTAAAATACCGATAAAAGGATAATGTATTCTTTTTACTTTAATATTTTGTTTATTTAATTCCTTCCTTAGTTGAAGAATATATTGAACTAGTAATGCATTATAGTCTGTACTATAAATCGTCATAATTTGACTTAACGCTTGTAAGTGATTCCCTACAGTAAATTGGTGTTTCTTCAATTCTAAATAATAACGCTGTATTGTTTCAGCACGTTGACCTATTGAATCTTCTTGAACACTAGTTTGTACAACAACATAGGGAATATCTTCTTTTGAAGTTAAAAAAGGTTGATGGCGATTCATTTCATCGAATAAGTTTTTAGCTCTTCTTGCATGTTCAAGAGAACCCTCTTGTAAAAATAGCGCACCTAATATGCGGAAAGACGATTGTTTGAATTTCACATCTGCCAATAGACTGTCATGATTATTTATTTGCTTTATTGCTGTATGTATATCTTTTTCTTCCATTAGGTAAGATGCTAATTTGTAACTCATGACTGATTCAAGCTGCAACGAGAATGACTTTTCCTCATTAATAATCTCCATTACCTTTCTTAACATAACACCACTAAATTGCTTTTTATTTATTGTGTATTTACTAGCTAATGACATGGCTAAATGTTGGTTAGACCCATGACCCATATAATTAATTACACGATCATAATTTGCTTGGAATTGCTTTGAAAATTGTTCGTCATTCATTTTTCATCACTCCTACTTTCTTCTACGGTTAAAGAAATCTTTAGTTTCAAAAAATAACTAAATCTTTTCAAAGTGTAATCCTAAAAAAATACCCTAAAGGCGTTAACTTCCTACCTTTAGGGTAACCATTTTTATGAAATTTTTAATTCTTCTCTTTCTTCAGAAGTAAACACTCTTGACCGTGTTAAAAAGCGCTTCCCTTCAACACCTTCTAGTGAAAACATTCCTCCGCGACCATCCACCACATCAATAATTAATTGCGTGTGTTTCCAATAGTCGAATTGACTTTTATGCATATAAAACTTAGCACCACCAATTTCGCCTAACAGGATATCTGCATCTCCAATAAGTAAATCCCCATCCGGATAACACATAGGAGATGAACCATCACAACAACCACCTGATTGGTGAAACATAACTGGTCCATGTTTTTCTTTTAATTGCTCAATGAGTGCAAGAGCGGCATCCGTAGCAACAACTCTTTCAACCACTTGCAAGCCTCCTTTTAAATTAGAAGAAGCCTAATTTGTTTGGATTATAACTTACTAACAGGTTCTTAGTTTGTTGATAATGTTCTAACATCATTTTGTGGTTTTCTCGTCCGACTCCTGACATTTTATAACCACCAAATGCAGCATGGGCAGGATATTGGTGGTAACAGTTTGTCCAAACTCGGCCCGCTTCAATTTCACGACCGAAACGATATGCTGTATTCATATCACGCGTCCATACACCTGCACCTAATCCGTAAAGTGTATCGTTTGCAATTTCAAGCGCTTCTTCTTTTGTTTTAAAAGTTGTTACTGCAACAACAGGACCGAAAATTTCCTCTTGGAAAATTCGCATTTTATTGTGACCTTTAAATACAGTTGGTTTAATATAATATCCGTCTGAAAGATCACCTTCTAGGCTATTGCGTTCTCCGCCAATTAAGCATTCTGCGCCCTCTTGTTTTCCGATTTCTAAATACGATAAAATTTTCTCCATTTGTTCTGATGAAGCTTGAGCACCCATCATTGTCGTTGGGTCAAGTGGGTTTCCTGTTTTAATTGCTTCTACACGCTTTAATGCACGTTCAATAAACTTTTCGTAAATTGATTCTTGAATAAGCGCACGAGAAGGGCATGTACAAACTTCCCCTTGGTTTAACGCAAATAATACAAAGCCTTCAATTGCTTTATCTAAAAATTCATCGTCAGCGTCCATAATATCTTCAAAGAAGATGTTAGGAGACTTACCACCTAGTTCAAGTGTGACTGGAATAATGTTTTGAGAAGCATATTGCATAATTAATCGACCAGTTGTTGTTTCACCCGTAAACGCAATTTTCCCTATACGCGGATTTGACGCTAAAGGTTTACCTGCTTCTAAACCAAAGCCATTTACGACGTTCACGACACCTGGTGGTAATAGGTCTTCAATTAATTCCATTAAAACTAAAATCGAAGTTGGTGTTTGTTCAGCTGGTTTTAATACAACGCAGTTACCCGCCGCTAAAGCAGGAGCTAATTTCCAAACTGCCATTAATAATGGGAAGTTCCAAGGAATAATTTGCCCCACTACCCCAATTGGTTCATGGAAGTGATAAGCTACTGTATCATTATCAATTTGACTTATGCTTCCTTCTTGTCCACGTACAACACCTGCAAAATAACGGAAGTGATCTATTGCTAATGGTAAATCGGCATTTAATGTTTCACGAACCGCCTTACCATTTTCCCATGTTTCAGCAACTGCTAGCTTTTCTAAATTCTCTTCGATACGATCTGCAATTTTATTTAAAATAACCGCTCTTTCAGCAGCAGATGTTTTACCCCATGATTCTTTAGCTGCATGAGCTGCATCTAACGCTAACTCTATATCTTCTTCTGTTGATCGTGCAACTTTTGTAAACACTTTTCCTGTCACAGGAGTTACGTTGTCGAAGTATTGTCCTTTTACTGGTGGTGTCCATTCACCGCCAATATAGTTATCATAACGTTCTTTAAAGTTTACTACTGCACCTTCTGTATTTGGGAATGCATAAGACAATGTTAATACTGACATGTGTTAAGCCTCTCCTTTTCACCGATTAGTCATATTCAATACCTTCAACACTCAAATTGCCCCAAGTTATGAAAAAGGTATTTGTATAAAATATGAATTAGATTTCTAAAATATAACTAGCTAATCTAGTTTTTTACCATAGATTAATAGAAAACTTTTCGACAAAAATTCGCGCATGTTAGGAAGCAGATTTATCCAGTCAGGTCTTAACATCACCAAATCAAGATGGTTAGGTCTTATTAAATGTAATAAAATAGGTAATGTGAATTTCACTTTATTTCATTAAAACTAGTTTAGAAATCATAAAGGAACGATAAAACTTAGAGTAATAGCCAATTCTGCACCCATACAAATAATAATAAAATACTTATTTTTTCTGTCTTCCAAAAACGACACTTTACTATATACTAAAAACATTAAAAAGATAGGAGTATTTATGCGAATTAATAAATATTTAAGTGAAACTGGAATTGTTTCCCGACGTGGAGCGGACAAGTGGATTGAAGAAGGGCGAATTACCATTAATGGTGATTTAGCCTCAGTCGGAAGTCAAGTAAACGAAGGTGATGTTGTTTGTGTAGATGGCAAACCAGTAAAAAAAGAAGAAGAACTTGTGTATATTGCTTTAAATAAACCGGTTGGAATTACAAGCACTACAGAAAAACATATAGAAGGAAATGTTGTTGACTTTGTTGGCCATTCAAAGCGTATTTTTCATATTGGACGCCTAGATAAAGAATCAGAAGGCTTATTACTTCTCACAAATGACGGTGATATAGTAAACGAAATACTTCGCGCAGAAAATCACCATGAAAAGGAATATATCGTTAAGGTAGACAAACCAATTACCGACCAATTTTTAAAGCGAATGTCATCAGGGGTTAAAATTTTGGATACTACGACTTTGCCATGTAAGGTAGAGAAAATATCTTCTCATGTATTTAAAATTATTTTGGAACAAGGACTAAATCGCCAAATTCGCCGTATGTGTTCTGCTCTTGGCTATTCAGTGAAACGTCTACAACGCATACGCATTATGAATATTCATCTAGGTAATTTAAAGGTTGGTAAGTGGCGAGACTTAACTGAAAAAGAAAAAGCGGAATTATTTAAGCTACTTGACTATAAACCAAAAGGTAAATAATCCAATCACCTTTTAGCAAGTTTATTTAAAGTAAAAAGACTTATTAATCCTATTAAAAAAAGCGGGGAGCCACATTTTTGACTCCCCGCTTTTTTATAACCCACCAAGGTATGCTGCTTTTACCTGTTCACTTTCTTGAAGTTCCTTCGCTGTACCCGATAAAACAATTTTACCTGTTTCTAACACATACGCACGATTTGCAATAGAAAGTGCCATATTTGCATTTTGTTCAACTAATAAAACAGTTGTTCCTTGTTCATTTACCGTCTTAATAATTTCAAAAATCTTCTTAACTACTAATGGTGCCAATCCCATTGATGGTTCATCCATTAATAACAGTTTGGGCTTTGCCATTAACGCACGACCCATAGCTAACATCTGTTGTTCCCCACCAGACAATGTCCCTGAGAGTTGCTTCTTTCTCTCATCCAATCTAGGAAAGAGTTCATAAATATAATCTATATCTTTTTTTATACCATCACGATCGTTTCGTAGGTAGGCTCCCAGCTCTAGATTTTCCTCAACTGACATATTGGAAAATACACGGCGACCTTCTGGAACATGAGAAATACCACTTTTCACTATGGATTGCGCTTGTTTTCCGGCAATTGATTGTGTTAGGTATAAAATATCCCCATTCTTTGGTTTTAACAGGCCAGAAAGCGTTTTTAATAGTGTTGATTTCCCAGCCCCATTTGCACCAATTAACGTAACAATTTCCCCTTCATTTACCTCTAAGGAGACGTCTTTCAATGCATGGATATTGCCATAAAAGACATCGATGTTATTCACTTTTAGCATCTTAATCAACAACCTCCTCACCAAGGTATGCTTCAATAACCTTTGGATTATTACGAATTTCAGTAGGCGTACCATCCGCAATTAATTGACCATGATCTAGT
Source organism: Ureibacillus composti (assembly GCA_030348875.1). Classification (GTDB taxonomy): domain Bacteria; phylum Bacillota; class Bacilli; order Bacillales_A; family Planococcaceae; genus Ureibacillus; species Ureibacillus composti. The sequence continues at coordinate 4,302,257 of JAUCEP010000002.1, forward strand.
ACGTAGATGCGTTCACAAATACCCATAACTAAGTGCATATCGTGTTCAATTAATAAAATCGTTAAACCAAATTCTTTTCGAATGAATGCAATAAGCTCCATTAAGTCATGTGTTTCTTGTGGATTCATCCCTGCTGCTGGTTCATCTAACAACAGTAATTTAGGGTTTGCAGCTAATGCACGAGCGATTTCTAGACGTCTTTGCATCCCGTATGGTAAATTTTTTGCTAATTCATCTTTATAAACATCAAGACCAAATATTTTAAGAAATGCTAACGACTCTTCTTCCATCTTCTTCTCCCCAGAAAAGTGACTAGGAAGTCGAAATATAGATGAAACAATTGAGTGCTTAGCTAAATTATGATTTGCTACTTTAACATTATCAAGTACTGAAAGATCCTTAAATAAACGAATATTTTGGAATGTACGGCTAATACCTAACTTTGTTACTTGATATGGTTTAAGCCCATTAATTTTTTTACCATCAAACGTAATTGCCCCTTCAGTTGGTTGATATACACCTGTTAACATATTAAAGGTTGTTGTTTTTCCAGCACCATTAGGTCCGATTAATCCAATCAGTTCTCCTTTATTCAGGTACATATTGACATTTTGAACGGCCTTTAATCCACCAAATTGAATTCCCACATTTTCAGTTTTTATAAGAAGGTTATTGGTCATGCTTTAGAACCTCCCTTTTTCCCTATCTTGAATAAATCAGTAATTTCCTTTGTCCCCATTAACCCCGTCGGACGATAAAGCATAACTAGAATTAAAACTAAAGAATAAATAATCATGCGCGTCTCAGGGAAGTTAGCCAAATAAGTTGAAACCACTGTTAAGAGTATAGCTGCAAGAACTGATCCTGAAAGGCTTCCTAAACCACCTAAAACGACATAAATTAGAATATCGAAGGATTTTAGGAATCCGAAAGTTGTTGGCTGAATGATATAAAAGTTGTGTGCATAAATTGCTCCTGCCAGTCCTGCAAAGAACGAGCCAATTGCGAATGCAATAACTTTATAATAAGTTGTATTAATTCCCATGGCATCTGCAGCAATTTCATCTTCACGAATTGCAATACACCCTCGGCCATGGCGAGAATTTGTAAAGTTGGAAATGACCAAGATGGTAATGACTACACCAATAAATGCATATGTCCAAGTTGACATATGATTTACAACCATCCCAGCAGCTCCACCAACATAATCAACATTTAGAAAGACAATACGAATAATCTCCGCAAAACCTAATGTTGCAATCGCTAGGTAATCCCCTTTAAGTCGTAATGTTGGAATCCCAACTAATAAACCGGCTAATGCAGCAACAACTGCTCCTATTAAGATTGCAATTGGAAACGGTAATCCTAGTTTCATTGTTGCAACTGCACTTAAGTAAGCACCTACCGCTAAAAATCCTGCATGCCCAATTGAAAATTGACCAGTGATACCTATTACGATATGTAAACTAACCGCTAACATAATGTTGATACACATTGTGATCAGCATATTTTGATAATATAGATCGAGTAATTGCATCGAGATTAATAGTTGTACAACTGCATAGATTACTAGTGCTAACAGACAATAGCCCCAAAAACTCTTAGACTTTTTCATATACCAGTCACCTACACTTTCTCACGGGCGTTCTTACCGAAAATACCCGATGGTTTCAAGATTAAAATTAAAATTAAAATGACAAATGCCGCAGCATCGCGCCATAATGAATAACCTAACGCACTAACAACCGTTTCAACAACACCTAATACAAGTCCACCAACCATGGCTCCCGGAATACTACCAATACCACCTAATACAGCAGCAACGAATGCCTTCAATCCTGGTAATACGCCCATTAATGGATCTATTTTTGTATAATACACTCCGAAAATAACACCTGCGGCACCTGCTAGAGCAGAACCAATTGCAAACGTAGCAGAAATGGTATTATCTACGTTAATTCCCATTAATCTAGCAGCATCTGCGTCATGGGATACAGCACGCATTGCCTTTCCAATTTTTGTTTTGTGAACGATAAATTGTAATAAGATCATTAAAACAACCGTTACACCCAAAATGAAAATCGATTGTGTGCTAATATTTGCTCCTAATATGGAAATAGATTTATTCGGTAAAACTCCTGGATACGCTTCTGGCGACGCTCCGCGGAAGAAAATCACCGTATACTCAATCAATAATGAAACCCCAATAGCTGTAATTAAAGCAGCAATACGTGTTGCATTTCTTAACCGTTTGTATGCCACACGTTCAATAATGACCCCAAGTATTGCACAAACGACCATTGAAATGATTAATGCTGGGAAGAAGCCCATATCCCATCGTGCAATGGCATAAAATCCTATAAACGCACCAAGCATAAATACATCACCATGCGCGAAGTTAATTAGCTTGATAATTCCGTAAACCATCGTATAACCCAATGCAATTAATGCATAAATACTACCAAGGGAAATACCGTTTACTAGTTGTTGCAACCATTCCATAAACTATCACTCCCTTTACTAAAAGTCTTATTTTCACTACTATATTGCAAGACTGTTGCGTTATTCCTTTTAATCAAATACGTTTTGGTGTATTTGTGACTGTCAAGGTTTCAATCTCCATTGAATCGTAATACCTTATGTCTTCCACTCTCTTTATAGAAATGGAAGACTTCTGCTGAATAAAGTTAAAACGTTTATCTTATTCTTGTAAATTATTTATTTTCTCTATAAGTAATGAAAAAGGTAAAAAAGGGAGGCCGGCTTGCCCCCCTTTTGGTTAATAATTTTTTAAGGATTAACTTTAGAGTTGAACGTTTGATTGCCGTCTACGAATTCTAGAACTGTTGCTGTTTTTACTGGGTTGTGTTTTTCATCAACTGAGAATGTACCTGTTATTAAGTTTAAGTCTTTTGTTTCAGCTAAAGCCTTTTGAATTGCTTCACCATCAGTAGAACCTGCTCTCTCAATTGCATCTTTAATATAGAAAACAGTATCGTAACCAAGAGCGTGGAATGCATTTGGTGCCTCGTTATGTTTCGCTTTAAATGCTTCTACGAAACTTTGAATTTTCTCATCTGGATCATTAGAAGAATAGTGGTTTGTAATAAACGTGTTATTTAATGCTTCTGCCCCAGCTAATTCAATTAATGTTGGAGAATCCCAACCATCAGCACCCATAAGTGGTACATCAATGCCTAATTCACGTGCTTGTTTAACAATTAAGCCTACTTCTTCATAATAACCAGGGATGAAAATAAATTCTGCACCTGCTGATTTTAGACGAGTTAAAGTTGATTTAAAGTCTGTATCTTTTGCAACATAAGCTTCTTCAGCTACAACTTTCCCACCATTAGCTTCGATTTGTTCTTTGAACGAAGCAGCTAGACCTTTAGCATAATCTGAAGAGTTGTCAGCATAAATTGCTACATTTTTAGCTCCTAGTTCGCCTGTTGCAAAGTTCGCTGCTACAATACCTTGGAATGGGTCAATGAAACATGTACGGAATGCATACTCATTAATTGAACCATCTTCATTTTCAGTTACGTTTGGTGCAGTTGCTGCAGCTCCAACAACTGGAATTTTATTATCGTTCGAAATTTGAACCGTCGCTAGCATGTTACCCGAAGTTGCTGGACCAATCATTGCAGCAACTTTATCTTGTGTTGCTAGTTTAATAGCTGCTGCTGTTGCTTCTGAGTTTTCTGATTTATTGTCTACTTTAATAAGTTCGATTTTTTTGCCATCAATTCCGCCTGCCGCATTGATATCTTCTACAGCTAACTCAGCTCCAGTAGCAATTGATGAACCGTATGAAGCTACTGCACCAGAAAGTTCTAAGTTTGCTCCAATTTTAATTACTTCACTACTATCACCTTCAGAAGCGCCCCCGCTTTCAGAAGTACCTCCTTCTGAACTGCTACAACCTGCTAATGCACCTAAGATTAATGAAGATGCTAAAAAAATCGATGAGAATCTCTTTAATGAACCTTTTTGTGCCATAATTTTTACCCCCGAATGTTTAATCTCAAATAAATATTAGATATTTCAGATAATTATAAATAATAGATTAGGAAACCGCAATAGAAAATCTAAATATTCAGAAATATAACGAAATACTAATATCTTCTCTATTTTCCTACTGTATTTTAAAACATTCTACCTATTTAGTCTAGTCTGATTTGTTAATATTTTTAGAATAATTAGATTCAAATATATAAATAACTTGTGATCAACTTAATTGAAGTCAATTATTATACAAGTACATAAGTATAACAATTAGATAATCAGCTCTACTAAGCTATCAAAATAAAAAATCTACTCACTATAAGCGAGTAGATTAAAATATATCTAGCATCTTTAACTTTTGACTGCCGGAAAACTAATAGTTACACTCGTTCCTTGCCCTTTAAAACTTTGGAAGTTAATTTTCCCTTTATATTTCGCCACTATATTAAAACATATCATCATTCCTAATCCTGTTCCTTTACTTTTTAACGAATAGAAGGGCGTTCCAAGGGATTCTATTTCTTCTTTAGACATCCCTTGTCCTTGATCGATAATTTTTATTTCAACAGAGTCTCGAACTCGATTTAAACTTACTAGGATAATATCATCATCTTTTGATGCTTCAATAGCATTCTTTATTAAATTAACTAACAGTTGTTTAAACTCGATTCTGTTAATTTTAATAAGATGGTTGTTTTCTGCTATAAGGTCAATCTTAATGCCTCTCTGAAGCCCATATGAATAAAGCAACTCTGATACACTTTGTAGTGATTCTTTAACCTCCACCAACTCCACTGTAGGATTCTTTGAAGGTTTCGATAAAGTAAGAAACTGTGAAATCACTTGTTCTGCTGCATCTAGTTCATCGATTAATAAAGAGTAGTTAGTTGTTTTTTGGCCTTCTATGGTAGCTTCTTGTTCGTAAAGTTGTAAGAACCCTTTCACTACCGTAAGAGGATTTCGAATTTCATGTGCAACAGCTGCTGCTAACTGACCTGCAGTTTTTAAGCGCTCTGCTTGTTTTATTTCTTCATAATACAATTGTATCTTTTCAATTCGATTTTGTGTTAAATAATATATGAAGTAGATAATGACTTGGCTCGTTAGAAAGTTGATGAAATTCCCAAACAAGTCAAGTGTGATATATGGATAAAAATTTCCTTGGTCAATTAATAGAATATAGCTAAATGTAAAGACAATTAACATACTATTCAAGATTAAGGAGAAGTAAAATAATTTTTTATCGAAAAATAGAATTGAAATAGCTGGAATAAAGCATAAAAATATAAAGGTAGACCAAGTATTCGGATATAAGAAGAATAATAGATAACAAAAAATAAATGCTAAAGAGATTAAAATTATTCGGTGCAAGTGTGTTGGATACTTTGGATAGATTAATAAGCTTACTGAAAACAGTACAAAGAAAATTTTATGTAATTGAAAACCAAACCCATACTCACTAAGTGGATGTACTGCATCTTCATCTACTAAGGGGTTGTATGCTACAACACCAGAGAACATCACTGCAATGACCAAAGTTACAATAATGTAGTATGTTTTTTTATTAAAATAAATTTCCAAATCCCTCATATTTACTCCTTAAATAATACCATTTATAAATGTCAAAATATCGCAATTTAAACCATATCATAAAGGCTTCTAAAATAGAGAGTAATTACATAACTGAGAAAAAAGCAATTAAACTAAAGTAATTGTACCTTTTATACTAAACTTAACTTCATAACATATGAACAATATTACCTAGGAAATATCACTTCTTAAATTCACCAAATCAGGATGAAATATGCATTATTTTCTCTCACTTATCCCTATTTTTCATATGATTGTTAAATCAAATCATGATTTGTATGCATTCTTCATAGGATTAGTTATTATTTTAGTGGAGGTGTGGGATGGAAAAAGGAAAAAAACCATTATCACTATCGATAAAAGTGATTCCTAAGGTTTTACAGTGGTATTTAAATGTCTGTTTAACGATCTTAGCTGTCATTCTTTCTTTTCTACTTATTAAGGAGACCATAGTGTTCTTTGAAGTTTTAATCACATATGGGAGTACGGATTATAAACTTTTCCTCGAGAACATCCTCATTTTCTTTTTATATTTCGAATTTATTACGATGATTGTAAAGTACTTTAATGAAGATTATCACTTTCCTCTTCGGTATTTTCTCTATATTGGAATCACTGCAATGGTTCGATTAATTATCGTTGAACATGATCATCCGAGAGATACGCTAATTTACTCCCTCGTTATTTTAGTATTAATTATTTGTTACTTCATTATTAACATCACTCCGCTAGAAAGACCTAAAAAATCTTGGCTATTCCAACAAAAAGAAAAAACAGCAAAACATTTAGAATAACCTCTTCAAAGTACCTTGCATACACTAGTCAAAAAATGGAGGATTCTAAAACGTTATGTATGGATATGGAAATGGATATGGTGGATACCCATATTACTTTGTTCAAGTGCCTATGAATTACTACGTTCAGCCAAGCCATCCCCAATACGTTCAGCAATATGTTCCACAATATCAACAACAACAATACCAACAACCAATCGTCCAAAGAACACCGCAGGAAAGACCAAGTGTTCAACAAATTATTCAAACAATTCGCTCAGAGCATAGTAATTTGTATACACAGCTAGAACAGGCAGGAATGAACCGTCAGCTAATTGAATCTCTTTTCTTCTCTGTTGTTAACTTTACACGAAATCAGTCCAATATTAACCGACCAGCAAATCAAATTTATAGTCAATTCCAAAGAGAAAATCCTTGGTTTAACTTATTTATTCAATCTTTGAATCTCCCAACGAGTACAGTAAATCGTATATTAACTAGAGTTATTGAACTTACAATACAAATACTTAAGGGCGAGCAACCCGCTCCTGCTCCTGGCCCCAACCGCCCAGGCGAAGGTTGGTCTAACTGGGAAGATCTTGGAGGTGTTTTAACAAGCGCTCCGACTGTATCATCATGGCAAGCAAATCGTTTAGATGTTTTTGCTAGAGGAACTGATAACGCTCTTTACCATATTTGGTGGGACGGTAGTAGATGGAGTAATTGGGAAAGCCTTGGCGGTGTCTTAACATCAGCTCCTGGTGCTGTTTCTTGGGGGCCAAATCGTATTGATGTCTTCGTAAGAGGAACAGACAATGCACTGTATCATAAATGGTGGGACGGTAGCAGATGGAATGATTGGGAAAACCTTGGAGGCGTTTTAACAAGTGGGCCTTCTGCTTCATCGCGTCGTTCAAATCGCTTAGATGTATTTGTTCGTGGAAATAATAATCGCCTTTATAAAAAATCATGGAATGGCACGCGTTGGGAAGATTGGGAGGACCTTGGCGGTAACCTAAACTCGGAACCAGCTGCAGTATCTTGGGGTCCAAACCGAATCGATGTCTTTGCGAGAGGGCAAAACAATAATTTAATTCATAAATGGTGGGACGGAAACTCGTGGAGTGATTGGGAAAACCTTGGCGGCAATTTAACAAGTGCTCCAACTGCATCGTCAAGACGAAATAATCTTTTAGAGGTATTTGCTAGAGGAAACAACAATCGCCTAATTAGAAGAACATGGAATGGCTCTCGTTGGAGTAATTGGGAAACACTTAACGGCAATTTAACAAGTGCTCCAGCAGCTGTTTCATGGGGACCAAACCGCACTGATGTATTTGCTAGAGGAAACAACAACAATAACTTAATTCATACGTTCCGAAATTAATTAAATAAAACCAGGCGTACGATTAAACCTAGGCGCCTGGTTTATTCTATTTTTGTTTTAATAAAGGGCTTTCTGTATTTAATCATAATAAGATCCTAATAAAAGACCTCCTAGAACACCCGTAGCTACAACAATCCACGGTGCAACTCTCCAATAAGATAACATGCTAAAAAGGATTGTAGCAAAGGCAAAATCAATGGGTTTAAAAATAGTAGAGGTCCAAATTGGGTTATAAAATGCCGCAATTAAGATCCCGACAACTGCTGCATTGACACCCATAAAGGCGCCTTTAACCTTGTTATTTTTACGAAGTAATTGCCAAAATGGAAGCGTTCCAAAAACAAGTAAAAATGCTGGTAAAAAAATTGCAATCGTAGCAACTATCCCACCTACCCAACCATGCATTGCAGCGCCGATATAAGAAGCAAATGTAAACAGTGGTCCAGGTACAGCCTGTGCTACCCCATAACCAGCAAGAAATGCTTCCTCACTAATCCAACCGGTAGGGACAAATTCTCGCTCTAATAATGGTAATACAACATGGCCACCACCAAATACAAGTGAACCTGCACGGTAAAAACTATCAAACATTGCAATCATAGTTGATGAAAATAGATCTCTTAAGATTGGTAAAACCATTAACAACCCAAAAAATAATCCTAAACAAGCAACTCCAAACTTCCGCGAAATTGGGAAATGAACGGTAGGTTCCTCTTTATTATCATGTTTTCGATAAACAAGAAAACCGACAATTGCGGCTAATAGAATGACCACGACTTGCGAAAATGAAGTTTGCCATAGTAACGAAATAGTCAAGGAGACTAACAAAATTGCCTTACGCAATAAATCCGGTGCTAGATTTTTTGCCATTCCGAAGACAGCATGTGCAACAACAGCAACGGCAACAATCTTAAGCCCATGAATCCAACCGGCATCACTAACATCAAATCCTTGAACTAAAATTGCAAATAGTATTAGAGCGACAACAGACGGCATCGTAAATCCAATAAATGAAGTAATGCCTCCCAAAATACCACCCCGCATTACACCGATCCCAATTCCTACTTGGCTACTTGCAGGCCCGGGAAGGAATTGACAAAGTGCTACTAGCTCAGTATAGCTCTTTTCATCAAGCCACTTACGTCTTCTAATATACTCTTCATGGAAATAGCCTAAATGAGCAGTTGGTCCTCCGAAAGAAGTTAATCCTAGCCGCGTTGAAACTATTAAAATTTCGAGTAACGTTCTTAGTGAAGTTTTATTTCTTTGATAAAAAGGTTGGTCCATTTAATATTCTCCATTTCAATGTTTTCATATCAAACTATTAAGAGAATATCAGTGAACGATTGGAAAATCAGCTAATATACAGAAAATTTACAGAAAAATAATTTATCGCCATAAATATTCCTATTGCTTTAGAAAGCTTGAGGCTAATTCTTAATTACATATGGAGCAAATCAAGATCCTGAGGGAGGTTATTTTGAATAAAAAAGTAAATTATTAAAAAATAGTGAACATTTCATCTTAATCTATTATAAAATAATCAATATTTCGATAAAATTCGACATATCGTTTAGTATTTAATTGACCTACACATACTAATCATTGTAGAATTTTCTCATATTTCAAAAAGAATAGGTGTATATTTTGAGTAAATTTTTTAGAAAAAAAAATGTAGATGAGCTTTTAGACAATAAAAGTGGGAGCGGTCAACTCAAGAAAACATTAGGTGGTTTCGATCTAATGATGCTTGGTGTTGGCGCTATTGTAGGAACAGGTATATTTATTCTTCCTGGCACAGTGGCAGCTATCCACTCAGGTCCTGCCATTATCTTTTCATTTATTATTGCAGCATTTGTCTGTGCATTAGCGGCAATGTGCTATTCTGAGTTTTCTTCAGCAGTACCAGTGACCGGAAGTGCATATACATACGGTTATATTGTTTTTGGTGAGTTAATAGCCTGGTTTGTTGGGTGGGCTTTAGTATTAGAATACGGTTTAGCCGTAGCTTCTGTAGCAACCGGCTGGTCAGCCTATTTTGTTTCACTATTAGAAGGATTCAATATCATAATACCCCAAGCACTGTCGGGACCATTTAATCCCTCTGAAGGTACATTCGTTAATCTACCAGCAGTACTGATTATACTAATTATTTCATGGTTGTTAACACGTGGTGTCCAAGAAACAACAAGAATAAATAAGATTATGGTATTTGTTAAAGTCGGCGTAATCCTGTTGTTTATTGTTGTTGGCGTATTTTTTGTAAAACCCGGAAATTGGCAACCATTTATGCCTTTTGGTTTTGATGGGGTTATAACTGGTGCAGCACTTGTATTCTTTGCTTATCTTGGTTTTGATGCGGTATCTTCCGCTGCGGAAGAAGTAAAAAACCCCCAAAGAAACTTACCAATAGGAATAATTGGATCGTTACTAGTTTGTACATTGCTTTATGTAGCAGTATCTTTAGTATTAACTGGAGTTGTTCCGTATACAAACTTAAATGTTAGTAACCCCGTAAGTTATGCTTTACAAGTAATTAATCAAGACTGGATTGCAGGTATAATTTCTTTAGGTGCTGTGACAGGAATGATGACAGTAATTTTAGTGATGATCTTCGGAGGGACAAGACTTTTATACGCATTAGGTAGAGACGGCTTACTACCAAAATTCTTATATGATATTCATCCTAAGTATAAAACACCAGTTAAAAATACTTGGACCTTCGCAATTATTGTTGCCTTTTGTGCTGGGTTAGTTCCACTGGGTGCATTAGCTGAATTAGTGAATATGGGTACACTTATTGCATTTACCATTGTTTCGATTGGGATTATCTTCTTAAGAAAGAATAAAGAAATTCAATCTGGTGGATTTAAGGTTCCCCTCTTCCCAGTATTACCAATCTTATCATTCATTGCTTGTATATTTATGATTACTCAGCTTTCCGTACATACATGGATTGCTTGTGGAATTTGGTTTATTATAGGATTTGTCATCTATTTTGTTTATGGTCAAAAACATAGTAAATTAAATCAAAAATAGTCTTAGTGCTTCTATTTTATTAAAAAATAGGAGCACTTCTTAATTAGAGGGTTTTTCTTTACACAAGAAGTGCCTTTCGATAAACTTTATTGGCAAAACGTTTTCCATTTAGCACTCTTTTTCTGTAAGCAAAATAAGCGACAAGTATAAATAAAACTTCCTCTAATGGTGGGAAAAAGATGCAATAAATCATAATAATAAATAACTACTAACTTTTAATTTTACTAGGAGGAACTTTTATGCATAACATTCAAGATATAAATGAAGCTAAAAACTTCATTCAAAGCAAAACAAATCTTCAACCTGTTATAGGATTGATTCTAGGTTCAGGCTTAGGATCACTTGCTGATGAAATTGAAAATTCCGTTAAAATCCCATACACGGAGATTCCGCACTTTGCTAAGTCTGGGGCAATTGGACATGCAAATGAACTCGTTATTGGTGAACTAAATGGCAAAATTGTAGCAGCAATGAAGGGCCGCTTCCATTATTACGAAGGTTTTACATTAGATGAAGTAACATTTCCAGTGCGCGTAATGAAAGCACTTGGTATTGAAAATTTAATCATTACAAATGCGTGTGGTGCAGTGAATACGAACTTTAACCCTGGTGATTTAATGCTTATAACTGACCATATTAATTTAGTAGCGAATAATCCTTTAATTGGGCCGAATAACGATGAATTAGGTACACGCTTCCCAGACATGACTCAGGTCTATAATAAGGAACTTCGCGGAATTGCAACAAAAGTAGCAAATGGATTAAATATGAACCTTCAAGAAGGCGTTTATGCATGGTGGAGTGGACCAACTTACGAAACGCCAGCTGAAATCCGGATGATTCGTACTTTTGGAGCAGATGCTGTAGGGATGTCGACTGTTCCTGAGGCAATCGTAGCCACACATGGTGGCATGAAAGTTCTAGGTATTTCTTGCTTAACAAATATGGCAGCTGGTATTTTAGATCAGCCTTTAAGTCATGATGAAGTAATTGAAGTAGCAGCTAAAGTAAGAACAAACTTTGTAGAGTTAATCAAAGGAATTCTAAAGGAAATATAAAATTTTAACTAAAAAGAACCGTCTCTCTAAGAAACGGTTCTTTTCTTATTATTTAATTATTTTTGAATAAACATCTGTGTCCAATAATTTCCGTTTGCAACATATCCTACCCCAATATGAGTATAGTTTTTATTAAGGATATTTGCTCTGTGACCTTCACTGTTCATCCAAGCATCTACAACTTGCGCTGCAGTTTTTTGACCTTGTGCAATGTTTTCACCAGCAGAACGGTAGTTGATACCGTAGTTCTTCATCATATTAAATGGTGAACCATATGTTGGACTTGTATGACTGAAATAATTTTTATCGGCCATATCTTGGGATTTATGTTCTGCTACTCTAGCAAGCTCCCAATCATATTTTAATGCAGGAAGACCCGCGTTTGCTCTTTCTACGTTAACAAGTCGGATGACCTCTTGCTCAATAGCTTGTCCTTCTTGTTCAGGTACTTTAATTTCTTGCCCTGGATAAATTACATTTGGGTTTGATAGCTGTGGGTTGGCATCAATTAATTCTTGAACACCTGTTTGTGTCTTAACTGCAATTTTCCATAGTGAATCGCCTTTTACTACTGTATATGAATTAGCTGCTAAAGCAGTTACTGGTACTAATAAAGAAACTGATAAAACCGAAGCGATAACGCCTTTTTTCATGTTTTTAAACATTCATGTCATCCTTCCTGCTTGTTATAATACAATATTAGTAGCTTTATTTGTGAAATTCATCACGTAAAATTTGGCTGTAAGATAACAAAAATATTACAGGGCGAATTACACATTACTGAAACACTATTAAATTAGGGTTTCTACAGATTTCTATATTGTAAAACTTGTAATAAAGACACGACTGGTAATTGTTTCTCCTACCACTTGAAGTCCAATTAGCACTCTTAAAAGGTACCATTTCTATATTTCCCCTACAAAACCAACTTCCCAAGCTAGTCTCTTAAATTAAACTCATCCTATTTTTAATAGCGACTTCTTAATATAAACTTAATATAAATTTATTTGGGACTCGTTTATTATTAAATGGAAAAACCTCAATCAAAATCGTAAAATCTAAAGAAAAAAAAAGAGAGAGTACAATAAAGAGAGAGGTTACAATTTAATAGAAAAGGAGATGACAACATTTTGACATTACAGAAGAGCAGCTTTACAATTTTTCTAGCATTCCTTCTAGTTATTTTTCAACTTCCTGTTGCTTCTGCAAATGAAGTAGACCCTTCAAATTCCTCTGAACAAAACCCAACAACTGAAGTAATCCTTTCAGATGTTTTAACTAATGAAGAATCTACTAAAGAGCCAGCAGTGCCTACATCAAATGGTATAAGTGAAGGGCCAGTTGCTTCAACGGAAACTAGTCAAACCGATCTTCACAATACTAATGTAGAAGAAAAGTCAAGTAACACAGAGGTAGAAATAGAACCAGTAGAGGATGAAGTAATCAAACCCGAACAACCAGAGACTACTATTCCTCCCTATACAAATGGCAATGGGAAAACTACAAAAATTACTGAATACTATTTCTCTACACCTAATGGCTTTATCAAAGCGGGAACACTAGAAAAAGGTATAATTTTAACACCTACTCGTATTACAACAAACTATTTTATTATCGTTGCAAATAAGAGAGCATACTATATTCCTAAAAGTTCTCTAACTTCGACAACAGAAAACTCAAACTTTGAAAAGCATCTTCAAGGAAGTTTTCCGAGAACGATTATTGCCGAAAGAGATACACAGTTTAAAGATCGTGATGGAAATGTTCTTGGTACGATTGCAAAAGGAAAGTCAGTACAATTACATATGGTAAATGGTGGACGTGGAGTTGTTGAGGTATTTGGAAAACGTGTTTATGTTTCTTTAAATCACTTCACACATACAAACCTAGTTATACCAAATAAAAATATTAGTCATAAAGAAATGGAATACTATTTGAAGATATTTTCATATATGTATCCGGAATTTACGGAGCTTGTAAAAATCGGGGCATCCGTTCAAGGTAGACCCATTTATGCTTTAAAGGTTGGTAAAGGCTCGAAGGAAATCTTAATGGATGGTTCGATGCATGCACGGGAACATATGACAACAAACGTGTTATTAGAAATGATTGATGAATATTCAATGAATTATCTAAATGGCACAAGGTTTTCTTCTTACAATGTTCGGTCTGTACTAGATCAAGTCAGCATTTGGTTTGTTCCTATGATGAACCCTGATGCAGTTACCCTTGTACAATCACGTACTAATGCTACAGCAACCACAAAGAAACTGAATAATGGCAGTACAAACTATAATCGTTGGAAAGCAAATATTCGTGGCGTTGATTTGAATCGAAACTTTAGTGTTGGATGGCGGGAACTAGTAACAATCAATCGCCCTTCTTATGAGTTTTATAAGGGGCCAAAAGCCTTTTCCGAACCAGAAGCTCGTGCATTAAGAGATTTTATGGCGAAACACCCATTTAACTCTTATATTTCTTACCACAGCTCTGGACAAGTGTTATATTATTTTAACTTCCAAAACTCCACAAACTTAAAAAGAGATCGCGCTTTAGCTAAAAAAATTAATAGCGTTACTGGATATGCCATTATGCCTCCAACTGGCAGAACAGCATCTGGTGTGTCTGCAGACTACTTTATCTCTACTTATAAAAAACCAGGCATTACTGTAGAAATTTCCCCAGCAGTTGGTCCAACAGTCGTCCCTTTAAAATACTGGGATAGTATTTGGAAAAAAAATAAAACAATAGGGCTAATTGCTGCTAGCGAAGCCGCTTCAAGATAAAAAAGAAACACCTTCAAAAATTTGAAGGTGTTTTTCTTTTAGTACTTTAGCCAAAATGCTAATACACTGTGAAGAGTCATATTAATAAACTTATTAAAGAATCAATGACTATCACTTACTACCCGATTCCTATAATATAGTAACCAAGAGGTGATGAACTTGAAGACAAACATCTATTTTGACAATGAACAATATATTGCAGGCATTACTTTGAAAGAGAACAATGAATTTGAACAAAACAACATGGCTCTTCATGTGTGTGAAAGTGTGGAACAGGTTTTAGAAAATCGCCAAAGACTTGCTAAATCTTTAAATTGTGGCTTAGATTCATTTGTTTGTGCAAATCAAACCCATAGCGCTAATGTACATCATGTGACCCTTGCCGATAAAGGGCGCGGGGCTAAGAGTACAGAAAATGCCATTTTAAATACTGATGCTTTATTTACGTATGAACCAGAAATACTGCTATGTACTTTTACTGCTGACTGCGTTCCGGTTATTTTCTATCATGAACAGAAAGGTCTAATCGGAGTGATTCATTCAGGTTGGCAAGGAACAGTAAAAGAAATTACTCTGAAAGTCTTCCAGCAATTAAAAGAAGTTGAGCATTGTGACCCGAGATATTTCCATGTTCATCTTGGAAGAGCTCTAAGCCAAGAAAAGTTTGAAGTGGATGAGGATGTTTTCGTTAAATTTCGAGATTTAGGCTATGCAGATGATTATATGTATTTTAATAACGAAACAAGCAAATATCACATTGATAATCAACAAACCGTAAAAAAACAATGTGAACTAGCCGGCGTTCCTTCTGAGAATGTTATAATTGATCAAACTTGTACGTTTTTAAGTTCTGATGGTTTCTCCTATCGCCAAGATAAAAAAAGCGGCAGACATATGAGTTTTATTATGAAAAAGACTAAATAATGAAATGAGCACATCAACGAATTTGTTGATATGCTCATTTTTTCATGTAAAGTACTCCAATTTTGCTTTTGGAAAAAACTTCTCCATATACCGATACAGATGTTCTTTAATTTCTTCCTCTTCATCTTTTTGATAAATATATTTTCCTATACCATACTTTCCCCATTTATAACGTCTTGCGGTTTCATCCAATTCTAACTTCGTCATCGGGTAGTTCTTTTCTATAACCTTTTTTGCAGGTTTGGTAAATCTATGTTGTATGAATTCAAAGGTAATATCATCCCGCGCATCTTGTGGCAATTCCGCATCTAGGCGTTCAAACATATGATAATATCCTTCTTGCCAACCCGCGTGGAGATAAATAGGTGCCACAATAAATCCTAGTGGATACCCAGCCCTTGCCACTTTCCCAGCTGCTTCAATTCGTTTTGCAAGGGGAGATGTTCCAGGTTCAAAGTGTTTAATGACATAATCAGCATTGACACTAAAACGGAATCTTGTTTTCCCATTATGTTTTGCATCTAGTAAATGATCCACATGATGAAACTTTGTTACAAAGCGTAATCTTCCATATTCAGATTGACCAAAATGTTCAATTGCCCTTTTTAACGTATGTGTTAAATGGTCAATACCAACAATATCTGATGTACAAGAAGCTTCAAAACGTGTAATTTCTGGCGCACGTTCCGCCATATATTGATCAGCAGCGTCAAGTATATCTTCAACATTTACGTATGTGCGAATATAAGGTTTACTCCCCATTGTAGTTTGCAAATAACAATAATGGCAGTGCCCCATACACCCGGTAGCAAATGGAATAGCATACTCTGCTGAAGGCTTTGATGTATCAAACTTAAGTGTTTTTCGGATTCCTACTACTAGAGTAGATTTCGCTATTCGGTATTTCTGAAAATCATTGTCTCCAGGGAGATTTCGAACTTGATTATGGGAAGTTGTATAGCGTATTTCAATCCCCAAATCCTCAAATTTATTTTTTAATTCTACTCCAAGTGGATAATCTAAAGCTGTAGGTTCAAAGTAAACAAGCTGTGGTATAAACGGACCTTTCATGCTGTATCTTCTCCAAAAAATTGACGATAAGCTTCTTCTGCCTCAGATTGACTTGAATAGATTGCCATATCAGATGTTAATGGATAATACGTTTCATATACAAAAACAGCTAATTGTTCCGGGTTTTCAGGATCCTTTACAACTGCTGCTTCTTGAATATTTGCTACATCCTGAATGTGTGGATTTCGAATAAAAACATAAACAATATCTCCAACTTCATAGTTGCTAAGCATACTATCACACCTTCCTTATTCATCTACAATAGGTTGTCTAAGAATAAGAAATTTATGATTTTGAAATAAAAAAGACTTTTTGAATGATAGTTCTTCACAAATTTAGAAGCCCTTTAATTTGTTATTTAGCTTTCGATAAACAACGCGCATTTCTGGTTCGGTACTCGCCTCAATTGCCTCTTCTAATCCCCACCACTTGATATCACTGTTTTCATCTGGTTTAATCTTCGTCAACTCAGATTCATTTGCCTCAATTAAATATGTTACATTTAAATGCACATGGGTTGCCACATGCTTCCCCCTTTTTTCATGGGCTGGGACGCCTAAAATTTCAATAGAATAGATTTCTTCAGATAGAGGCTTAATGTTTGTTAAACCTGTTTCTTCGCTTACTTCTTTTAAAGCCACATGAAGTAAATCCCCATCACCATCTGCATGCCCCCCAGTCCAAGACCATGATTGATAAATATTATGATAAATCATAAGCACTTTTGTTCTTTCTTCATTCACAATCCAAGCAGAAGCGGTAAAGTGGGCAAATTCGTTATCCCTTGTTAGTAAATTATCAAATGTGTCCATATATCGTAAAATCACTTCTTGTTCCTTTATTTCCTGGGCATTATACGGTATGTATTTTTCAATTTGCTCTCTTAATTTCATCTTCTAAAAACTCCTTAATTGTTTAAGTTACGTTTAAGTTACGTTTAAGTTACGTTTAATTATAATACTTTTTTTGAAGTGTACGAAGGAAGCCTAAAACCTCTCCATATGATTTTATTGGATTATCTTAATGGACTTCACATATATTACAGTAATAACCATATTCAAAGGGGGCATTTTTTGCTTATCCATGTTGTTAGCAGTGGTGAAACACTTTGGGAAATTGCAATGCGTTATCATGTAAACGTAAATGCTATACAACAAGTTAATCAGTTACCGAATCCAAATCAATTATTGCTTGGGCAATCAATTGTTATTCCTGTACCAGGTTCTATGTACACTGTAAAAAAGGGCGATACAATTTGGTCAATTGCACGGCAGTTTAGTGTATCCGTAAATGCTGTCTTACAAGCTAACAATATTACAAACCCTAACCTTTTATCTCCAGGGACAGTACTATTCATTCCACCTATCCTTCATATTGTTCAACCTGGCGAATCACTATGGCAAATTGCCTCCCTTTATGGAGTTACGGTACAATCCCTTATGAATGAAAATCAAATTCAAAACCCAAATATGATTTATCCTGGTTTGCAATTAGTAGTTCCACACCCAAAACCAGTGATTGAAGTGAATGCATATACTTATCAGAAGGATGAAGAAGCTGCTGAGTCAGTTAATGCAATTGGCCATTTGCTCACCTATTTTAGTCCCTTTGCTTATCTCATTAAGGAGGATGGAAGCTTAGAACCTTTTGATGATGACCTTATGATTGCTGCGGCAGTAGACAAAAGGGCCGTTCCTATGATGGTGATCACTAATTTATCATCCACATCGGCTGGAACAAACTTAGCCCATGCTGTACTTTCTAGTGCTGAGAATCGCGAAAACCTTATTACAAACTGCCTTAAAATAATGGGGGAAAAAGGATATAAGGGAATAAATATTGACTTTGAATATGTTCCACCTGAGGATCGACAAAATTATAATGAATTTCTTGAGCTTGCGGTAGAACGATTCCATAATGAAGGGTTTTTTGTATCAACTGCAGTTGCCCCTAAGTATGGTAGTGAACTAGAAGGATTGCTTTATACAGCACATGACTATGAGGCGCACGGTCGAATTGTTGATTTTGTAATATTAATGACCTACGAATGGGGATGGCGAGGGGCTTCACCTCAAGCAATTTCTCCAATCAATCAAATGAGAAGAGTTGTGGAATACGCTCTATCTGTCATGCCTGCTGAAAAGATCTATTTGGGATTCCAAATTTATGCTCGTGATTGGCGACTGCCTCATCAACAAGGACAGTATGCAGAAACATTTAGCCCACAAGAAGCAATTCGCCGCGCTACTAGGTATGGGGCTACTATTCAATATAATAAAACAGCAGAATCTCCATTTTTCCGCTATATTAATGAGCAAGGTCAAGGGCATGAAGTGTGGTTTGAAGATGCAAGAAGCGCACAAGCTAAGTTTGATATGGCCAAGGAATACAAACTTCGTGGGATTAGTTATTGGGCTTTAGGATATCCATTCCCACAAAATTGGGCTTTATTGAATGATAATTTTAATATAATTAAAAAGGCATAAATTAAATACTGTCTAGTAAGTAAAAATGCCCTTTTAAAGAATATTTCCTACGTTAAATATCAATAAAGGGGCGTCTATGTATTTTCAGACGTCCCCTTACTTATGCTCTATTAGCCATTTGAAACTATGGTTTGATAAATTTCTTCTAGTGACCATACTTTCCCTTTTTCATCCTTATACACAACATGCTCAGCTTTAAAATGAGCAGGAGAATCTAAACCTGCAGCCGCAGCGATTCGGAATAATCCCTCACGCATTGATATTACATAATTAGCTGTTCGGTATTTTTTCTCATCAATTACAAGAGCTTTTTGCAAATCAGGATCTGTTGTAGCAACACCAACAGGACATCCATTGGAATGGCATTTTAATGCTTGAATACAGCCTACAGTAATCATAAACCCTCTTGCAATATTGACGAGATCCGCCCCCATAGATAGTGCAACGGCAATTCTATCTGGTGAATATAATTTTCCAGACGCTATAATTTTGACTTGATCACGTACGCCATGCTTCCGTAATGCATGGTCCAAAAGTGGTAATGCAGATTTGATAGGCAATCCAACGCTGTCAGCTAGTTCTTGGTAAGAAGCTCCTGTACCTCCTTCGCCCCCATCTAATGTAATAAAGTCTGGTCCCTTTCCAGAATCCTTAATATGTTTGGCTAAGTCAACTGCTTCCTTACTACTACCGATTACAATTTTTATCCCAACAGGTTTACCTGTGTGTTCTCGAATTTGCTCGATAAATTCAAACATCGATGGAAAATCCTGAAATTCACGAAAACGATTGGGGCTATCTATTGATTTAAAAGGCTCTACCATTCGTATTTTGGCAATTTCCTCTGTCACTTTTTCGGCATCTATATGACCACCACGAATTTTTGCCCCTTGTGCAAGTTTTAATTCGAATGCTTTTATTTGAGGAATCTCACTCTTTTCCTTCAATGCATCCCAACTAAAGTTCCCTTCGTAATCCCTCACTCCGAATAATCCAGGACCAATCTGCATGATAATGTCTACTCCGCCTTTTAAATGGTATTCAGAAAGACCACCTTCTCCCGTATTCATCCAAGTTCCTTTGGCCATGCCTAACCCTTTCGAAAGCGTCGTAATAGCTCTTTCACCAAGGGATCCATAACTCATGGCAGACATACCAATTTGCCCTTTTACAATAAACGGATTTCTTGTATTCTTTCCAATCACAATTGCATCACGGTCATCCAACAAATAAGCAACGGACTTATTTGCCTCTAATTTTTCTTTTCTTTGTGTAAATAAAGGTTCCTTTATGAGTAGATAACGATTTGTTGTGACGAGTTCATTACGGTCCATCGTTAATTCTTCTGCAAGTTTTGGAAACATAGAGTTCCTTATATAAAAACCTGCTTCTTCAAAATCTTTGACTGAACCATATCCAATAACATCTCGTTTATATTTTGACTTTTTAACTATATGTTGATAGTCATTTCGAGATATTGGCTTTCCTTCAAGGTCATTATTAAAAAAATACTGGCGTAATTCTGGACCAATCGTTTCTAGTAAATAGCGAACTCGACCAATGACTGGATAATTCCTTAGTACAGGATGTTGCTTCTGATTACGATCGATAAGATATAGATAAATTCCAATTATGACTAAAACTGCAAAAATTATTGCCCAAAAAAAGAATCCAATAATCGTTAATATATTTGCTAAACTCACCTGAATCTCCTCCTAAACGAAGTATGCAATTTATACGGTGAGTTTAAACGAAAACCAAATCAATTTTATCCAAATATTACTTATCCTAAAACTCCTATAAATCACCAAAAAACGGATAAATACTCACATTTAGACTATGTATTTTTCGTGATAAAAAACCTGCTTCTATGCCATATTAAGACGGAACCATCTTGAAAGGAGAATAAAATATGGGAAGAGACGATAATAAAAGTCATAGCAATAATAAAAATACATTACCTCAAACACCAAAAAACCAAAAGATTGCACCTAATAAAGTAGAAGAAGAAATTTCCCAGGAATTATCAGAGCTTAGAAGTCTTGTAGCTAAGAATAAACGTAAATAGGAGGGCAAAATGATGGAGTTTCAACGCGCCCAAGAGATAGTCGCATCTCCAGCGGAATTTGAAGTAAGTTATAATGGCGTTTCAGTTTGGATTGATAAACTTCATGACGATGGAAAAACAGCAACAGTTCACTTAAGACGTTCTCTAGAAGAGAGATCTGAAGTTGCTATTACTGAACTAAAAGAAGAACATCAAGTGCAATAGTTCAACATTGCCCGGGGCACATTTGCAGCTGAACGAGGAATTTAAAACATCCCACTTATGACTTTTAGTGGGATGTTTAGCTTTTTTTAAAATCATAATTCCATACCTCTTTTAAAGTGGTTCTATATAAGCCATTTAGTTTTTCAGTAGGATTTCCATTTCTACTTGAAAGTGTTTTAACATAAAGTTCTAGACAGTTAATTTCTTCTTTCAAAAAATTGTTAATTATTTGTATCGTTGGCTGTAGATCAGATCCTCCACCAGACATTTTCCTTCTTAGTAAAAAATTAATTTCCAATTTTAACAAACTCTCAGGAATTATCCGATCTAATAATTCATTAAACCTTATTGGTGGGACTTTCCCATATTCTACAATCCATTTACAAGCTAAGATTGGCCTTAATACATATAAGTATAATTTTGTCCGCACTTCTGAACCTTGCAAATACTTCTCATAATTTCTTTTCGCCATATTTAAATAATGAGTTAACATCGTACTTGGCTCAAACACTTCACATTCTAAAGCTCGTATAAGGTTTACAAATGAATACTTTTGATAGTAAATGATGCTGCTATTCAACCACTCAAATAAGGACGGGTTACTTTTTCTAAATAGACGTAAGGCTTTAGTAATTTCCCAACCATTGATATCTAAGTTTTCATTAATGGGTAATTCAATTACATCCCTTTTTGAACCCAATCCTTGAGGGTCAATAGATAGATAATAATCTGGTTGATGTATATAAATAAAACGTACATCATAATCACTATCCTTCGAGTGAACTCCCCAAGCACGGCTTCCACATTCTGCAGCGTACAGAATTTTCACTTGAAACTTCTCTTCTATTTCTTCTAACTTTTTAAGAATGATGTTTTTCATATAGACACCTTTACTTTTTATTTTTCAAAACGATCCTTATGTACTAATAGGCCTTTACTCCATTTATTTTAGTTACTTTTACCTATTTGAATACATGTTATTCTTAATAAATTATTTAAGATAATACTATATAGACGTTTTAATACCTTTTTAGTGTCACCTTTTTGCCATTTGTAAAATTTGTAATTAAAACGGTAAAGATGTAACAAATTTTTTTAGATGCTGTTTTCAAATTGAAATTCAATCATTTTCATCCCACCCCCATTTATTTATTGCATATGATTAAAAACTACCGAAAAGGTAAATGATGGGATTATCTTAATTTCTTATGGTGGGACAATGAAAAATAAAAATCTGATTATACTATTTAGCGTTCTTGTTGCTATTCTAAATTTGTTTGATGGGGTTATTACTAGCTACGGCTTGCTACACAATTTAATTGAGGAATTGAATCCCCTCATGGAGGAATTGTGGGAGAATAGTTCTGTGCTATTCCTTTTAGTAAAACTTTTGTTGTCAACTTCCTTAATGATTATTTCTTTTTTTGTTTATAAGAAAAGTAAGCCTAGATTTCAATCACTTTTTCTATTGTTATTAGTTGGTGCATTTTTTATTTATGCGGGAGTTTTTGGGCTCCATGTTTATTGGATTTCCATCATATAAAAAAGCTTTCCATGGATTAAGACTATTTTTTAATAAAAAAAGACCCAAAGCATTTATACAAGCAATGAGTCTTGAAGAATTATTTATTAAATGTTTCAACTAATATATCTTTAATTTTCAGGAAAGCGTCGTGCTCTTCACCAGTTGAAAGTTCGCCTTCAACTCTCTTTATTTCGATTTCTTTAATCATTCGTATAATAACATCAATAAATATATTATTTAATTCCATACCCTCGGTTATTAAGCGATAGTAATTCATCGCTTCCTCCATATTGCCAGCAGAGATATGGTTAATAAAGTAGCTCCAATATAGCTCCTTTTTATTAAGATCATCATCTGCTTCCGGGTCACTGACTTGATCCCACTCAATAAAGCGGCTAATTGTTACTGAAAAGTTTAATGGTAATTGATAAATTCTTTTATTTCCAATTTCCTCTAAGAACGGGAAATACGGCTGGTTTTCATGTACTGATTTAATTTTTGCCTTTTTACCATTTGATAATCTTACAATACTATCTGTCGGATAAATATTAACTAACTCCATTAAATTAATTACAAACTTTTTATCGTACTTATGATGTTTACCTAACAATAACTCAAAAGCTTTAATAGATGAAAATGCCCCTCTGTACGAGCGTTGTAATGTCAGTGCGGAATAGGTATCGACTACCGCCAGTAATCTTACCTCTTCTGAAAGAAAGCTTTCTGTTAATCCTTCTGGATACCCAGTACCGTCTAGGCGTTCATGATGGGATTTAACTAAATCCTTATAGGAACTAGAAAGGTTATTTTCCTCCATAAAATCCACACCATAAAGTGGATGCTTTTGAATCTCATCAAATTCTGCTTTTGATAGCTTACCTTCCTTTTGTAATAACTCATTGCTAATTTGAAGTTTTCCAATATCATGAAGCAAACACCCGATCGCAAATGAACGAATATCACGGATACCCGACATCTCTGCAAGAAGTGAACCAAGTAAGAAGACATCGAAGGAATGGAAATAACTATATGGGTCTTTCTTCTTTAGAGATAATAATGCGATTGAAACTTGACTAGATAATAAAGAAGAGATAAATAAATTTTCAAGCCATGTTATTTGCGCATCACCATTCAATATTAAACCATATCGTGTTTCACTAACGACATATTGCAAACTTTCATAAAATAACTTTTTAATATCAAATAACTCTTTTGAGTAGAAAATCTTTTCCTTTTTTTTAATCTGTGGCTTAGGAACTTCAGGAGTTTCATTTTTGGTATAAAGACTACTAAGCTTTGTTATTCCCCAGTTATGGAGATTTTGAAGAAGTGCATTATCTATTTTAGTTCCAGCTTTTATTAGCAAAGTTTTATTAAAATAAATATCGCTTGGTATTACTTGTCCTATTTTTAATTCACTAATATATGTAATGTCTAAGTTGGACATACAAAACTCCTTTCTAGATATTTAGTAATATGTTGGATGTATTTAAAAAGAACTATTTATCAGCATCATTATACATCACATTTTACTATTTTTTACTTTTGGTTAATAGAAATTATCAAAATATAGCTATAACCTAATATCTATAAGGGAATTTAGTACAAAGATTTAAAAACCCTCTAAACCATTCGCGTTATATGTAAATATAATAAAAACTGTGCTTTCTAGTCTGATACTAAAACATAGAAAACACAGTTCTTTAATTGGATTTTATACTACACAAAATAAAACTTTAAATTTTGACAACGATCTACTCATCATCTACTTCATCGTCGCCAATTTCATCTTCCTCTTCAACATCTTCAACATCTTCGTCTTCTCGAGGTGCTTCATCATTCCCACAACCTACTAATCCGAAAAGTGATGACATTAACAGGAACATTAAAAGGTACTTTTTCACTTCTTTTTGACCTCCTTTTTGAAAAGTTTTCCCAATCTGCATGGAAACTATAATTCCCCATTAAAATGAATTGGTTCAGTCACTTTCCAGAGGCCTTAAACCACCTAAATTATTGAATAGCTGCTTCTAAACTTTCTTTTAACTTTAGTACTTCAGATACAGGTTGAGCATCTTTCCCATAAACTTCGTACGTCTTAAACGCATGAACTTCAGTATAAATTTCTTTCATTTGTTCCAACACCCATTCTTCTGAAACACCTGCTGGCGACCAGCAATAGATATCCATTACATTTAACTCATTCGTTACCATATGGATTCTTTCATAATTGATACTATCCATTCTTAAAAAATCATGTCGTTGATAAAACCTAATTCTTTTTTCAGAATCAGGATCTAAAGGAGAAATTGGCTCTACTTCTAAAATAATTGCTTTCCCCTTACTTTTTAATTCGCTAAGGACCTTAGTACCAACACCTTTTCCTCGACCACCTGTTACTAATATATAATCGATGAAAATATAATCTTGTTGTTCAAAATAAACAACGATAAAGTCTGGTCCTTCCATTAATTGATACGTTGCCTGTTTTTCTTGAAAAAGTAGTTCGAAATGTTGTTTAGACTTCATTTCCCTCTCTGGGAAATACTCTCTTAGCCTATTAAACCAATTGCTAGTAGTATACACTTCTTCAATTAAGCTTGCCTTTAAACTTTCTCCCTTTTGCATCAACAATGAAATTAACCCCTTCGCATAATTATTTCTAACCTTTGTCAATAAAATCAGAATATTGCCCCCTTATATTACCACCATAGGTAATTTTTAAACATTAAGATAATATAAAGAAAATATTTCATTTGTTAAAAATTGTGAGAAAAATCTCTATTTTTGTCGAAACAATTTGAATTATTCTTATTTTTAGTAAAATAAAGTTGTTTGCAAGATTCATTTTACTAAAAGTTTTAACAATTATAAAAATATTTCAAAGGCTGGGAGAATTGTAGAGATGAGAGAGAATCAAGAAAAAACAACAGTACTGCTAGGGTGGAGTCTACAAGCAATTGAAGCAATCGATAAGTTGGATCGTCCATTTGTTGTTGTTGGTCCACCTGAATTTACTACTTTTGCAGAAAAAAATAATATCAAATTAATTCCATGGACATTTGATGTTCCAATTGAACAATCATTTGAGCTTTATGAAATATTAAAAGAATTAAATGTATCAGTTGCTGTCCCGATTTATGAAGAAACAGTAGAATGGGCTGGCATGATTAATTCATTAATATGGGATGATCCTAAAGTATTTAATAAATCCCTTTTATT
This sequence comes from Ureibacillus composti, assembly GCA_030348875.1. Lineage (GTDB taxonomy): Bacteria > Bacillota > Bacilli > Bacillales_A > Planococcaceae > Ureibacillus > Ureibacillus composti. The sequence goes on from JAUCEP010000002.1 coordinate 4,328,398, forward strand.
GAGAGATAAAGGCTTAATGAAGCGTAGAGCACATTTAGCAGGACTTCGAGTAGGGGTCTTTGAAGAAGCTTATAATAAAGAGGATATTTACCGTTTCTTCAAACGAATTAACCAAGCATTTATGAAGCTCGAAGGAGAAACTTTTGAGCCAATTCACGTTAAACCATTCGATAAAGCTGGTACAGTAGGTCATTATATGATTAAAAAACCAGAAGAAATTGAGCAAATAGATGATTCTGAATTTCCGTTACTAATGGAAAGCCATCTAGAGGGTCAAGAGTTTTCATGTGAGGCTTTTATCCATAACGGTAAAGTAAAGTTCCTAAATATTACGGAATATGTAAAGCTTGGACACTCTAACTTTGTTCCAGCTTCTCCGTCACTTGAAAAATGGAGACCTCAAATTAAAGAAGCAATTGAAAAGCTAGTAGAAGGCTTTGAAGTGAAATACGGACTTTTACACCCAGAGTTTTTCGTGACACCTGAAGGGACTTTATACTTCGGCGAGGTAGCAAATCGTATTCCTGGTGGCCATATTTTTGAGCATATCGAAAGAGTTTATGGCTTCAGCCCTTATCAAGCACAAGTACTATGCTGTGACCCTGAAACGCCTGAAGAAGTATTAAATAAATTTTTCCCTGAAGAAGTCGTTTCTGCAAAAGGACACTCTGGTAACTTAATGATTTACCCAAAAGTGAATGTAATTTCACGTTTAGAAATACCTACTGAGTTAAAAGAACACCCTTATTTCCTAAAACATAATATGTTTATTCCTACTACATCGAAAGTTTCTGAACGAGTAGGTTTTGGTAATCACTACGGCTCTATCTATTTCCTAGGTGAGGATAGCGAAGTATTGAGAGATCTTCTAGTAAAATATGAAAAACATAATTTCTACGTATAAGGAGTGAATGGAAGAATGAGTACTGCAACAAAGGACAGAAAGACAAGTACTACAACTCGTAGAAGAACGACAAGTACTAGTTCAAAGAGAAAAACTGCTAATAAGCAAATCACTCTTTTAGAAAATAAATTTGAATCTGCACTAAAAACATTAGAACAAGCAAAACCTTTCGCAAAAAGCCTATATCAAACAGATATTTTCCATTTTGCAACGGATCTAGCAGCTACTAGTGAAGGAGTATCAATTATTTTTAAATACGCTCATTTGTTTGATCAAGCTGGGGTATTTAAGGATGGAGAATGGGAAGACTTAACAAAATTACAACCACAATTTGTAGGTGGTTCTTTAAGAGTTAAAACTATCTATTCAATTATCGAATTATTAAGTGAAATGCGTATACTTGCTATCGCAAAAGAAACATATAAACATGAGGAATTTACCGCTGAAGATGCAAGTAAATTCTTAAATGAAGTACTAGCTTTAAATCTTGACTTATTAACTCTTATTGAAACACAAGATGAATCAAATGAGCCGGAAGATCATGAGATTCGAGCATTTAATCTATTAAGCTATCTTGGACAAGAACTTTCATTTAAAGCAGTAGCTGATCAAATGGTGCAAGAAATTGAACGACTAACTGTTCAACGTCCTATTACTACAAACAGAGTTTTGGATATGATTCAAACATCTGAGCAATTGAAGAATTCTGGAATTGATGATAATACTGTAGGGATCCTTGAAAAATTCGGACGTGCAACAAATGCACCAACACCACTTAGTCTAGAAACTTCTGATCAACGTGAATACAGACTAAGACTCGAGCAAGCAAGTGAGGAAGAGTTAATAGCTGAAGCAAAAATTTTTGCTGACTCTATGAAAGAAACAGGACTTGTTTCACCTTATCATGCAGTTCTAATTCGCTTCCTTAATCGCAAAAATCATGAAATTATTCCAACTGCACTTGCTTTGACGGAAAAGGGGATTTCTGGTTTTAATGATCACAACAAACTAATCCACGATATGATTCAAATCTCAATTTACCCTGAGACAAGACAATCAATCTATGGACTAGGCAAAATGCTAGATCGAGGAGTATTAAATATTGAACCTGTGATCCCAGGTATTCGCCAATTATTTGAGCTTCCAGTTCATGCTGAGGTACGCAAAGCTTTATCAAAATTTGTAGATGAGCAGAGTGGTATTAGTATTAATGGTGTTCTTGTTGCAGGACTTATAAGCGTTCTTGGCCAACCGCTTGGGGTTGGACAAGGTACAAACCCTATATGCCAATCAGCTAGAGCGATTTCACTTTGGTCACAATATGATATTGAACGACTATTAAGTTTCATCAATAGTGCAGCGCGCGATAATGGTATTGAAATGACATTTGAAGGTGAAACAATTAATTCTACACTTTTAATTGGTGGGGTTGCTAATGAAATCAACCAAGACTTAGATCCGATTTCTGTGCTTCTGGTGCCACACCTTGATAAAATTTATAACGAAATGATGAAACGTACTCTTCTACGTGGAGAAGATGGACATAAATGGGTTAACCGCGAATTTTATGGTGAATGGATTCCAAGTGGTTTTATTAATGCAATCGATCCGTTTACATTACAAGTTTCTAATTATTCGGCATTTGTAAAACTATTCTATGCAACACATCACCCAGATTATAATGAAGGATATCAGTTAATTTATCCAAATCCAGTGGGTATTTTTATTACAAATGTTCATGGTGAATTACTTGGTCTTCACGCTGTTTCAATTCAAAGAATTGATAAAGATCCAAATAATGATATTCGTATTTATTTCTATAACCCGAACAATGACAGTACTCAAAATTGGGGTCAAGGCATCAAGGCTAGTGTTTCAGGCTTTGGTGAATTGGAGGGTGAATCTTCCCTGCCGTTCCATGAGTTTGTAGCAAGAATGTATGCTTACCACTACAATCCATACGAACAAGGTGATACATTTATGGTGGAAGACAAACTAGTTGAAACAGTTGAGACTTTGGCTAAAAATAGTTGGGGAAAAAATTACGTTTGGGAATAAATAAATTAGCTACGCCGCTCATACATTTTTAATACGAGAACGATACAAAAGACCCGATATTATTCGTGGTCTTTTTTTTACTAAGTAAGCTATTATATATTTGAAATAATATTGATTTCATGGTACATTATTTTAAATTTTAAATATTCTAACAATATAAAATCCTTATTTCCTCAAGTTAAATGTCCGAAAAAAAATATGCAAACTCCATATACTAAAATTAAACAATACTGTTATTAATTTGTTGATTAGACTCCATAATAAAAGTGTAGAAGGAATTATGGTGAAAGGAGGATGGACATATGGGACTTTACTTATTATCTTCAGAGAATGCATTTCAAAAAGCCTTTCAACAGTTATGGCAAGCTCCCTTTATAAGTAAAAAATTATTTCAACAAGTTGTATTGGATGAAGCCTCATCCCTTCTTAAAGAGCCTTTTGGTTTGGAAAAAATTTATGGATATGCTCATCTCTTTGACAAAGCAGGATTATTTGTAGGTAAACCGTGGGAAGATGTTAATAAGCTCAATCCTCCACTTGTTAGGGGTACTCTCCAAGCTGGAGGTGCTACAGCGGTTGCAGAAGTATTAAGCGAACTTAGGATACTTGCGATCGCCAAAGGAGAATATGAACATCCAGATATGACAGCACTTCAGGCAACTGAGTTTTTAACGAAAGTGTTAGCTTTAAACATTGATTTACTTCTAATGAAAGAAACCGAGGAAAACCGGGTAACCCAGCTTTATAAAGATGAACAGGCGTCTGAGGTTTTAAGATTTATTTCAGAGCATTGTTTTTCATCCCGGGTATTTGAAAACCTCTATCGTGAGGTTGATAATCTTGCTGTTCAAAGGCCCATTGTGACAAATAAAATTTTAAAACTCATATCAAGTGCAAGGAAATTAGCTAGTGGGCTTAAAGAGGCTGATTCTAGATTAATGGATTATGAAAAGGCGGTTTATTCACCATCTAATCTAGCCACAGGAACTGAAGAAAATTATGCAATAAAAATCAAAACTTGTAGCGATTCAATACTTATTAAAGAAGCAGAGCAGTTGCGTTCATCTATGGTAAATACAGGTCTCGTTTCTATATTTCATGTTATATTTTTACACTTTATTAATGAGGAAAAGCCACACTTGCTAAAGCACATGCTTGCCGAGGACGAAAAAGCTAAGGAAAATTTACAGTCAAATCTACCCTTTATATCTTCACTCATTACTACTTCAGTTACGAAAAAAACGCGCAGAAGCATTTACGGATTATTCCGTTTCTTACAGAGAGATATTTTCACAAGTGAACTCATAAAAGAAATCGAAGAAATGATTAAAACCCCAATTCACGAAAAGATTGAAATTAGACTTGTCACTGCTTATAACTTAACGAATACACAAGCTATAAGGTCTTTAATTGTTTCAGAAATAATTAATATTCTAGGCACGCCGTTAGGTATTGGTCAAGGTTTTAACCCTACATGTCAATCGACAAGGGCACTAAGTTTTTGGTCTCAGAAAGAGCCTGTTATGTTAGTAAAAATGCTTAATGAATTTTTAAAGACTGCAAATGTGACTATTCATTTTGAAGGGAGACCGATCTCCTCTGAAACGTTGTCACCTGTTCCCCTTGAAGATGAAGTTCATATTGATGCAATTTCTTTATTGTTAGTTCCACACCTAGACTCTATATACTTCGAAATGTTAAAGGCTGCTGATGGTCGTGGTGTAGATCCACATAAATGGATCAACCCTACCTTTCATAAAAAAGGTATATGGACCGGTTTTTCAGATGTCTATAATGACTTTAACTTTATAGCAAATTTCCAACGTTATTATCATCCAATTCATAATCCTGAAATTAACAAGGGGCTTCCTCAGCCTGCAGGAATTACTATTTATAACCGTTCTGGTCAAGTGCTTGGTGCTCACGCTATTCTTATTCAAAGGATCGTACCAGACCCTACTGGTATAGTTCGTGTTTATTTTTATAACCCAAATAACGACAGTCTTCAAATTTGGGGAAAGGATATACAAACTAGTGTTGTTGGAAACGGTGAACTAGAAGGAGAATCCTCTCTTCCTTTTGATGAATTTATCAACTTCATATATGCATTCCACTTTCCAGAATAATGTGTGTAAGTAAATATTTTTTTACAATGATATAGGGATTTATTTGGTAACCCACTTTCCAAATAAATCCCTTTTTATTAACTTATTTACTTCTTTTAACTTACTTAGGTGCATTCAATAAAGTGTTCATTTGAGTTATAGGATTTACTTCCTTAATATTATATTCATACTTTTTATAATATTTATGAGTAACATGGTTTATGAGTAACAATTATGACAAAATTGGGATACTTACGTAAATTTATTATTTTAAATAGCATCCCTTGACCTATATGCTACAAATCGAAACATACATACATCACCTTTGTGTCAGTCATATGTTAACTCTGTCAGATTAAAAACATAATAAACTTAGTCCTCTGTTTTCTTGACCACTCTAACCATATTAGCAGCTCAAATTTTGCCCTTTGACGCACTCAGATGCCTTATTTCAAGGTGAACTAATAATTAGTCATCTGAAGGCTTCCCTCTGCTACTAGGTACATATTTCAGGCCTCTAATGTAGGAAACGCGTAATATTTTAAAAAAAGAGTAATGGCGTGTCCATTACCCTCAAATAATACGTTGTTACTTATTCATTTTACTAAGGAAATCCCCTAACAGATTATCTAAATCGTCTTCCATAATAGTGGGCTCAGGTTCCTCTTCAGCGTCAATTATTTGGCTTTGTGTAGCTTGGGCCCAATCAAAAGAGTCTAAATCATCTTCTAAGAAATCTGTATCATTGGTTACAGCTGTTTCCTCTACAGATTGTAGATATTCGTCTACTTCCGATACTTCCTCCATAGGAAACTCTTTTTTAGGAATATCTTCTTGCAAATATAAGGCTTCGTTAATGTCTATCGAATTGCTGTTTAAAGATGCAAGCAAGGATGTTGCACGAACTGGATCCATTAATAGTTGGTATAAAATAGCTCCTAATAGGGCCTCTGAATGCTCATGCTTTAACCAATCCCTTTGAGCTTTGCTTAATTTGTGTGGAAGAGGAACTGTAATTGTTTCCCTTTCGGTTGAAAAGGATTGACCGACCCCTCGCATTACAAATTCGGCAATTTTGCTTGAAAAATTCCTTCGTTCTGATTCCTTCAGCTTTTGTAAATGCTTTAAAAGGTGATCAGGTGTATCAGAAGGGACACGAAAAGAAATGGCTTGCCCCCTCTTAATTTCATTAGAAGCTGAGCTTTTCATATGATCACCTTATTTAATTTTTCACAGGTTCTTGAACTGGTTTAGATTTCTCTGTTTTTTCTGTTTTTCTAACAAAATCAGTTATGAGTTTGTAATAAGCATTAGCCATCATCCAAATACTCTCTTTCTCATCTTCAAAGAAATCGATATTGTAACCATCTAAATTATTATTTAAAGTTTTAAGATATTCTTTTAAAACGTTAGCTCCTCCACCAACAAAGTAACAGATCTCCGTTTGCGAGTTTTTCTGCCACACATTACGTAGTAAACGGTATTGTTTTTTTGCTAATTCAAGCAGGATGCGATCCGTAATATCATGGACACTTGTACGACTACCTTTAACCATAATATGATTTCGGTCATTTTTTCTCGTAATAATTTCAACAACATCACGTCGACTGTCTAGTTCAATGCCATGTTTCGATCTAATTTCTTCCCTTATCGCTTCTAATGACTCTGATACTCCAAGATTAAATCCTTGTGCCTTATCATCATCAACATTACGGTTCTTAATGACAGCAATATCTGTTGATAACCCACCTATATCCTGAATGATAATTCTTTTATCGATTAAATCCTTATTAATGATCTTTAATTGATTGTCCATTACAAGGTTAATATAAGCTGCAAACCCTTCAGGATAAACTTTTACTTCGTTAAATTTAATATTCACTTTTAAACCTTGATATTTTGGTGTAACGAGGAACTCAACTTGATGGACAGAACCAACCAATTTTGATCGGTATCCAGCATCCTTTCCTTCCTTTACTTCACGAAGGGGAAGGCCTGTACCAAGTGTGTAATTTGCATCAATTACATTTTTCACTCGTGGGAACTTGTTTTTATTTTCATCCCTAACTGCATCCAATGCCAAAGTTGCAAAAAGCATTACTAATGGTTGGTCTTCTTCTGACTTTTCACTTCCTGGATCTAATTCAGTTGCATTACTACTCTTAGTTGCTAAATTACCAATACGATAGATTGTATTATTATCTTTCAATGCAGGTGAATGCACCTTGATATGAATCCCATCTAGGGGATCTTTAGTATCAAGTTCCTCAATTCCAATTACCGGGCGATCTTCAGTATCAATTGCCACAATATTAGGAATATTTAATTCATAATCTAATTCTCCAAAAATCGCTTTAACAGAGTCATTTCCAACATCTACAGCAGCAGTTCTAGAAATAATCATCGAATCATCCCTTTTCAATTTTTTATGGTAGTTCTGTAAATCTGTTAGTGCTAATTAAAGGTTATAAGAGAATACTAGATTCTTCAATTACTTTTACCCAAATTAATATAACTGTAAACATTACGTAAACTACAACTTTTTGTAAACATTTTTGTAATCTTTAACAACAAATCCGTTTACATGTTGGTATCACTGAATGTATACAGGTTTGTTTACAAGTAAACGCTATCGTAGACAATTTGTTTACTTTTTGTGTACATGTAAACAAATAAGTAAACATACTTGTAAACAAGTAAACGGGCAAGTAAACAAGTAGACGGCTAGGTAAACATGTGAACAGTTTTGTAAACAGCTCTTTTATTCACTTTTCTTTTCTAGTTATTTTGCCTCGATACTCCTTACTCCCTCTCCAACCAGGGAGAGAAGACTTTAATTTTTATATGTTAGTAGTAATCCCATTGATAAAAGATGATGTGTAAATTATTTACTCTGATCTGTAGAACCATCCATCTTACAAGAAGTGGGTACTCTACAGATAATAAGATTTAGCTATTTTTCAGAAACCGCTGCCTCCCCCCTGTAACCCGCGCAAGTATTCAAGAAAGATTGGAAAATCGAATTATAAGTGTGAATGGACCTTATACAAAGTGCCACATGACAATCGTTGTGTTGGCCCCTAAGATATGTTTCAATGTGATCTTGTGGCTTGTATGAGGAGCGAAAACACTATGGTTGCATGTCTCACTCCCATCCCCATAACCAAGCACGTGGGCGCCTTAACACGCTTTCACAAAACACTTAATCTTATTGATTATTAGAATAATAGATTTTAGCAAGTTCCCCTGATTGTCATTAACGACAAAACACCACTTTTCTATTAAGAAAAGTGGTGTCTTTTAGTCTTGCCCCAGACTATTTTCAAAGTTAATGAAATCTATTGAGTAAAGGCTATTCCCATAATTGGAGGTTTATCCAATTGAGATAACACCTAAAATTAAGGCGGCAATCGTCATAACTGTTACTGTTCCGAAAGCCCATTTCATTGCAAAGCGTTGTAATTCACCAAATTCAGTGCCGACTAATCCAATCATTAAATGGGCAGCAGCTACTAGTGGACTTAATACGTGTACAGGTTGCCCGATTAGTGCTGCACGTCCAATTTCTGCAGCAGTAATGCCGTAAGCTTCGGCCGTTTGTGCCAAAATTGGAAGAACCCCAAAGTAAAACGCATTATTCGACATGAAAAATGTGAACGGTGCACTTACAAATGCAACTATAATTGCCATATAAGGCCCTAGTGCTGGCGGAATAATAGCAACTAATGTTTCCGACATTGCGTCAATCATTCCTGTTCCCGTCATAATACCAGAGAAGATCCCAGCAGCGATAACAATTGAAACGACCGCTAAAGCATTTCTAGAATGTGAAAGTAATCGTTCCTGCTGTAATTTTAAGTTTGGATAATTGACTAAAAGGGCAATACCCAGTGCAAGCATAAATAAAACACCTAATGACATAAAGTCTAAGATTAAGCAAACCATTAATATAACTGTTAAAGCTAAGTTAAACCAAACCAATTTAGGTCGTTTATATTCCAGTGTTCCTGTTAGACTCTCATCTAATTTTGCAGTTTCAGAATCTTTAAGTTCAATAACTCCGATACGCTTGCGTTCCATCTTACCTAAAAGATATGCCGCTACAAGTACCCAAATAAGTCCGAATCCCATAACTGGAATCATTGGGATGAACACCTCTGAAGAATCCAAGCCAAGAGAAGCCATTGCCATTGCAGATGCTCCTCCCCAAGGCGTCATATTCATAACACCCATAGAAAGCATTGCTGTTGTTGCCAACACTAAACGATTCATCCCTAATCGCTTATATAAAGGCAATAATGACGAAACTGTAATTATGTATGTCGTTGTACCGTCCCCATCTAGTGCAACCATCATCGATAAAACAGCTGTCCCCATAACGATTTTTAAAGGGTCTCCCTTTACAAACTGTAGAATTTTCCTAATTAGTGGGTCAAATAATCCCGTATCAATCATAATCCCGAAGTATAGAATAGCGAACATAATCATGATTGCTGTCATCGCAACATTCCTTACGCCCTCTTCCATCATAGGACCTAATTCTGTGAAAAAGCCTCCAAATATAGCGAATAAAATCGGTATAAACATGATGGCTACTAAAGCAGATAAACGCTTTGCCATAATTAAATACATGAATACCGCTACCATAGCAAAACCTAAAAATGATAACATACATACCCCTCCTATTTCTGAAATCCCAAATTATTCATTTTGAAAATGCTTAAACGTTTATTTTGAAATATTAGCACTTTTTCGATAAAGGAAGATATTTTTGTATGTATTATCTATTATTTTTATTACTATCATTTTTTTCATATTTTCCACGCAAATAGAAAAAGGCTGTCCAGAAGTAAAACAATCTAGACAACCTTTTTCCTTTAGAATATCCACTTAATATTTTTGCTCTTACTACTTATTTAATGCGCTTATACTTTCTTTCAGGTCTTCCGACATTACCGTAACCATTTTCCACTTCCATTACATTTAAGGAAACGAGATATTCTAAATAACGTCGCATCGTTGAATAACTGATACCCACTATTTGACTTAATTCATCTGCACTTACGCTTTTTTCTAATACCTGAATGTGATCTCTTACCAATTTTAATGTATGTTTATCAATTCCTTTTGGATATAGCTCTTTTTTCTTGGCCTCGCCAGAAAAATCCTTTTGATTGGATTGAAATAATTGGTCGACATGCTCCTGATTCATGACATCATTTCTATGCAATTTTTCTCTAACAGATTTAAATCTATTTAACGTCTCAATTAGTTTATCAATAATAATTGGTTTAATAAGGTATCCAAAAGCTCCACCACGAATTGCCCCACTTACCGTCTCTGTATCGTTAGCTGCTGTAATCATAATGACATCAATTCCGCGATATTTTTTACGAATTTCTCGTAAGAGCTCAATCCCATTCATATCCGGTAAAAAAACGTCCAATAAGATTAAATGTGGTTGGATCATATTTAATAGTTGCAAAGTCTGAGAGCCAGAACTTGCCGTAGCAATTACACGAAATCCTTCTAATTCATTTGTAAAGTGTTTATATATGTTGACCGCTTCCAAATCATCCTCGACAATGATTACATTAATTGTCGCATCATTCGTCATCCTTACTCCTCCCTTCATCTATCTGAGCCCAACTTTCTTGCGGAATAACAATCGTAAATCTTGCTCCCCCAAGCTCACTTGTATCTATATAAATTTGACCATTTAAGACTTCCAGTGCATTTTTTACAATGGCTAAACCTAATCCGTGATTATCACCTTTTTTTGATGTAAAACCTGTTTGAAAAATAAGGTCCTCTAATTCAACAGGAATCCCCTGACCATTATCTTCAATATCAAAAATAATGTCCTTCCCTAAATCCGTAAAAGATACCTTAACTTGGGCGTTTTTCCCGCTATGTATTCTCGCAGCTTCTACTGCATTTTCGATTACATTTCCAATCAGTGGTACAAAATGGTTCGATTTTGCTTCGTCGAATACAGAATCTAATCGACTATCTTGGTCAATCGTAAGCTGTACATGTAACTCTTTTGCACGATTCACTTTTCCTAATAAACAGGCAGCAATTAAAGGATCTTTCACTGACGTGATTAAAAATGAAATAATATCTTGTCGTTCACTTACTTCATTAGAAACAATTTTTAATGCACGATCATATTCCTTGAGTTTTAATAAACCATAAATTGTATTTAACTTGTTTAAAAATTCATGATTTTGTGCACGCATATCCTCTGTAAATTCACTAATTTTGGAGAATTCATTTGTCAGCTGCTTAATTTCTGACAGTGGGCGAATTGTCAAAACAACACCTTTGACTCGTTCGAAACCAGATATAGGTGAGGTATCTAGTACGTAAAGGTTTTTACTAATTAGTAGTTTTTTATTTGTTTGAGACTGATTGGAATTAATGACTTCATCGATATAATAGTTCAATCTCAGATCTGTAATGACAGAATCAATCATTAACGACTCATTGTTAAATAATTCCCTAGCCCGTTTATTCATTGACGTAATTTTTTTATCTCTATTCACAGTAATCGTCGCATCAGGAATCGATTCAAGCGTTGCCTCTTTTTCTTTAAACATAAAGGAAATTTCCTCAGGCTCTAAACCGAATGTCAATTTTTTTAGCCGTCTGGCAATTAAAAGAGCGCCAATTAGTCCTATGAACAATGGAATAATAGCTAGTTGAAATAGTTTATTCCGATAATTTTCTATTTCCTTTTCGATATTATTATTCAAGAAACCTACCGAGGAAACACCTATAATTTCCCCTCGCTTATTAAAAATCGGTACCTTTGCTTTAATCGCAGGACCTGATATTCCATTCCCTCTATATATAATAGGTTTCCCCTGTTCAAATACGGGTTTATTACTTGTAGCAGTTGGTTTTCCAATATTTTCAGGATTCGGGTGGGAGTATCGAATGCTTTGTCGATTTGCAATTGTAACATAATCAGCATTTGTCGTACGTTGAATCTGCTCCGAAATTCTTTGAATGACTACAGAAGGATTTTCATCATCAAAAGCTTGAATAATTTCCTCATTTTGTGCAGCGAGCTCCGCAACGATCAAGGCTTGCTCTCCCATGTACTTTTCTACAAGGTCATCTAACATGAAAGAAAAAAGTACACCCACCAATATGGCAGTAGTAAGAATCACTACAATAATTAGTAAAGTCATTTGTGTTAATAAATTAATCTTGAAATACTTCTTCAAGGCAGACATTCCTTCACGTCCCTATAAAAAGATAGACAGCTCTTCGATAAAAGTATATATACATCCCTTTTATAAAAAGCTTAAAATGAGTACCACATTTAAAAAATTAATAGCTATCTATTATTTTACTATGTTAATCTGCCTTCGACATTTTTCTTTTTTAATTTATTATAGTAATAATTGTGACTTCAGGTAGTTAAACTAAAGTTAGGAGGGAAATATTATGTCGTCAATAAGTGATATTCAACTACTCATACAAAATATAGAATACTCATCCCCTACCATATACTCTGGCCTTGAAATACTCCTTGTTTTGAATGGTCAACTAGCTATAGAGATAGATCAATCTTTACATCAGTTAAGTGAAGATCACTTATTTGTAATCAACCGCAACCAGCCTTATGAAATTCGCGGTATTACGAAAAATACTGTGTTGAAAATAAGTATCCCCGATTCTTTTCTTTCCCACTTTTATCCCGAATATCGTTTTTATAAATTCAATTTATTTTCACCTGAAATAAGCCGTGGCAAAGAAAGTACAATTACAGAGTTACGAAAGCTTCTTGCCGAAATATCAATTATCCATTTTCGTAAAGAAGAAGGTTATAAACTAGAGATGAGTGAAAGAATCTCCAAAATTTTACTTATCCTAATTAGACGATTTAAAGATAATGAAACAACTGAAGTTGATATAAATGTGGAGGATAGTCGATTAAAGGAAATTATTTCATTCATCGAACAACATTATGATGAACCACTGACGTTAGAAGATGTAGCAAATAGGTTCTACTTATCTTTTAGTTACTTTTCACGTTATTTTAAAAAGCAATTAGGAATTGGCTTTACCCGATATATCATGAATGTCCGATTAAAACACAGTTTACAAGATTTAATATATACGAAAGACTCCATTACCTATATCGCATTAAAAAATGGGTTCCCTAATGCAAAATCATTTACAAACTTATTTAAAGAGGTTTATGGAGAAACCCCTTTTTCATATCGCGAAAAAAATGCAAAAGAACAAGTGAATTTAGTCGAAGATTATCTTTTAGACGATAAGGATACATTTCTTAGTTCACCTGATATTTTAATAAAGCTAAGACTTTTAATGGAAAAAGGGGAAGATACAAAAACAATTAGTGATGTAGAAACAAATTTTGAATCCATCACCATTGATATTCAATCTCCAAAAAAGCAGAAGTTAAATCACCCCGATAATGTATTAATGATTGGTGAGCTAAGAGAACTACAAAAAGAAAGTATAAGAAATCAAATTTTATTAGCTAAAGACCAGTTACAAATCAAATATATTGGGATACATAAACTATTGTCTGGGAGATCGATTGCTCCTGAAGTAGAAACAGATGAATTAATTCCCACTACTTCTCCTTACTATAATTCAGATGAGGCTATCGAATTTTTAAAGTCTAATCATTTATCTTTATATGTACAAGTTCGATATAATCAGATTGCTCAAGAAGAAGAGGCATATTTAGAAAAACTCCACAGGTTCATTAAGCATTGCGTCATATTGTTTGGATATGATTATGTTGAATCTTGGTGCATTATGGTCACTGATGTTTTAGACAATACCTCTAATAACAAGGAGCTAGAAACGTTTTATCTTAAAATATACAAAATGCTAAAATCGAATATTCCAAACCTTCGAATAGGACTTTTTTTACCCTTCTCTTTTAAAAGCTCTACAATCAATAGTCAATATCATTGGGTATTACATCAAAGTGATCATATTGACTTTATTGCATTTCAAGCTAATACACATGAAGTAGTTGATTATAACGAACTTGGTGACACAAACTTTGATTTAGCAAAGGATTTCATTATAGAAAAGACCGAGAAATTAAAGCGATTTTTAAAACATTATTATATAGAGAAACCACTTCATTTAATTTCTTGGAATACTATTTCGGGGAATACTCGTTATACTAACGGTACCTTCTTTCGTGGGGCTTTAGTTTTTAACAATGCATTTAGTATTTCAGATCAAGTTGAAATGCTTGGGTTTTGGATTAACACAGAAACACATGAAAAGAGTTTAGATATTAACAGCATCCCACTAGAAGGAATGGAAATGTTCCATTATTTTAACGGCAAACGTCCAACATTTTTTGCTATATCATTTTTCAACAGATTACGCGGAAATATTATCGCTAGTGGGCCGTTATTCATCATGACAGAAAACGAATTAGGATATCAGCTAGTCCTCATGAATACAACCATTACCAACCCATTTTTATCAATTGAAGAAACATTTCTTCAGAAGTTAACGAAAGAAATACGGCTTACAATCAAAGGGATCCCTAGCGGAGAGTATCAAATTAAGAAATTTACGTTTGATAAGGATCACGGTGCATTATATAAGATGTGGTGGGAATATAACAGTCAGCACGGAATTGACAAAGAAATAATCGACTATATTACACGTTTAAGTTACCCTTCCCTGGAAATCTTTGATGAAATAATTGACGGAGAATGGTCGTTCTACTCATATTTGTCTGTCAATGCTATTCACTTTTTTGAAATACGAAAAGCATTTTTCTAACTCAATTATATTAGATGGCATTCATTCTTAATATAGAGGTTTTAATCTAATGTCATGTGCAGAGTAAACAAAATAAAACAAGGAAATCCTCCCTTTTTAAAAGGGAGGATTTTTAAAATAACCAAAAGTATGGATGCTAACCTTTTCTTGTTATAAAACTAATCTTTCTTAGGAATAGTAAATTATTCGATTAGTCTAAATCAGGAGGCGAGAAAGTGGATAATACTTACAGAGGTACAAATAAATTAATTACAGGGATCGTATTTGGTGTTATTACATTCTGGTTATTTGCGCAATCATTAGTAAATATTGTCCCTGCTGTACAAGCAGATTTAGGTATTTCCCTTGGGACATTAAACATTGCGATAAGTTTATCAGCATTATTCTCAGGTCTATTTATCGTGGCAATGGGAGGTTTAGCTGATAAGGTAGGTCGTAAAAAGATTACCAACATTGGATTTATTTTAAGTATCGTTGGATCTTTATGTATAGTCATAGCAAATGGAGCAACTCTTCTAATTATAGGCCGAATATTACAGGGTTTATCTGCAGCGTGTATTATGCCTGCAACCATTGCTTTAGTAAAAACTTATTATGAAGGTGCAGATCGTCAACGTGCATTAAGTTACTGGTCTATTGGTTCTTGGGGTGGTTCTGGTGTATGTTCATTTGCTGGTGGTTTAATTGCAACATACTTAGGTTGGAGATGGATTTTCATTTTCTCCATTATTATTGCCATTCTAGGTTTATTTTTAATTAAAGAAGCTCCTGAAAGTAAAGCCGAAACCTCAGGAAAATTCAAATTTGATTTTGCTGGGTTAATGATCTTTATCGTGGTGATGCTTGCTTTAAACGTTTTAATTAGTTTTGGATCAGATTTAGGTTGGACAAGTCTTACATCTGCTATTTTAGCTGCAGTGGTAATCGTTGGGGCTATCGTCTTCATTAAAGTGGAGAAAAGTAAAGATGTTGTACTCATCGATTTCTCTTTATTTAAAAATAAACCATATGCTGGTGCAACATTCTCGAACTTCTTACTAAATGCCATTGCAGGTACGATGGTTGTTGCCAATACGTATGTACAAATGGGGAGAGGCTTTAGCTCCTTCCAAGCAGGTATGTTATCGCTTGGTTATTTAGTGGCTGTTTTAGCGATGATTCGTGTCGGAGAGAAAATCTTACAAAAAGTTGGAGCCAAAAAACCAATGCTTTGGGGGACAATTATTACGACAATTGGTGTAGCTATAATGGGCTTTACATTTCTACCAGATTTACCATATACAATTGCTGTATTTATCGGTTACGCATTATTTGGTCTTGGTTTAGGGATTTATGCAACTCCATCTACGGATACTTCGGTTTCGAATGCACCATCTAATAAAGTTGGAGAAGCAGCTGGTATTTATAAAATGGCAAGTTCACTAGGAAGTTCGTTTGGTGTTGCAATTTCTGCTACTGTTTATAGCGTCATGTCCGCAAATAATGTTAACGTCGGTGCAACTTGGGGTATTATTACAAACGTGATTTTTGGAGTATTAGCACTTCTTTCAATTTTCTTCATGGTTCCTAAAAATGCAGGTCAAGAAAATACAACTACAATAAAAAAACGCAAGACGCCTGCTTTACAAAGATAAGAATAAGATAATTAAACATATAAATTTATATCCCTTGTCATCTCTAAGTGGATGACAAGGGTTTTTATGTAATTGGGTATAGACCGGTAATGGAGAAAAACAAAATATATTTTTATTAATATAAAATTAAGGTTCTTATAATTAAATAAATGGGCAAAATATCGATAACAATTACAAATTCTAGCGATAACTATACTGGAAGCTTGCACATATTGTTTAAATTCATCAGGAGGTTACATATATGCAATATGTTATTTCTATCTTAGGTATTCTTGTTGTATTGTTTTTAGCTTGGTTGGTAAGTTCAAATCGAAAAAAAGTAAAATTCAAACCCATTATCATCATGATTGTCATCCAAATTCTTTTATCACTATTACTGTTAAATACAGAATTTGGCTTAATCATCATCAAGGGAATTGCAGCTATATTTAACAAGTTGCTCGAATATGCAAATGAAGGCGTTACCTTTGTATTTGGTGGCATTGCAAATGAGGGAGAAGCCCCATTCTTCTTAACTGTATTACTACCAATTGTGTTCATTTCCGTATTAATTGGGATTCTACAATATCTAAAGATTCTACCTTTCATCATGAGGGGAATTGGATTTTTATTAAGTAAAGTGAATGGGATGGGGAAACTCGAATCCTATAATGCGTTTGCCTCACTGATGGTGGGACAATCAGAGGTTTTTATCACGCTTAAGAAACAACTGGCGATGCTATCAAAACAACGCCTCTATACGCTATGTGCTTCGGCGATGTCAACTGTATCCATGTCTATAGTTGGCGCTTATATGACAATGTTAGAGCCAAAATATGTTGTTACAGCACTAGTTTTAAATTTATTTGGTGGTTTTATCATAGCTTCTATTATTAATCCATATGAGGTAAAACCAAATGAAGATATTTTAGAAATACAAGCGACAGAAAAACAATCATTTTTTGAAATGATTGGCGAGTATATCCTTGATGGTTTTAAGGTAGCCATTATCGTTGGAGCTATGCTTATTGGGTTTATTGCATTAGTAGCAGCATTCAATAATGTATTTGAGTTATTGTTTACCATTTCCTTCCAACGTTTATTAGGCTTCCTTTTTGCTCCAATTGCCTTCATAATGGGAATTCCTTTTTCAGAGGCGGTCGATGCAGGAGCAATTATGGCAACTAAACTTGTGACGAATGAATTTGTCGCAATGTTGGATTTATCGGGTGGCAATTACCAGTTTAGTGAACGAACACTAGGAATTCTTTCTGTATTTCTAGTTTCATTCGCCAACTTCTCATCCATCGGTATTATTGCCGGGGCAGTCAAAGGGCTGAATGAACAGCAAGGGAATGTTGTTGCACGTTTTGGGTTGAAACTTTTATATGGTGCTACACTTGTCAGCATTCTTTCTGGCATGATTGTCAGTTTTATTTTATAAAAGCGCTGTGTTATTACAGCACATTAACTGTTAAAAAATAATTAATCATGTAAAAGGAATGCCTTCTATATACCAAGGCATCCCTTAGAAAATTAGAAATTGTTTGCAGTCTTTTTTCTATTTACAATATATATTGAAAAAAACTGACTCAATAAAGTCGTCTTTAACGACCTTTTGAGTCAGCCTCCTAGCATTACCCAACATAGGTTAGTATTTCACCATTTTTGAATACTTTTTCAATCGTGCCACCGCCCAGACATTCTTCCCCTTGATAGAATACAGCTGATTGTCCCGGTGTAATCGCTCTTATTGGCTGATGGAAAAGCACCTGTACTTGATCATTTTCCAAAAGGCGGACAGTCACTTTATGATCTTCTTGACGATAACGGAATTTAGCTGTGCATTCAAATTCCTGCGGTTTCTCTATATTGGATACCCAGCTGACTTTGTCGATGATAATGGAATCTGAATATAGTTTTTCATGATGAAACCCTTGCCCAACATAAAGAACATTACGTTTTAAATCTTTTCCGATTGCAAACCAGGGTTCACCTGAACCGCCAATTCCCAGTCCGTGGCGCTGGCCAATAGTATAATACATTAATCCATCATGCGTACCCTTAACTTCACCATCAAAGGTTTCCATCTTCCCATTTTTAGCAGGAAGATAATTGCTTAAGAAATCTTTAAAATTCCGCTCGCCAATGAAGCAAATTCCAGTACTGTCTTTTTTCGTTGCAGTCGCAAGGCCTGCTTCCATGGCAATTTCACGAACTTTGGATTTCTCAAGTTCACCTATCGGGAACAGTACTTTGCTGAGCTGTTCCTGTGATAATTGGTTAAGAAAATAGGTCTGGTCCTTATTTTGATCAATCCCCCGGAGCATTTTATATTCCCCATCACGATAAACAACCCGAGCATAATGACCTGTTGCCACATAGTCAGCTCCAAGGTTAACCGCATGCTCTAAAAAGGCTTTAAATTTAATTTCTTTGTTACACATGACGTCTGGATTAGGTGTTCGGCCAGCTTTATATTCCTCTAAAAAATAAGTAAAAACCTGGTCCCAATATTGTTTTTCAAAATTAACAGCATAGTATGGAATTCCTATTTGATTACAGACGCGAATAACATCATCGTAATCTTCAGTAGCCGTACAAACTCCATTTTCATCTGTATCGTCCCAGTTTTTCATAAAAATACCGATAACATCATAGCCTTGCTGTTTTAAAAGAAGGGCTACAACCGATGAGTCCACCCCACCAGACATTCCAACAACAACTCTTATATTTTTTGGATCCTTTGTTGCCAATTCATTCACCTTGACTTTCCATGTAAACATACTTTAAAAGATTTATTTTCTTAAGCGCCTCACAATGCTTGCGGTTTCATAGGCAGCTTCGACAATCTGTTCATCTGTCGTGTTGAAACCAAAACTAAAGCGAATGGAATTGATCAAACGCTCTGAAATTTTCCCAAACATTGCTACAAGCACATGTGAAGGTTCAACTGATCCTGCTGTACAAGCTGAACCATCGGATACTGCGAGATAAATACGCTCCATTTTTACATCTTCAATTCTTAAAAAATTCTTTACATTAAATAAAACATATAGCCGCCAGAAACAACATCGTCAGTCATTCCAAACAGCGTTCACATTTACTTTCATATTAGCCATGTTTAACACTTCTCAAAAAATAAAAATATATTGGATAATCGTAAATTTTTCGCGAAAAATGAATATTTCCAAACACGTTGTAATTTAATTTAAAAAATCTATATATAATTTGTAATTTGTTTAAGTTTTAATGTACTCCATCAACAAGCTGATTGATTGAGTTTAACTTGGAAGAAAGCTCAATAAACCATGCTTCATCCCTCGTTGATAATGCTAAGTCTATTAGAAATAAAATTTCTTCCTTGTTTACCACTTTAGAAAGTGGCAGTTTCCTAACATTTTTACTTAAAATCTGAATTGTTTTGCCAAGCGTTTCGCGATTGTCACTCGTAGCAACCGTTACTTTAACAACTCCATCCAGAATACTCTGTGACTCAATATAACCAATTATTAATTCCCCATCCCCTGATTTTCCCTTAATCCAATCACCTGTTTTCAAAACGGAATTACCATTCGTCAACATCCTTTTTCACCTTCTTAAGTAATTTTTATATTTTATGAATGTAATCGAAGTAATCAAGAAAGAACCTTTTTTAAGCTACAGTCATCGGGGATATATCACCCAGATAAATCTGTAATGTTTTTTATTACATTTAATAAAAAGAAGTCTGCGGCCATCAGTCACAGCCGCTATTTTCTTCTTGATTTACAAGATCGACAACTTCTTTAATTGTATAGTTCTTTAAATATTCACCCAAATGTTCTTCCGCACCTAAGAAAATTGTAAATAATACACTTTTCATATTCGCTCCCACAATACACTTTTCATTTGAATCAGTACACTTAGGCTGCAAAGCACCTTCAGAGGTTATCATATATATATCCCAAAGATTAACTTCACTAAGCTCTAGAGTAAAAATAAATCCTCCGCCGGTTCCTTCTTTTGATTTTATAAATCCATGTTTTTTTAACAAGCTTAGCACTTTACGAATGCGTACTGGGTGGACACCAGCACTCTCTGAGATACAATCACTTGTTGACATACGGTCCGGCTGCAACGCAAGATAAGTTAAACTATGAATGGCAAGTGTAAAATCACTATTCATGTACTGCCTCCTTAGAAATCAACACAGCTAATCACCTTTTTGCTTTACATATAGCTTCTGCATCTTTTTTTAAAAATTAATCAACATAGTGTAATAATAAATATTACAGTTTATCTTGTCAAGTATCTAATTAGAAATGTTGCATCAACTCTTAACCATAAATAAGGAATTCCAAGCGTTCTGTAAAGCTTTACGAATCACGTTCTCTTCCTTAAAGGTGCATAAACATATTTGCGTGTTTTGAAATTTTTGTATAAGCAAGTTTAAAAACCCCATTGTTTTTTAACTTGTTCTTCTGCTAACTGTTTAATTTTTTCCCATGTCATTTCTTTATTTACAATGACATTGGTTTGATAATTTTTATCTTTATAATTAACTGTAACGAATACTTCAATCATCACTTTCTTCCTCCTTCCGAAATAATATTAATTGGCCACTTTTTGCCATTCGACGTTCGAAAATGTGCGAAGTCTACGAGGTAAAAAACTGCGGATCTCTTCCTCGTTATATCCAACCTGTAATCTTTTTTCGTCTTGGATAATTGGCCGGCGCAACATTTGAGGGTACTTGATTATTAATTTATAAAATTCATCAAGCGGAAGAGATTCAATATTTACATTTAATTCTTGAAATGTTTTTGATCTAGTTGAAACAATGTCATTAGTCCCATCTTCAGTCAATCGAAGAATTGATTTAATCTCATCGACTGTAAGGGGATTGGATAATATGTTTCTTTCAATATACTCAATATGATGTTCTTCAAGCCAAGCTTTTGCTTTTCTGCAAGAAGTACAACTTGGTGTCATATACAGATTAACCATACTTATACACACTCCTTCATATTATCTATCTCATTTCCTACTGGCCTTACTGTAATTTTAAATATTACAGTTAGTGAAGTCAACTGTGAATTTATGGATTAGATATCAGAACGCATTAGGGTTTGTAACTTTTAGAAATTACTATACTTAAACTAGCCTCTTGAATGAGATATCGGATAATAATGAAAGAGATGAAAACATAATTTTGATCTTGACAGAAAGAGAAGTGACGTTAATAAATGAAAAAGGAAAAAATAAAATCCTTTTCGACCGCATGGAGTCGTATTCAGATCGCTATAGCCGATTCTTTGGCTGAAGAGATTTTAACGTCAAGTGAAAAAATCAAGCTTCCAATTCATATAGGTGAAAAAGTTTCATACGCCTCTATGGGAACAAAGGATCTGTACTCTTTGCCTTGGAGAACCTGTCAATGTCCCTTCTCAAACTCTGATTTATCAACAGAGTCCTAAAGTACATTTCTTCACATGCCTTCCCTTTTTGTCTCATCCAATTATATCCAATTTCACGAAGTGTTATAATATAAACTGATTTCTTTGCTTCCCCATTCATTTTTTCTCTTAAATGCGAGATAATTACATCAGCAATATCGGTGATTTTATATAATATCTAAAGGTATTTTTCTTGTTGGTTTTGGAAATACCTCGTCAAGTCTGTTTAGATCTTCTATGGTCATTTGAATAGTAGCAGCTTGAGCATTGGCTAAAACATGTTCTTCCTTAACAGCTTTCGGAATAGCAATTACGTTGTTCGAACGAATGGTCCACGCAAGAGCAATTTGTAATGGCTGCACATTGTATTTTTCTGCAATCTCAATGATGGTTGGATCGCTTAGTAATTGTCTTCTTAAGCTCCCTCCCTGGGCAAGGGGACTATAGGCCATAATTGGCATGTTATGTTCATGATGCCAAGGTAGGAGATCATAATCAATTCCTCTAGAACCTAGATGATATAACACTTGATTTGTCGCACATTTTTTTCCATTAGCGGTATCCCACAACTCTATCATATCATCCGTATCAAAATTAGAAACTCCCCATCTTACAATTTTACCATCCTTGCGCAGTCTCTCCATTCCTTCAATCGTTTCTGCCAAAGGAACACGACCTCTCCAATGTAAAAGATACAAATCAAGATGATCTGTTCCTAGTCGTTTCAAACTATTTTCACATGCACTTTCAATCAAATCTAACCCGGAATGATGAGGATATACTTTCGATACTAAAAAAACTTTATCTCTACGCCCCTTGATGGCCTCACCAACTAAACGTTCGGAATCGCCATTTCCGTACATTTCAGCCGTATCGATTAGCTTCATGCCTAGTTCTATTCCAAGTTGCAAAGCTTTGATTTCTTTGTTTTTCGATTCAGGATTTTCACCCATGTACCATGTTCCTTGACCAATGCTTGGAAGAAAGGTTCCATCAGGTAAAGTTACTACACGTTTTTCAAGTGAATGCTTAATTCTTGATATTTTTTCATGGTCACGTAAACTCATTTTCATCATTCCTTTCATATCTCACCTTGTTTTTCTTGAACTTCAATTCTTCAATCATTACCATTTATTGAAAAATTGGATTTATTATTAAAAAATAAATGTGGCTATACATTGTTGTAGTATAGCCACAAAAATAACATTATAATCCTTACACCAAGTGAGCCCCGCCATCAGTAAGAAGAACAGTACCAGTTGTAAAACCATTTTTCACTAAGTACACGTAGGCCTCAGCAATGTCTTCAGGCTGTGCCACGCGATTAACAGGTAGCTGCTGTGCAATTTTGCTGTATAAATTTTGTCTTTGCTCGTCAGGCATCCCTCCATAGAGTGGGGTGTCTACGATACCAGGTGAAACAACATTTACCCGTATAGGGGCCAGGTCTACTGAAAGCCCCCTAACCAATCCATCGATCGCTGAATTGATTGAAGCAAGTGTAGTTGCCCCTTGTGGTGGACGGATTCCATAAACACCAGAGGTCAATGTGATAGAACTGGTATCATTTAAGTACGGAATAGCAGCACGAACAGTTAAGTATTGCCCCCAAAACTTACTATCAAACGCTTCTCTAACATCCGCAACAGGTAAGTCACTAAAATGACCCATTGCACCTTCACCTGCCGTAACGACAAGGTGATCAAAATTCCCTACCATTTTAAAAAAGTCAGCTAGTTTTTCTTCACTGCGAAAATCAATATTGTATGCTTCCACCTTACCACCAAGTACATTCTTTGCCTCCGATAGTTTAGCATCAGAACGACTTGCAATAATGACTTGAGCAGATTCATCAAGAAATGCCTTTGCTGCAGATAATCCGATACCAGAAGTACCTCCTATTACGACCACACGTTTTCCTTTTAATGACATTGTATGAACCCTCCTTAAAAAATTCTTTTTAGGTTGTATCAGAAACAAAATCACATACTACTTTTAGTGAAAATTATATAAACCAACGCTTTATTATTTTATTTTGCTAATAGTTTTAGCGCTTCACGATTGAATGCCGGGATATCATCTGGAATACTCCTGCATTTTCAAGTTCTTCTTTTGGTTTAAATAACTCTTCTTCATTAAAACGTTCTGGCGGTATAATTAAGAGCGCTTTTTTACTCATTATTTTTTCTTAATTTCAGTGCTAAACGTTTGATCTGTTACGTGTGAGATAGCCATTATTGTATCCTACAATTCAATCTTATAATTTTAATAAAAGTATTTTTTATGTTTACAAAAATACAACCCCCTTTTTTTAATGTAATAAAAATAGTTACATTTTGTTTTTTTATAAAACGCACTGTAATAAAATAGTTTACAGTATAGACATTACGAAGCAATTTTCTGGTAAATGTCCCTAATAAACTAAACTATTTTAAAAGCCACTTTACAAATTGATTACTTCATGTTCAAAAGGAATTACTGTAATTTTAATATTTACAGTTTACGAAGTCAAGGAAAATTAACTCGATATTCTCAAATTCCACTATAGTGGGTATACACCGATGAAAAGTTCTCATCGCATTTTGCGTTTTTCACCTGCGACGGTATTTTTACGGTTATGCTATTTTCGATAGATCTGGTTGAGGAGGGGATTAATGATCTTAGGTTCGAAAACGACTAAGGTAAAAATAAACTATTTAAAATGAAAGAAGTGAAGGTTTTGATTAGATATAAACGTCTCCATCGTGTAAGTCTTACTAGAAGTTTATAGGAAAATTTTATGTTTAAAAGAAATACCTCGTCCTAATTTTGATTTTCAAGGTGCATGAAATAGGGGAACAGTAATTCCACTTTATAGTCGAGCCAGATTCACAGACGATTCGTCAATATGAAAGAGTATCCGACATAGAAGGTCACTTTTCATTTAAAGTTGAGAACTATTATGACACTCTTAAATGGCTTTCAAGTCAAAGAATGGTTCGCTTTTTTAATCTTTCGTCATAAACCCAGAGAGACTAGCCAGTATATTGCTACAATATTAATTGTAATCTTTTCTATCAACCTCTAGATATTCTCTCTGTAAGAAGGAAAACCAGCAGATGTAATTTGCTCGGCAAAATAATCCTCATCTCACCGCCACCTGTTCTCTAAGCTAATTTGTGTAGTTCCTTTAAAGTCGTTTTCTAGCCCTGTCTAAAGCATAAAATTTGATTTTGGGGTATAAAGGAAAATAATATAGAGATATCGTAAATTATCAATATCCTTTTGTTCGATTAGTGAAGATCAGAAAGGGGCGGGCAGCGTTGAATCGGGAATCAAATATGATAAATGACGAACAGGCAGTTGAAATTTTCAAGGCTCTGTCAAATCAAATAAGAATAAATATTCTGCAAATGTTGAAAGAACCTGATAATAATTTTTCCCCACAGGCACATGTCATCAAAGAAAAAGGCTTTGATGGCGGGGTTTGTGTTAGTGATATTCGCAGCAAAATAGGACTATCACAGTCCACTACCTCCCAGTATTTGTCTATCCTATTGCAAAGCGGGCTGGTGGAAATGAAACGAATCGGACAATGGACTTATTATCGACGCAATGAGAAAACCATTAAACAGTTCGAAAAGTATATAGGCTTAAAATTATAACCTTTTAAGGAGGACCTAGAGTGAGTTTTCAAAATCATCGTGCCTTTCACAGCATGTACCAGAAAGACAAAATGACACTCGGATTTATCCTCCCGACTGCCAGGATGTCTAAAAATCCAATTATGGAGAATCAGCTGGAGCTTGCCCGTAAAATTGAGGAATATGGCTTTGCTTCATTATGGCTCCGTGATATTACGATGCAGAATTTGAATATTGATGATAACGGCCAAAAGTACGATTTATGGATTTATTTGACATATCTTGCTGCCTATACGAAGCACATTGCGTTAGTAACAGGAAGTGTAGTTCTCCCTTTGCGCCACCCCGTCAGGGTAGCCAAGGAAGCTGCATCAATCGATCAATTGTTTCCAGGTCGATTGATTATGGGAGTGGCAGCTGGGGACAGGGAAAAAGACTTTACAGCTTTAGGGATATCTAAGCAAGAAAGCGGTCCGTTATTTAAAGAAAATTTCGAAATTCTCGACCGCCTGTTAAAAGAGGATCAGCCGACAATCCACAGCCACGCCGGGCTGATCGATGGTACAGATATGAGGTTAATCCCAAAGCCTGTATCTTCGATTCCGACCATGGTGACTGGATTTAGCAATCAGTCTATCAATTGGATAGCCAGGAATGGGGATGGGTGGCTTCAATACCCAAGAAGCATTATTCAACAGGCGCAGCTTATCCAGGATTATCGTGCTTTAACTGAAGTTCATGCTCCAGGAGATTTTAAACCCTTCTCTCAAAGCTTGTTCATCAATTTAATGGAAAATCCCGATGAAATGCCTGTCCCCATACCCTTAGGCTATTCCGTAGGAAGAAACCGTTTAGTTGATCTACTTCATCAATTTCAAGCGATTGGTGTCAACCATTTGGCGTTTGTTCTGTATTTTTCCAAGCGCCCTCCAGAGGAAGTAATCCAGGAACTTGGAGAATTTATTTTACCCTACTTTCCAACCCATAAAGGTACAGGCCAGCTTTAAAAAATAAATTGTATAAAAGGAGGAAGAATTATGACAAAAAAAATAGAACTTTCAGTACTAGACCCCTCCCCAATTATCGAGGGAGGATCAGCCGAACTTTCCCTTCAAAACACGCTTGATCTAGCAAAGAAAACAGAGCAATGGGGATATAAACGGTTTTGGCTTGCTGAACATCATAATTGGGCTGGAATGGCGAGTTCAGCATCCCCGATCGTAATTGGACGAGTAGCCTCTGTCACGGAAAAAATGCGTATTGGATCTGGCGCAATGCTGCTTTCCCATTATTCTCCTCTTTCCGTGGCTGAGCAATTTGGAACATTAGAAACCTTCTTCCCTGGCCGGATTGACCTTGGATTGGGGAGGGCACCTGGCACCGACCAATATACAGCAAATGTATTGCGGCAGCGGGTTGCTGGTGAACCTGAATTTGATGCCCGGCTTCAGGAGCTTATCGCATATCTTTATGGTACAGGAACAGCCACTAAGGATGGTTCATTTAGTTTTCACGCCATTCCCGGCGAAAAAACAAATGTGCCAATTTGGTTGTTAGGTTCAGGGTTTTATAGTGCACAATTGGCTGGAATACTTGGGTTACCATTCTCTTTCGCGGGACATTTTGCTCCAGGTAACATGATGGAGGCCATAAAACTGTACCGGGATAATTTTCGTCCGTCTCAATTTTTGGAGGAGCCCTATGTACTGTTAGCCGTTCAAGTGGTGGCTGCTGATGAGAAACAGGAGGCACAAAGGCTTGCCACTTCGATGTATCAAAAATTTCTTTTGTTAACCCGCGGACAGCCTTCGCCCATTTTGCCTCCTGTTGATAATATGGACGAGCTTTGGAACGATAATGAACGCAGGGCGGTTGAAGAACAGCTTTTCACTTCTATCATCGGGGATCCTGCAGGTGTGAAGCAGCAGCTTCATGAGTTAATAGAAAAGACTGACGCTGATGAAATTATGGCTCATACAGAGATTTTTGATCATAAGGCACGGCTGCGCTCTTATGAAATTTTGGCACAGGCCGCAGTAAATTAAACAGTGTCTAGTCTAATAAAGGATGTATTTTCTGCACATATTAAACCGGTTAATTAATGTGATTTAGATTGGAGCAGTAAAAGAAGACAAATAAAACAACCTGTAAATTCTTTTATGGATTGACACGAAATTTTTAAAGAAAGAAGATGATCATATGCCTAAAAATGATACAAAACAAATTACGGATATTCCATTCTCGGTCCTGGATCTCTCTCCAATTGCAGATGGAAGTACGCCTGCTGATTCTTTTCGCAATACTTTGGAACTGGCCCGGCTCGTTGAAAAGCTGGGGTATAACCGATTTTGGCTCGCTGAGCATCATAATATGCCATTTATCGCCAGCTCTGCAACATCGGTAGTCATTTCCCATGTTGCAGCAGGTACATCAAAAATCCGGGTAGGTTCAGGCGGCATTATGCTGCCGAATCATGCACCTCTTGTTATTGCTGAGCAATTTGGTACTCTGGAATCATTATATCCAGGACGTATTGATCTTGGCTTGGGTCGTGCACCAGGCACTGATCAGCTTACCGCACGTGCATTAAGACGTGACTTGAGAAGTTCAGGAGAAGATTTCCCTGAGCAGCTTGCTGAGCTCCGGAATTACTTTGACCCTTCCCTGGCACAAGGATATAATCATGTTAAAGCAATACCGGGTGAGGGATTAAACATACCTATTTGGTTGTTAGGTTCAAGCGGATACAGTGCCCAACTAGCAGGAGAGCTTGGCCTGCCGTTTGCATTTGCGAGCCATTTCTCGCCGCATAACACACTGCCGGCTATCCAGCTGTATCGCCGTTCGTTTAAGCCTTCTAAAGTACTGGACAAGCCGCATGCAATGGTAGGGCTAAACATCATTGCGGCCGACACAGATCAAGAAGCGAAGCGGCTCGCTACAACATTGCAGCAGCAGTTCTTAAATTTGATGCGCGGGAAGGAAGTCCCATTGCAGCCTCCAGTAGATAATATTAATGATATAGCGAGCGACTATGAAATAGCTGCCCTTGAGAATCAATTAGGAACTTCGATTGTGGGCAGTCCTCAAACCGTAAAAGAAAAGCTGGAAAAGTTTCTGGATGAAAGTCAAGTCGATGAAATCATGGCAATCACCCAGGTTTACGATCATAAGGCTCGCCTCCATTCCTATGAAATATTGGCAGAAATTACTCAGCTAAAATAAGTCAAAACTGGCCGATCCTTATAGCCAGCTTTTAATGTATTCTATAATTTTTTTGTATAGAATATAAAAAAGAATAATTTATTTATTAAAAAGAATTACCATTCAAATAGAGTTGGTAATTCTTTTTTGTTTTCCTTACCGACAGGAGAGTTGTTATATTCATGTGTACTTCCATAAAGTAATTTAAATATATTTAATGATTTTTTCTAGCCATTCTTTATCAAGCACAACTTCAACCTCTTTGCTTTACCACTATTTGTGGTACGGTTCACCGTAGCAGGGCTAAGTGAGGTTTTTCCCTTTATCCATTTTATATAGCTGGCTGAAGGATCACCCAATCTCTCTTACCCCAATAGCTTTTCCGGAAGCATCTTAAATCCTTCAATCATCGTGTCTTCTTTCACCTCGATCAAAAGACAGCGTTTGCTATTGTAATTGACCTGTTTGACATATCTCAAGTCTTGAGGGCTGATCGCAATATTTGCTACTTTTGTGCTGATCTTAATGGACTTGGACGCGTAACTCGAAAGGATATGGCTTGCTTTCATTTCATACGTTTTGTCTTCAACCACCTGCTGAAATGCCCTTTCCACTTTTTCCGTATTCACATCTTTTACGCCGCTCGCCTTCAGGACACGTTCATTCTCTTTAGTATCCAAAGTAGGAGTACTTCTTCCACCACAACATACTATTGATTTCATCATATAAATTGGCGAGGGTATTCGAATTTACTTCATCACCAATCACTGCTTTTATAATTTCTTCTATTAATTGTCCGTTTTCGTTATTGGAAACTGCCAATCAGTGTATCAGTTGCACTAGCTGCTTTTATTGGTCAATTTGCTTTTTCCCTCAGTTTCAGCAAACTGACCGGCCTGATGTAGTTGCTTATTCTCTGGGATTAGGAAAGATCACCCTTCTGGTAGACAATACACCATTTGCTCTTGTTGCACCCATTACTTTTTTCCATTTGTTCCAATCACCCGAGGACTATATTAATCGATGGGTAGTTGCCAGTTTTTTGCGCATCATGAGATATATCTGTTTTCTTCTGTCAGTCTCATTGATTCCTTTCTATGTGGCATTGACAACTCATCACTATCAAATGATTCCTATACAAACACTTCTGGTCTTGGTCGAATCAAGGAGCAAGCTTCCTTTCACTCCTTTTTGGGAAGCATTTATCATGTTAATTTTTATTGAAATCATAAAAGAAGCAAGTTTAAGAATGCCTACAAAAACAGGTCAAACACTTGGGGTTATTGGTGGTATTGTGATTGGTCAAGCGGCTGTTGAGGCTGGATTCGCTAGCAAAGTATTAATTGTCATGGTTGGGATCTCGACGATAGCTTCCTTTCTTACTCCCAACTACCTTATGACAAAAGCAAATTCATTAATTCAATTGATGCTTCTTGTTTTTTCTTCTTTACTTGGGATAATTGGGATTGCAATAGGAAGCATTGCTATTTTAGCCCATCTTAATAGCTTGTCTTCAATCAAGCAACCCTATTTTTCACCACTTTCCCCTTTCTTTGGAGAGGATTGGATTGACTTATTCATTCGAGGGCCATTAGTCAAAATGTTGGAGCGTCCAGAGCATCTTAAACCTCTAAAACTCAAGAGATATAAAACTAGGAGATGACTTGATGATGGAAACCCACCAATTATTTAAAAAGAATGAAACCTATAATGGGCTCTATGCCATGTTGTTGGTAAATCGCCTCCAAATGCTATACTTTTTTCTGATTATGCCAAATATCTTGATCAATCCATATATGATTTGGGTGCTTATAGCCGTCGGGATATTATCCCAACTAAACCTTCTTCTTTTATCGAAGTGGCTTTTAACCCGTTTATCTAGCAATGGATATAATGGATTTGTCCAATTGTTTGGGAAAAAATTGGTACGATTTCTCTCTTTCATCGGGTTGTTCTTTATTCTACTTAAACTTTCCGTCATAACGTTAGGATTCAGCGAAATTGTTCAAACATTTATCCTTCCTACAACAGATACAAATTTTCTTATCTTTTTTATTTTGTTGCTCTGTTTTTATGTCGCAGGTAGGGGCGTTGAACATACCATTCGTTTTGTGTTTATTTCTTTTTTCTTTACATTTTGGATGATCACCTTTTTCGTTTTTTTCTTCTTTCCTCCAATAGCTCACCTCAGTGATTTGTATCCACTTATTCCAATGGAGTGGAAAGTAGAAAATTGGAAAGCCTTTTTTTTAATTTTGTCTTCCTATTCTGGTTCGGAATTTCTGGTATTTTTGGGACCATGGCTTAAAACAAACAATAAAACCTTTCACTATTTGTCTTACGGCAACGCTCTTACCGTTGTAGAGTATGTATTCCTATTTATAGCATCCCTATTTTATTTCGGTTCCAATTTTTTAAGTAAAACTCAATATCCACTTATTAATATGGGCCGTTATTTTCAAAACCCATTGTTTGAACGAATTGATATAATGATGCTTTCCTTTCTATTATTTAACCTAGTTTTTGCAGTTTCTCTATTTCTACTATTGTTTTATGGAGCATCTAAAATAGCTTTTGGTAAAATGAGCAAGCCGTCCAGTGTAAAAGGTTTGTTATTCAGTGTATTCCTTATTTTTATCGGAATGGTTCTTGTGAATGAATTATTTTGGAAGTCTTGGGAGAAGCAGAACTTTTTACTTAATCTTCAAATTATAGCTGGAAGCATAAGCTATTTTCTTGTTCCACTTGTTATTGTTTTAGTAATGAAAAAAGAGGGGGTTAAAAAACATGCGTCTACATAAAAGGGTATGTAAAAGATTGATACTCCTTTTTATGACTTTTTGGTTATCTGGCTGTGCCCCTTTTACCGAAAACAACCTTATTGAAGAAATTTCTCCCGTTACCTTTTTGTCAATTAGTAAGGGGGATAAAGGGAAATTAAAAGTCAGTACAATTATGCCTCCTCTAAGTAAAGAAAATAAGTTTGTTATGACGCAAGAAGTCAACTTATTAAAGGAGGGAGTACAGAAGTACAACTTAAACTCCTACCAGGAAATTAAATCCGGACAAATGCGGATGCTGGTAATTAGTGATGAACTTGGAAAAGACGGGATTATGTCCATTATAAATGTATTATTGACTGATCCGGATATTTCTCCGAGAATCTATTTAGTTATCGCAAAAGGAAATTTTGATGAATACTTGGAAAGTCAATTGGACAAAGATGAAAACTTTGATTACTCGTTTTACCGAATGCTGAAGCATTATGAGAAAAAAAACCAAGGAGAATTAACTGTCGTTAATCTTCATGAATTTAAAAATTTCCTCTATACTCCTTATTCAGATCCTTTCTTGCCTGTATTCAAAATAGAAGAGGATGGGGTCAACTATGAAGGTACAGCCTTGTTTCAAGATGACAAGCTAGTTGAAACTATTTCATCTTTAGATGATCGTATCTTCCAGCTGATAAACAACGATCACTACTTAGTTGTTTTACCGATTCAAAAATTTGAAATTGTACTGGGTCATGTTAGATCTAAAATAATAGTAGATATCGATAGCAGCTATTCTACAATGACCTATACCGTGAATATAGACACTAGGATTGAGGAATACCGGGGAGAGAAGCAATTATTTGACCCAAAGCAGTTAGAAAATATGAAAAAAGATATCGAAACCCATCTTGAAAAACAAACACATGAACTAGTTAAAAAGATGCAAGAATTGAAAGTGGATCCATTACAGCTTGGCATACAAACAAAAAAACCATTCTCAAAACCAATGGAAGAAAAAAAATGGATTGAAATGTTTGAGAAGATGGACATTAAAATAAAATACAATATTAATATCGATCCTTTGACGGATGCAAATTCAAAAAGGCAAAACCTTTAATTTTTCCTATCGAATAACCCATAACGTAAACAAAATGCCCTAGAATCTAACGATTCTAGGGCATTTTGTTTACAATTTATCGCTTTGTGTAATTTCTGTCATAATTATATGATAACACAAACGAGCGTTGTGGTCGAAAACTTGGGAAATGACCATGATTTCATCACATCCGCCTGGCTTTCCTCCAAAAATGTCTGCGGCTTTTCTTTTACCGTTTGTTTGCTACCAATAATCGATGAGCCTAATTGTTGTTGGAGAGCATCTAAGTAAATCTGCCTTTTTAGATGAGTAATTTGCAAAAATATAATTTTAACTGACAAAAAAGGTAGCTCCCTGATGAGGGATAGCTACCTTCGTTTAAGATTATTATGAAAAAGTAGGAGCAGGGAATTCATCAATTCTCATACGAAGTAAACTATATGGTTTTTCCCGCAGGTCTCTTCCATAATGAAATCTCGCCTGCCGATGTAATTGATTCACAATGACATATAAGTATTGATCGGGGCCAATCGAAAAAGTATCCGGCCATAAAATTCTCGGGTCATGTGCGATGGTTTCCATTGCGCCATTCGGCAATATCTTCCGGATACTGTTGTTTTCATAGTCTCCTGCATAAACGGTTCCTTTTGCGCCGGTGATCATTCCATCAGACGCACCTTTTTCCCCCCAATACTGCACATATTGGGATAAATTCATGTCCTGTATCCTTCTGTCTCTTAGGGCTTCTGTTGAGATTGAGAACAGTTGACGGCTGGTTAGCGGAGCATAAAATAAAACCTTTCCATCAGGAGAAATCGCTAAACTATCGGAAGCCAATCTAAATGGGAAAGTCGAGCCGTCCGGGTTTCGATTCATCAAAATTTCACCTTCTACTTTCGGTAAAAAATAGGGATCAGGTGAAGTTGATATTGCTCCATTTAACCGTCTAAACGCGTTCCCATTTTCTAAATCTACGACGATAATAGCCCCTGGCCCTCTGGAAGAAGAATCCGTTATATATGCATACCCTGCTCTTCCAACCCGAAAATCAAAACGGACATCATTCAGATAAGTTGTTGGCAAGACAACATCTTCTGTAAAGGTATATATTCTCCTTATTGTATTCGTGCTTAAATCAACAGCAACTAATTTTGCTCCCCCTTGAATAGGTTCGGAAAAATTTGGCACCCCTGTATCTAGTACCCAAAGTGTTCCTCTTCCATCAGCAACGATACTTTGGACACTAACGAAAGACATTGCAATATTACCAGTATTAATCAAATTGGTTTCTAAACTCGGATATGGCTTTAATTCACCCTCGACAATTTCCGCCACAGTAAATTGAACGTCGTCTCCCCATTTTGGAAAGCAAACAAAAATACGACCGGTTTCGGAAACGCTGACACCTGTAGGCATAGCCCCATAAAAAGCATGCACCAGTTCAAACTGCCCAAAATATTTTTCCATAGGTAACATAGGTTTCATGATATCCTCCTCATCAAATCCGAACGGATATTAACTATATATGATGAAAATTTTATGTAGTGCCTGGTTCTTGATAAATTTTTCTATCGTGATGGATGCTGTGGGTTTCAACTTCCCATTATTAAAAATGTTGGTTTTATTAACGCTAGAACGAAATTATTTAAGAACCTCATTTACTTATGATACGGTTCACCGAGCGGTCTCCTAAAATTCAAATTGTCTTATTCCCCTAAGTTCACTTGTAATATTTTTACCATATTAAACGCTTTTTTAAACCGCGCTCACTTATCATAAGGTTAACCGTAACGTGCCAATATACAGAAACTATACATAATCTTTACATTAAATTATGAATGATGGAACACACACCAAATATAATGAAGAGGGATTATACATAATCAAAGATTTAATTAATATTCATAACATCGAAAAATACGTGATCTAGTGATCTATTATACATTGTTTAAGCCAAAAATCGCTCTATACGCATGAGTCAAGCAACTAATGAGGAGGAATTGTATGGATACGAGTTCTCATATCATTATGGGTTTAGGATTAGCTGCCCTTTCTCAAATTGACCCCGTTGTCGCTAATCATTCTAACCTGTCACAAGCAGTCATGTTAGGTACAGTTTTAGGTTCAAATGCCCCTGATTTTGACTTCATCTATAGAGTGAGAGGAAAGAGCAGTTATATCCGGAATCACCGTTCCTGGTCTCATTCCTTACCGGTATTACCTCTATGGAGTATCGCTATTTCAGGTATTATCTATCTTTTCTTTCCTGTGCCATCTTTTCTCCATTTACTTTTATGGACATTCTTAGCTGTTATTCTGCATGTATTTTTTGATTTATTTAATGTACATGGAACTCAAGTTTTACTTCCCTTTTCAAAAACGTGGATTGCGTTTGACTCGCTCCCGTTAGTAGATCCTACTATTCTAGTAGTACATTTGTTGGGTTTTTGCCTACTTCCTTTTTTCCAAATGGGTAAACTATTTTTCATCATATATATTTTAATTTTTGTTTATCTTATTGTCCGGGCAATATCGACAGTGGTAACAAAGAAAGTTTTACATCACTATTTTCTCAATTCAATCCGTATTAAATTAATTCCACGTATTTCTTTGTTTCATTGGGATGTCATCATTGAGACTAAAGAGGATTTTTTATTTGGCGTTTTCTCAAAAGGCCGTTTTAATGTTGAACATTCTCTTTTAAAGAAAATAGATTTTCCTGAACTAGTCTCTACAAGTAAAAGCCACCCTTATGTTGCTGATTTCCTTTCAAGTACCCACTATGCTTATCCATTTGTTCAGATAACAAAAAATGGCTATTTAGTTTATTGGAGAGACCTTCGCTTTCGTACCAATAAGTTTTTTCCCAATCTTGCTATCATCGCAGTATCGTCCGATTACAAGATTAAGAATTGTTTCATCGGTACATTACATTCCTTAAAACAATACAAACAGGTAATAAAACAATTGAAAAGTACTTCAATCTTAAAAAAGGGATGATCTCATGGAAAAGAAATTATTAATTATTTCTTCTGATATTACAGGGCATGGCCATAAAAGTATCACAGAATCTTTATGTGAGAAGGTCCAAACTGATCAAGAAGTAAGGATCTTTGTAGTAGACGGGTTTTCGCTTGGTAGACGATTACTCTTAAAAATTGGTCAATCCTATGGACCCATTACAAGAAATTCAGAAAATCTTTGGAAAATGATTTGGAAACTTTCTGCTTTAAAACCGCATTTAGTAGACAATTTTATTGAACTATTGATAAGGGAGAACTTTCTAAAACTACTAGAAGATGTGAAGCCAGATATCATTTTATCTGTACATCCTAACTTTAATGGCAGCATTTTAAACATTTTAGAAAAACAGAATATAAAGATCCCTTTCTTTACTCTTATTGCTGATCTTGTAAACATTTTTCCTCTTTGGGCAGACAAGAGAGCTAATTGTATTATTAGCCCTACGTTTGAAGCCCAAAATAAATGTATTGAATTTGGAATTCCAGATGAGAAGATAAAAGTCTCTGGATTTCCAGTCAGATCCCGATTTTTCCCTAAAAGCTATAAGCCACAAAAGTTCTATAGTGAGGGTCAGTCTTTAACATGCCTAATTATGAGCGGTGGTGAAGGCGTAGGAAATATGAAGAAAATAGCGGAAAATCTTCTAAAAAATTTTGATTGTAAAGTTAAAATTGTTGCAGGTAAAAATGTAAAGCTTAAAAATAAGCTGGAAATGTCCCTTAAGTCTAAATATGGTGATAGAGTGGAAATTTATGGTTTCACTCAAAATATTCAAGACTTAATGCTAACTTCTGATATTGCCTTTACTAGAGGCAGTCCCAATGTGATGTTTGAGGCAATCGCTACTAATACTCCGCTTATTATTACCGGGGCTTTACCGGGCCAAGAGGAGGATAATCCAACTTTTGCTGAGAAATTCAATTTGGGAGTGGTATGCAAAAACCCAAAAGAAATTAAAGAAACAGTAACAAATTTATTAGAAAATAATGGAGAGAAATTAAAAGAAATACTAATCAGTCAAAGGAACTTTATAAATACAAATGCAGCTGAGGACATTCTCCAACTCATTCTAAAGGGAGAAGAACCTTATTATGAAGAATTGGAGGAAAAACTTTCTTAAACCATGTTCTGTATGAGTTAGAAGGGCTGATCTCCATAAACCTATCTTGTTAACGCTTATAAAGTATGCATTAATATATTTTTAAAAACATGTTCTGGTCTTTCCTCCGTAATTAAATGTCCAGTTTTTTCATACGTAATTAATTGAGCATCCGGTAAATCACTAACTAACCGTTGACCAATTTCTACAGGAACAACTCGGTCTTCCTCTCCCCATATTAGTAATGTAGGAACATGTATATCCTGAAGTTGGTGTGGTAGTAAATCACCCTCTCGATGACGTAGCAGTCGGATCAAAGCCTTATAAAAGGCTTTTTCATTCAGTGGTTTACCAAATTCTTGAATCAATTCTTCATTAATTAATGTATGATCAAAGAAAACATTTCTTAAGTGATATTTAACGTCCTTTCTTCTGATATAATAATGAACCAATTTATCAAAATACGGTAAATAAGAAGTAAGAACGAGCAGTTTTTTTGATGGCTTCAAATAGCCAGAACTACATAACAAAACTAACTTGTTAATTTTCTCAGGAGCAATTAGAGCCATATTTAGAGCGATTTGACCACCCATTGAATGAGCAACAATATGAGTATTAGAATAACCAAACTGATGGATACATTCTAACATTAGCTTCGCGTAGTTTTGAAAACTATATATAAATGAAAGCGACTTCTCACTTTTTCCAAAGCCCGGAAGGTCGACGGCGATGACCGAATACTGTTTTTGCAAAAGGGGAATAATACGACGAAATGTATAGGTAGAAGATGCAAAACCATGGATTAGAAAAATTGGTGGCTTATCATTCAATATGTATTCACAGTACAAATTGATATCTCCTACTTTAAGGTACATTTGTTTTAACTCATTGACAGTCAAAGCGTTCCTCTCCTCCTCAAATTAATAGTTTTGCTTTATTATTAATCAAATTGGCCTAGAGAATGCATAAAACGAGAAAACTAATAGAAGAAAGAATTACCATTCAAATAGAATAGGTAATTCTTTTTTATTTTCCTTTTAGCTGTGAATTTTTATATAAAATTTTATTAAGATAGGGAAATGTATGGACAATCATTGTTCTATACATTTTTATTTTCTAGAGTTATGTACAAAATGAAAAAACGCGCATATATTTTCCTTAAGGAAACTTTTATTCCCTAGTAAAAAATAAACTTTTCTGCCCCTATTTGAGTACAGCCCCAACTTTAATAAAAAAGTGATTTCAAAATGCTTCGGCGATTCAACCTTTTTCCTATTTTCATAGATTTCACTTAATCTCAAATAGAATACTCTTATAAATCGCGACCTCTACCTCACCTAATGCGAAAAGATGAGGATTTGATATAAAATTAATATAACTCTAATAATTATGGTAGTATTTTTCAAAAAATACAACATTAGTTCAGATAATTCAGACTATACTTGACGGGTTTTTTATCTTACGTTACATTTTGATAGAATCATATACAAAAAAAGGAGGCAGTCAAATGTTGAACTGTCGCGAAGATATATTGGCTTATACAAAAGAGCTTGTTAACATTGAAAGTATTGTAAATACAACTGGCGAAACGACAATCGCACAATCATTATTTCAGACTATTTCCTCATTACAATATTTCTTAAATAATCCTGAATCAGTAGTATTAGAAAAGACCACTGACGATGATCAAGAACGATATAATGTTATGGCTTTTGTGAAAGGGAAAAAAGGGGAAAGTAACCGTACCATTATCTTAATGGGGCATATGGATACAGTTGGAATTGATGACTTCAACCAATTGAAAGAACATGCATGTTTCCCGGATGACCTAATGGAAGCACTAAAGAGCGAAGCATTACCGACTTCCGCTAAAGAACATTTAGAATCTGGAGATTGGTTATTTGGCCGTGGCGTCCTTGATATGAAAAGCGGTGTTGCGAGCAACCTCTATCTGTTAAAGTACTATTCCGAATATCCTGAAGAACTTGACGGCAACATAGTGTTGCTAGCAGAATGTGACGAGGAAGACGGTTCACACGGAGTTCTTTCTGCTTTAAAAACCCTAAAAACTTGGAAAAAGGAACATGGATTCAAATATATTGCAGCTATTAATTCTGATTTCGTTTCACCACGCTTTGAAGGTGATGAAAATCGCTATATTTACAAAGGGACGGTAGGTAAACTATTGCCATCATTCTTTATTACTGGTGCAGAAACACATGTTGGTTCAGCGTTTGAAGGTTTAGATCCTAACTTTATTGCTGCAGAACTAACAAAACAAATAAATTATAATACAGAGCTTTCCAATGAAGCATACGGAGAGGCGACAGTTCCACCTGTATCGTTAAAACAAACGGACTTAAAACCATCTTATACCGTTCAAACAGCATTATCTGCATATGTTTATTATAATTTCTTTATACATTCTTGGTCTCCTAAAGACGTACTAATCAAACTTAAAGAACAGGCCATGATTGCTTTTACCAATGCACTTACTACTTTTGAAGAAAGGTATCGTAAATATAGTGAAATTAGTGGCGAACCATTCG
Source organism: Ureibacillus composti (assembly GCA_030348875.1). GTDB lineage: Bacteria > Bacillota > Bacilli > Bacillales_A > Planococcaceae > Ureibacillus > Ureibacillus composti. Next base: position 4,367,686 of record JAUCEP010000002.1, read on the forward strand.
TTTCAATTCCTTGGAAACCGAGAGTTTTTACATATGAAGAAATGGAGCAATTATTAATTCAAGAAAACGGTGATCCATTCATTGTACACATGAATAGATTCAAACAAAATCTTCTGACAAATTCAGAACTAGATACGCGCATGTTTGCCGCACGAGTTGTCGAAGAGGCTTGGAAATGGATGAAGGATAAAAGTCCAGCCATTATCTTGTTTTACTCTTCCCTATACTCACCAAGGATTGAATTGACGGGCAAAACAAATGATGAGCTGAACTTAATTAACGCCCTTGATCAAGCAGTAGAAACAATACAGCCAGAATATCCACATCCAATTGTTACTCGAAACTTCTTCCCGTATATCTCTGATATGAGTTTTATGGCTTTAAGTGATGATGAAGACGGAATTAACGCTGTTTCAAAAAATAACCCTGGTTGGGGCACAAAACACTATGTTGAGTTTCAAGATATCCGCGATATAAATGTGCCTGTTATTAACATCGGTCCATACGGTTTGGATGCTCACAAAAAGCTAGAAAGAATGGAAATGAAATATTCCCTAGAAATAGTACCAAATATAACAAATCAAGTTATTCAAAATTTATTATATAAAGAATAATAATTGACAGGGTAGTGCCTGTCGCTTCTCGATAATGCTGATTTATTCAGTAATCAACGAGCAGTGACTGGCACTTTTTTATAATTTGCTCGCCCAATTCTATTGCTAGAACCATATTTTTTTACATTCATATTATACAAGAAACCACATTCGTACTTGAATACTAATCTCAAGCAGGAGCACGAATCCCCACACATTCCAAAAAATTTATACCCTATTCCCTTAAAATAAATAAGAAGGTGGTCATTATTCAACATTCTAAGTATCTAGATTTTTTGTCTAAACTCGGTATTGAGGGTGCACATCCTGGAGGTATTAATTTAACAAAGAAAATATTCAATAGGGAGAACATTAACAGAGCTTCTCATATTCTAGATGTAGGTTGTGGTACTGGTCAAACTGCTGCCTACTTAGCTCACAAATATGGAGCAAAAGTAACTGGCATAGATATTAACTCATCGATGGTTGAAAAGGCAAAAAGAAGAATGAAATCAAACCATTTAACGGTAAAAATAATTCAAGGTTCAGTAGAAAATATGCCATTCCCGGATCATCACTTTGACTTTATTATCTCTGAATCTGTTCTTTCATTTGTAAATAAACCAAAAGCTCTTAAAGAAATTTCTCGGGTATTAAAGAACGGAGGACGTTTAATTGCAATTGAACAAACAATTACACAGCAACTAAAGGAAAAAGAGGAAAACGAAATCAAACAATTTTATGGATTCCATTCTCTGAGTATGAAAGAAGATTGGTTTGCATTATTGAAGCAGGCAGGTTTTGAAAATATCCGTATAGAAAAAAATACTTCTATCAAATCAGCACCTGATGTCCATTACTCAAACGATATCGAGCCTGAACTTTATGAAATTTTGGAGGGACATTCAGATATCATCTCCAAGTATCAAGGGATTCTGGACTTTAGAATTTACTCTTGTACAAAATAATTTGAGAGTTTAGGACAGCACCAACTCTATCTGTTAAATGGATTAATTTTTGGAGTATTTTTCTTACATTTGGATAGCCAAAAGCCTACGGAATTAATTCCGTAGGCTTTCGATTATATGAAAATTCAGCGAAGAGACTGTAGAATTAGCTTAATGCTTTTACTAAAGCTTCTCCAAATTCTTTAGCGCCATCTGGACCATCACCAGTGATAATATCATCATGAGCAACAACATGTTTTTCAACATATGTTACTTTATTCGCTTTTAATTGATCTTTTTGTATATCTACTGGATAGCAAGTTGCTTCTCTTCCTGTAAGTAAACCCGTTTTAGCTACAGTAACCGCACCTGCACAAATTCCTGTTACAAGAACTTTATTAGTATACGCTTGTTTCAAGTAGTCTTGTAATTCTTGATTTTCCCATAGATGATCGTTCGTACCAGATCCACCAATAACAGATACAACATCATAGTCAGAAGCAGAAACGTCTGAGAAAATGACCTCAGCAGTTGCTTTACCTTCATAATCCCCTATGATTTCACCTGTTTTTGTACTTGCAATTGTCACTTCAATTCCGTTGCTTTCCAATTCCGCTTTTGGTTGAAATAATTCGTCTTCATTGAAACGTTCTGGTGGTATAATTAAAAGTGCTTTTTTACTCATTTGTAGTTCCTCCTCATTAATAAAAAAGATTCGCCGGTAAGACGACTATTTCATTCTACTGCTCGTTTTCTTCACTGTGAAGAATGCACTTTTTTGTAAGGAGGTTACCGACAGGTTACAATTGATACAAATAAGGAGGAAAGAATTTATGCCAGATACATTTAGAGATGAAGTTAAAGAAAAGATTATAAATGGTGATTATAATTGTGAAAAAGAACTTACCTTATCAATTATAAGTGGTAAATGGAAAATTGTTATTTTATGGCATTTGGGGGTAGAAGGACCACATCGATTCAGTGATCTCCAAAGGCTTTTTCCAAAAATATCTCATAAAATATTAACGAATCAATTAAGAGAACTGATGGAAGATGGAATAGTTCATCGCGAGGTTTATCCAGAAGTTCCACCGAAAGTGGAATATTCCATGACTGAATTGGGGATGACTTTACTTCCTATCGTTGAAATGATGTATGAATGGGGAAAAAATCGGATAGCAGAAATCATAAATGAAATGGATATCTCGGAATTAAACAATTAAGAGATAAGCTTACATTTACAATGTTGCTTTACAAAACCTATTAGAAAAGAAGCACCTTCACTTAACTGTAAGGAAGGTGCTTCTTTTCTACCCATCATTAAAAATTAAAATGTTCGAAGGGTCCAACACGACTAAACCAAGGCAATTTTACTCGATTATGTAAGATCACTAAATGTTCAACTATTTTCATATATTTTACAATATAGTCTATAAAAATAAGCATCGGAGACATTATCACTTTAACATGAATAGACATTTAAAACACTTATCTACGAAAGATGAACTATTTCAAAGGAAAGTCCGCTTTTTAATACCTGTAATACCCTTTTTCACTTAGCACACGGATCAGTGGCAGTATCATCTTCACATGATATCCCCCTATATTTATATTTATTGAGCATATTACGTGGAGATGATCGTTTTGGTGAATTTGCAAAAGCATTTATTCAAGATGAGAAGCCTATTTTTCCATTTGTCATGGACCACAAGTGTTAATCGATACAGATCTTTTAAAAGGTGTCGACATCACTGCAGAATGTGCCCGCCTGAAGAATTGCTCGATCGTCAACCAATTGCTCCGAGTGCGGTAGCAGCGGAACGGGACGATGCCGTGGTACCTCGGGAAATGACAGCAGACGAAATCGATGAAATTATTAAAGCATTTGGTGAAGCAACCAGAAGAGCAATCGAAGCTGGGTATGATGGAGTTGAAATCCATGGTGCCAATACGTATTTGATTCAGCAATTCTTTTCTCCACACTCAAATCGCAGAACTGACAAGTGGGGTGGAACTCTGGAAAAACGTATGTCCTTCCCGCTTGCTGTAGTTGACGCTGTTAAAAAAGCAGTTTCAGACCATGCAACAAAACCTTTTATCATCGGCTATCGGTTATCGCCTGAAGAAAGAGAGAATCCTGGCATCACCATGGAAGACACGTTGCAATTAGTGGACAAGTTGGCGGACCAGGACCTGGATTATCTTCATATTTCTGTCGGCGGCTTTTGGAATGGATCAATCCGTGATGATAACGATCAGACATCCCGAGTTGTTATGATCCACGAACGTGTCGGCGATCGTGTTCCTGTGATGGGGGTTGGGATGCTACGGACACCAGATGAAGTGATGAAAGCATTTGAAACAGGTGTACCTTTAATCGCTTTAGGGAGAGAATTGATAATGGAACCTCAGTGGGTACAAAAAGTACAAGCCGGTGAAGAAGACAAAATCCGTACAACATTATCTAAAAAAGATCAAAAAGAACTGGCTATATCTGATGAAATGTGGGAGTACTATACTGGCATCCCTGGCTGGCTTCCTATTGTATAAGTAGTTCACTTATCTAATCCCATCTCCCATCTATGCTTCCTTGAATTGTTCTACAAAAAAAGGGGAATCGTGATGATAATTGTCCTTGCTCAGCAAGGATAAGAATATACCTTATAGTAAACAAGACGGAACATTTTAAAGGGAAACCATCTTAGTGGTTTCCCTCCTTTATTGAGCTTCGGAAGCAAGTATTCGAATTTCTGCAGAGAGTATTTAAGGTTTCCTGTTCTCCGGCGCTAATTTTCAAATCAATTTGTTTACTTGGCCGATAGTAGATATATTCTTTTGTATTAGAAACAGAATCGAAATTTCATCCGAAAATAATTCACCAATGACGTCTAGCAGTGAACTTAAGGTTATTTCTTCCATACTATTAATACTAAATTTCACTGATGCTTAGAAACTATAGGCTAATAGGAATTATTTTAAGCCATTACTAATAACGGGTATACTAATAAGGAAAGGATGTGGTTCATCATGAATACAATGAAGGCGGTAGGATTAACTCGTTACCTTCCAATTGACAATCCCCAAAGCCTGGTGGACGTAGTTGTTGAAAAACCAAAAGCAACGGGTCGTGACATTTTGGTTAAAGTTGCGGCCATATCGGTCAATCCTGTTGATACAAAGGTACGAGCTCCTAAAGAAAGAGTTGAGGAAGTTCCTAAAATTCTAGGTTGGGATGTAGCAGGAGTCGTTGAAGAGACAGGACCGGACTGTTCATTGTTTCGTCCGGGAGATGAAGTTTTTTATGCTGGCAGTATTGCACGACAAGGTGGAAACAGTGAATACCATCTGGTCGATGAACGAATCGTTGGGCGCAAACCTGTTTCCTTAAGTTTTGTGGAAGCCGCAGCTCTTCCCCTAACCTCCATTACAGCTTGGGAAGCGTTATTTACCCGAATGTCTATTTCCCAAGATCCGGGCCTTAACAAAGGAAAGGCTCTGCTGATCATTGGTGCAGCCGGGGGTGTAGGTTCCATTGCCACTCAGCTTGCAAAACTAGCGGGGCTTACTGTAATCGGGACTGCTTCCCGATCGGAAACTGTTAGCTGGGTTAAATCAATGGGCGCAGACTATACCATTAATCACCATGACCCGCTCCTTCCACAACTTCAAGCAATTGGATTTACAAACGTTCCGTACATTTTTTGCCTGAATGCTTTGGAAAAACACTGGGCCGGTATTAGCGAAGCTATTTCCCCACAAGGAGTTGTGTGCGCAATTGACGATCCAACCTCTCCGCTGGACCTCAAATTGCTTAAGCAAAAAAGCGTCACCTTCGTGTGGGAGTTTATGTTTACTCGCTCTGTTTACGAAACAGATGATATGATTGAGCAGCATCTATTGCTTAATCGTATTGCTAATGCTGTGGACCATCAAAAATTAAAGACAACACTGGCCGAAGTCCTTGGACCGATCTCAGCAGAAAATCTCCGTCAAGCCCACAAATTTTTGGAGAGCAATAGGACGATTGGTAAAATTGGACTAGAAGGGTTTGTTTAAGAACCTGTTTGCAGAGAGTATAAAAAACAATGAGGTTTCCCGATAAATCGGTGATTCGATAATTGCAATTGGATATAAATATAAAGCCGACCGCTAATCGCAGCCGGCTTTAATTACACAAAGAAACTTTCTTTTACTTATGATATGGTTCTTCGTAATCTAAATGAGGTTTTCTATATTTATCTGGCTCACTTACGGCCCCAATTTTTTCATTTTTATTTACTGGATTTTTTACATTAACATAGGCGGTTTTTAAAGCTGAACTAAGTATTTGGATCATTTATGCTATGGATTGGTTCAACTGTAACGGGGACTGTGTTTTCTTTTATTTGTAATAAATTATAAATAAAAGAACTAATTGAAAAGGTTACCAGCGCGTTAATGATGAATCAAGGGCCTTATTAGAAAATAATTAAATCATTTCTAAAACTGCATAATCCAAAAGGTTGGCTAAAAGAAATTTCTGTTTTTTAGTCAGCCTTTTTGCTTTATTAGCCTGTCAACATCCTTTCACAGTGCTAGTAAATTTAAAAACTGGATTAAATAGATTAAATGTTTTTCAATGTTTAGATTCTTATATTCCCTCAAAAACCTCATTTACTTATGATACGGTTCTCCTTTAATAATTCTAAAACTCCGATAGATTTGTTCAACTAGAACAAGCTTCATTAATTGGTGGGGTAATGTCATCTTTCCGAAGCTTAGTTTTTCTTCCGCGCGTTTAAGGACATCTTCATGAAGACCTAGAGATCCACCAATAACAAAGGCAATTTTACTTGTACCATATGTCATTAGTGATTCAATGCTTGCTGCCAGCTCCTCTGATGCTTTCATTTTCCCATCAATTGCAAGAGCAATTACATACATTCCATCATTAATTTTAGCTAATATACGTTCACCCTCTTTACGCTTAACTATGTCCATCTCCGCTTCACTCAATTGCTCTGGTGCCTTTTCATCTGCAACTTCGACGAGGTCTACTTTTGCATAACTTCCGAGCCGCTTAACATACTCATCAATCCCCATTTTTAAATATTTTTCCTTTAACTTTCCTACTGAAATGATCGTTATATTCAATAATATCCACCTTTATTAGTTTCATTTATTAGTTATGTTTAATTGTATAAAAGCTGTGGTATATAGTACGTAGAAATAATTAATATTAGTTTGAACGATGTTAACCGGTTAAATAGATTTATTATACTTATCAGTAAATCATCGTAGGCTACATCATAATTTCCTTCTCTTTCTACTCCGTAAAAAATCCTCTATAATGAAAGTACCATGATAACTTCTGGATTCAGAAAATTAGGCTATTAACATTTTATCCACGTTTACATTTCATTTACAAACAACTTATCCACAAAAGTTATACACATATCCACAATCCCATTCTATATATTGTGTAAATTTATTTTGTCGATACAATATATTCGGCAGGCTCTTCACAATAAGAACACTTTGTGGATAACTTTTCTTCCTCTTTCAGTTTATCCATTATTGGAAACTCCTTTGTCTCTACAACAAACATGTCTAATGCGTGATTTATATGAGTTTCGCAGCTATACTTTTCCATTTTTTATATGCTCCTTACTTTCTGAAATTTCCACAAACTTATTCACAATTTACTCTATGTTATCCACAACCCATTGTAACAAACAAAAAACGAGTAGGAAAGAAAGGACTTTTCTTCCACCACTCGTCTGAATAACTTTTTTATAAGTTATCCACAATTTGTTCAATACTCCTCAATATATAACCGATTTTATAATGTTGTATGATCAGTTAATGTTAGCTCTATTTCTACAATTTTACCTTGGCGATAAACTTTAATGTTCATTTTGTCGCCAATCTCTTTTTCATTATACAAATGTTTACGCAAGTCAATTGAGTTTTCAATTTTTTTGCCATCCATTTCTACAATAACATCATATTGTTCAACACCTGCACTGTCAGCAGCTGATCCGTTTACCACTTCATTAACCACAACACCTGTAGTTACTTCTTTAGGAAGTTTTAATGTTTGTTGTTGATAGAATGCAGGCACATCTGTTAAATCTAATAGTGAAATCCCCATTTGTGGTCTTATTACTTCACCATTTGCTTCAATCTCTTCAATTATTGGAATAACTGAATTAATTGGAATAGAGAAACCTAATCCCTCAACAGATGATTCCGCAATCTTCATTGAGTTAATACCAACTAATTCCCCTGCAATATTAATTAAAGCACCCCCACTATTCCCTGGGTTTATTGCAGCATCTGTTTGTAATACTTCTGTTTGCCAATCTTCTGTACCATCAGAATTTAAATCAACTGGTACGGAACGATCTTTACCGGAAATAACACCTGTCGTAACGGAACCGTAAAACTCTAGTCCAAGTGGGTTCCCTATAGCAATAACTGTTTCACCTTGTTTTAATACGTCTGAGTTCCCAAACTTCGCTACAGTTTTAATATTTTCACTATCAATAGCTACAACTGCTAAGTCTGTCCAAATATCACTACCTACCAGTTTTGCCTCTTTTTTTGTCCCATCGTTTAGCGTTACTTCAAGTTGTTTCGCGCCTTCTACAACATGGTTGTTTGTTACAACAAATGCCGTGTCACCTTCTATTTTATATATAACACCTGATCCACTACCTGCTTCTTGTGTTGAAGATTGTCTTGTCCAAAAATCGGATACCTCTTGAATGTTTGTGATACCAACTACTGCATCTGATACGTCGCCTACAGCTTTTGTTATATCAGTTGTTACTTCTGTAGCAGTTTGATCTATTGTTGTAGCTGGTTCATTTTCATTTGCATTATTATTTGTTCCACCTGGAAGCTGGTTTACCATAGAAGGGAGCAACAACCATACTAAAAGTGCCCCCACAATTACACCTGCTACCCCACTCATAAAATAACCGGCTTTATTACCTCCACTCGATTTTTTAGTGCGTCTTTTATTTTCTTCTTCTTCTTCTCGCTTTAACCTTTCTTGTAAAGGAGAGATTGGACTATTTTGATCATCTGATTGTGAATTGTATTTATTCTGTTCATCATCATTATAATAACTCATTATACTTTCTCCATCCTTTCTACCTCTTATTGACATTATGATACAATTCAAACATTAAAATTACATGAAAATTAAATAAAACCAAAATAAAAAAGACCCTGCGGAATTTTTTGTTTCCACAAAGTCTTATTATTTTTATTTGTTATTTAAACTGGTACAAGCATCGTCGGTTCTTCTGCATCCGTATCATGTAGATGAACAAATTCACCAGCAATGATGCCACAGGATTGTAATGTTTGTTCAACTGTCATTCTAGCTAAATCTTTCATATTATTATCTTTACTTAAATGCGATAAATAGATTTGAGTTGGCTTTTCAAACACCACTTCACTCATCGCAACCGCCGCGTCCTCATTTGAAACATGGCCGACATCACTTAAAATGCGGCGCTTTATCGACCATGGGTACCGTCCCATTTGGAGCATACCTATGTCATGGTTACTTTCAAAAACGTAAGAATCAGCACCACGGATATGTCCCTTCATTCGGTCACTTACATAACCAGTATCAGTAATTAATACAAGTTTGCGGTTATTTTCATGGAAAGCATAAAACATTGGGTCTGCAGCATCATGAGAAACAGCAAAAGATTGAATATCTATTGAACCAAACGATTGAACTGTTTCCATATTAAACAAAAAACGTTGGTCTTCTGGGATATTTCCTATATGACCGTCCATTGCTTTCCACGTTTTTTCATTTGCATAAATTGGTACTTTGTATTTTCGAGCAACGACGCCTAGTCCTTTTATGTGGTCACTATGTTCATGTGTAACTAAAATTCCAGATAACTTTTTCATATCGCGATCAATTTTAGCAAAAAGTTGCTCCATTTTCTTACCACTTAATCCAACGTCGACTAAAAAGGCATGCTCGTCATTTTCTACATATATGGCATTTCCCGAACTGCCACTTGCTAAAACACTAAATCGCATAGTAACTACTCCCTATTTTCTACTTCTTCAATTTCTTCGACATTCACCATATCTAAATTTACATCAATAACTTTTCCTTCAACAGCATCCACGAAGTATTCCTCTTGATTGTCATCTTCGGTTTCAACACGTATATCCCATGTTGGTACAAATACTTGGGTTTGTGTTAATTGTACAAGTGTTGAATAGCCTAACTTCATTTGAGTAATACGTGAGTTTGGTTTTAACAATTGTTTTGCATATAATGTTTGAATTACTTGTAGAGGAGATAACAGATTTTCTTTTTTCTCATTCTCTTCTAACCCTTCTAACATCGTTTGTTCGTACAGATATACTTCACCTTGCTCATTCCAATAAATTGTTACAATGCCGTTAATGTTGTAGTAAATTGTACGTTCATTTATACGTTGAAAGAATGTTGCAACCCTTTTTTCATGGTCAATTTCCCATAAAACGTAGGATGCCCCCTCGGAAACATTAGACTGTAAAAACTCTTTATAACTTGCCTCGTCATCTAAATTGCGAAGCTTTACCGGTTTATCCAATGTCACAACAAGCTTATTTTCATTTTCAACCTTAACCTTTTGATTACGATTTGGTGGTAGACTTGCTTCTTCAAAGTTTTTAACTTTTCCAGATAAATAAGCTGCAGTGTCTATATTATTTGGTAAAGCTACATAAGTAATATTATCATTTCTTAACTTTGCTTCAATTGTTTCTTCACCTAATATTTCTACCTTCTCCGCTTCAGTATGCCGATTTAGGTAAAGAGAATATAGAAATAAATCCAAAATGAGAAACACGAAGATGAAGATAGATTTCGATCTACTCCAATCCATCTTCCACCCCTCCTAGTAACTCCGGCGTAACACGAGTCCAACTTCCATTTTGATTAATAAACCAGCTTGGTTCTAACGTATGAAGAAGTTCATTTTCATTTTTAACTAAATAATATCCTACTAAAATCTCATCAATTGAGGACATCTTTATATCAGACCCTTTAATTAACTCAATCATTTCTAGCCCGGATGGTAATTGGACTTTCTTTTTTTCTGAAATATCCATATCTAATAAATAATATGGACGGCGGTAACTAAAGATTTGATTTTCCCCCCACGTAGTTGAAATACGTGTAGAAGTAACTGAGCTAAATACCGGTAGACCTTCCATAAACAATTGATATTCTGTTATATGTCGTCCTACATTAACATAACTGTAGCGGTAGTCACCTGTGAACCCTCCGTGGTCATTCACAAAATCAAAACTATCATAAAGCAAGTTTGAGTTAGGAATTTCAAGGAAGCTTTCTGTTTTTGGATATACATAATGAATGGTTTTATTCTTTTTATCGACAGTCATGATTGACCGGGCGTCTGTATATTTTTCTGAGTCAGAACTATCAACACTTTTCTTTGCAATACTTGGATCAGTAAAAAGTGCCTCCTTAAAAAGCTCTGGTGAAATATCATCTATATAGTAAGTAAACTGTGTAAATTTTTCATCAATCCCAGACACATATAAAGATAATTCATTTTCACGGAAAATCTCATTGTATGCTACGCTATTTTCAGTTGCACTTGCAATATTTGAGTAGAAATAATTAGGGCTTATTGTAATTGTCGTGCTGTAAAGTGTCCGATTTTTTTCACTAACGAAAAACAATTGTAATGTATTGCGTGCATCAAGCTTACTCCAATCGATGACTAAATGATCGAACGTCATATTTGGTAAATCATCTTGTTCAAAATGTAAGATTGACTGAAAAGTTTTAATTGGGACCTCCCCCGAAAAGAAGAGAGTCATACGGTTATTTGTACGAACCATATCATTGATTTTTCCATCAGTAAGATTACTTTGTAAAAATTCTAGTTTGGATGCATTCCAGCTCGAAAGGCTAGTCATCATCTTATTAATTGATGAAGTGGATACTGTCCCCCTCCAAAAACCATCTTCCCTAAGAACAATTCGATATGGTTTGATAATATCATTGATTTTTTTTTGATCACCTACCGTTACTCGATCGACTTGTGTCTCATCAATATATTGATAGTTTGGTGTGTAGCTCCAAATAGTGAACGTTAAAATAAGACTAAGCACCACTAGGAGGAAAAGAACAATAGATTTTATTTGTTCAAGATGCTTCACTCCCAATCACCCACCTCATCTAATTCATCCAATTCAAATGGTAATGTGAAGAAAATGGTTGTCCCTTCACCTAACTCACTTTCAGCCCATATTTTACCACCATGTGCTGCAATCATTTCCTTTGCAATAGCTAAGCCTAAACCAGTTCCTCCCATAGCACGGGACCGGGCTCGATCTACTCGATAAAAACGATCAAAAATACGACTTAAATTCTCTTTTGGAATACCCATTCCATCATCTGAGACCATCACTTTTAACATATTTTCTTGTACGGTAAACCCAAATCGAATATTTCCACCATCTGGCGAATATTTTAGTGCATTTGAAATGATATTATCAATTACTTGTGTAAGCTTATCAGTATCAATATCAACAAAATAGGTTGTTTCTGGTATATAACGAATGAATTGAACATTTTGGGATTTTGACATTTCAAAACGATCAATGATGCGATTGAAGAACATATTAAACTCAACAAGTTCCTTATTTAACTTATAATCTCGACTATCCATTTTAGACAAGTTTAATAAATCATTAACAAGACGAATCATTCGTTCTGTTTCTGTTTGGGTCACATTTAAAAATGAAGGGGCAATATTTTCATCTCTCCAAGCGCCGTCTGATAATGCCTCTAAATAACTTCGCATCGTCGTAAGAGGTGTTCTTAATTCATGCGATACGTTGGCTACGAACTCACGGCGTTCCATTTCGATCTTTTGTTGCTCCGTAATATCATGTAATACAGTGATTAGCCCATTAACAAAACCTGTTTCCTTTTGAATCACTGAAAAACTTGCACGTAAGATGAAGTTTATATCCGGTGTACTGAAATCTAGATTAATCGGGTCCTTCATATTAATAAGGTCTTCAAAACTATATTCTTTATCAAGACCTAAAACAGATGCAATAGGACGATTTAACGTCTCTTCACGTAAAACATTCAATAAACTTAACGCAGGTTCATTAATTAAAATAATTTTACCTTTCCGATCAGTTGCAATAACCCCATCTGTCATATTACTTAATACCGAAGTAAGCTTACGTCGCTCTGCTTCTGTTGTAGAAGTTGCTTCCTGTAATCGGTTGGTTAAATGATTAAAGGAAATCGCTAGCTGACCGATTTCATCATTACCGTACACCCGAACCTTACGTGAAAAGTTCCCCCTCGCCATTGCTTGTGCCTGTCTACGCATATCTAAAATAGGTCTTGTTATTGTTCTTGCAATCAAGATACCCAAAATAATAGTAATAGCAAGGGAAATAGCTGTTCCACCAGCAAATATCCGGTTAATCTCACTCATTTGTTCAAATACTTTTTCGATGTTCGACTCAATATAAATAGCACCAATTACATCACCATTCGGTCCAACTGTGTTAAAAATTGGAGTGGCCAAAATCCAAACGCGTTTTCGAGTCTCTGTATCAAGTGCAATTTTATCTGAATATGTTTCCGTTGATATGGATTTCGGTGCGACATCATCATTTGAACGTTGGCCAACAATGGACTTACTTTCAATCTCAGATGTTGCTAACACTTTATTACGATTATCAACTACACGGATTTCATTTACATCTCCTGTAGAGAATTCACGTAAAATCATCGTCAAGCTTTGCTCTAATGAAAGAGGGGCATCATCGTGGTCCTTTAACATCTCTTCCCGAATACTATATTGAACTAAATCGATTCGTTCAAAAATGGATTGTTGGAAGTTTTCCTTTAAATTGTCTTCTAATTGATTTGAAAAATAGAGCCCAATAATTTGTAAAGCAATAATAATTAAAAGTACATATATTAAAACAAGTTTTACATGAATGGATTTAAAAAAACTTACTTTACGCATTCAATTTACTCCTGTTCAGGATTTCGTAAATAATAGCCTACTCCCCGGCGAGTTACAATCCAATTTGGATGACTTGGATTATCTTCTATTTTTTCACGGAGACGTCTAATTGTTACATCAACTGTACGAACATCTCCAAAATAATCGTAGCCCCACACTGTTTGTAATAGGTGTTCTCTAGTCATGACTTGTCCAATATGCTTAGCTAAGTAGTGAAGCAATTCAAACTCTCGATGTGTTAACTCAATTGTTTCACCACGTTTTAACACTAAGTAAGCGTCCGGTTGAATAGTTAGTGACCCGACAACAATATCATTTGATTCTTCTTTTACCTCTTCGGCTTGGTTGGAAACTTGTAATCGTCGCATATTAGCTTTAACTCGTGCAATTAACTCACGTGTACTAAATGGTTTTGTTACATAGTCGTCCGCGCCCATTTCTAATCCAAGGACCTTATCAATTTCAGACCCTTTAGCTGTTAGCATAATAATTGGAAAATCATATTTTTTTCTAACTTCACGACAAACTTCCATACCATCTCTTTTTGGTAGCATGATATCAAGTAACATTAGATCTGGTTGCTGTTCTTCTATTTTCTCTAATGCTTCATCACCGTCATACGCACAAATGACTTGGTATCCTTCTTTTACTAGATTAAATTGCAAAATGTCTGCAATCGGTTTCTCATCATCAACTACTAATATTGTTTTATTCATAAAATTAACTCTCCTTTAGCTTTTGGAATGATCTATTTATCAAGCGTAATTTATATTTTTGCTACTACTAACTCTATCACGCTTTATGAATCAATGCATGATTCAGATATAGTATATCTGATTATTTTCTGGGAAATTATCTTCGACAGAATTCGCCACTTACGCTGCATTAAAAGTAAAAAGACAGCCCTAAAAAAGTTCGGACTGTCTTGGATATTTGTTAATTTAATAATGATAGAGGATTCACATATGATCCATTTTTATGAACTTCAAAGTGTAAGTGAATTCCTGTAGAATTACCTGTTGTACCCATAATACCAATGACAGATCCTTGGGGTACAACTTGTCCAACAGATACGTCTATTTGCGATAAATGAGCATATACTGTTTCGTAACCATTATTATGATTTATTACGATTTTATTACCGTATGAACCATCCCAACCTGTAAATGTTACGACGCCATTATCTGCCGCCTTAATATTATAGTTAGATGGACGGGCAATATCAATTCCTTGATGGAATGCGCCCCATCGTTCACCCATTCCACTAGAGATGTAGCCTCCAGCAGTAGGCCAAGTAAAGCTCCCTAGTCCTCGCGATGAAATAACTTTTGAACCTACAACTGTAATAGAATCTTTAGGCTCCGAAAGAATTGTTTCATCTGTTACATTCTTTTGAGTCCGGTTTCCATTCACTTCTTTTATTACATAAGAGACTTCTTTCTTACCGTATGCCCCTTCTTGTATAACGACCTTTTCGCCTTTAAACATCTCGGGGTCTTCTTTAACGACTTTTTCAAAACTTATATTTTGGACCTTTGATTTTTCATAAAATACTTCAACATTTACTAATGGTTTTTCGACTGTTACATTAATACCTTGACCAATCTGTAACAGGGAGTCTGCAGTTAAATTAGGATTTAACTTAAGGAGCTCTTTTGTAGTTAAGCTATGGTCTCGTGCAATACTTCCTAACACATCACCGGATTTCACCTTATATGTTTCTTTTTCTAAAGAGCCAGTTTTTAATACCTTTACAGCTTCTTTAGGTGTTAGAATTTTTGCCGGATTAATTTTTGTAGAAACACCAGATACTTTTTCAATTAGTTCAAGTTCTAGTACTCTAGTTTCGTCATTTTTTAATTTAGGTAATTCACCTTGCACAAGTTGGTTTGCTTCTAATTCTTTTAATTGCTTTTCTGATACATACTCTAATTTTAATAGACGGATTGCTTCATCATATTCACTCAAGTCTTTTAGATAAGCAACTGGCTTACCATCTACTTGTAAGGCAAAGGCATCTACTTGAACCGTAAGTTCTTTATTTAGTTGATCTAATGTTTTTGAATCATTTGTTACGGGATTAAATGCTTGTTCGGGAATAATTGAAAGATCAGACTTTGCATCGATCGAATATTCTTTGTACTTCTTACTAGCTTCTGATTCTTTTTCCTCTACAATCTTTTGAACACCATCTGTATCAGATACAGCGCCAATATATGAATCTCCAACATAAATATGATAGATTTTTTGAATTGATTCTTCAGCGTTACTTTCATGTGAAAATCCTAAAGTCAATGTTAGCGTAGAAAATAAAGCTGTAGCTGCTATTTTTTTTATAAGGTTATTTTTATTCTTAGTAAGACTCAAAGTATTGTGTTGCTTTGTAAAGTCTTTCTTGATGTTCCGTTTCGAACTCATAATAAAGCCCCTTCCAAAGTCTCTCCTTGCTAGGAATAGTTTCCACTGACAATTTTACACCACTTTAATGTACCATAATATCTATTTCAAAAGGACAGCTTGAGTCTTTTGTAATGAAAATGTATTATTTGCTCCTTTCTTGTCATATTTCACGAAAATAGAACTACTTTTTTAAAAATTGTAATATTAGTAGAATTGTTCTATTAACAATCTATTATCTTAAATGGACTTTATATATTTAATTGTTAATGGAAGGGAAGTTCGTTTATGGTTATATTTAAAAAGTTACTAGATTTTGATTATTTATTGATAATTTGTCGAAAATTAATAGACCAAACCTAGTAATATTTTCTTTGATAGACTTATATAATTAACTAATAAAGTTAATTATTCTTTCTATTAAGTTCTATTACTTCTTATAACTAATTTTAGACAATCCAAAATAGAATGGGGAAATCTTATGAGTAGTAATACCGTTCATACACACCCGTCTGCCTTAAAGAAAACAAAAGTTAGCCAAATAGTTAGTCGGGTTGTGATGACTATTGTGGGCGCCGATATTATGGCAGTTGCACTTGAACTCTTTTTAGTACCAAATAATGTGATGGACGGTGGTATTGTCGGAGTTTCTATTATCTTATCTCACTTAATTGAGCAACCTCTTGGGCTTTTCATCTTTCTATTAAACCTCCCTTTTATCTTCCTTGGTTATAAACAAATAGGAAAAACATTCGCTCTAACCACAGCTCTTGGAATTACTGTACTTTCACTTACTACTGTCTTGTTACATCACATTAAACCATTCACAAGTGATTTATTATTAGCGACAATCTTTGGTGGAATATTACTAGGGATTGGAGTTGGTACTGTTATTCGCTTTGGAGGGTGTCTTGATGGCACTGAAGTATTAGCAATACTCTTTAACAAGAAGCTTCCTTTCTCAGTCGGAGAGATTATCCTATTTATTAACCTACTAATTTTTACAGTTGCAGGCTTTGTATTTACATGGGAAGAAGCGATGTACTCAATTGTTGCCTACTATATTGCATCTAAAATGATTGATACGGTTGTGCTCGGTATGGAGGAATCCAAATCTGCTTACATTATTAGCGATGAAATCAATGAAATAGGGCAAGCCATTATGGATCGCTTAGGACGAGGTGTTACATATTTACACGGTGAGGGAGCGTATACCGGAAATGATAAAAAGGTCATTTTCTGTGTTATTACGCGTCTAGAGGAATCCAAATTAAAAAGTATCGTCCGCAGCATTGATGAAAATGCTTTCCTTGCTCTCGGAAACATTAGTGAAGTACGGGGCGGCCGTTTTAAGAAAAAAGATATTCATTAAAAGTAAGATGCAACTTTCTCCGTTTTATCAGTATATTTGTGAAGTTATTGGTTACCAATTTGAACTTACCACTTATTTATGAGTCCTCACATACTTCTGTATAGCTAATTTCCACCTTCATGATATCTGCATAAATTGGAGAAATAAAAAACTCCTAAAGATTAAATCCCCAGGAGTTTTAATATCAGTTATTCCAAAGTTTATTAATTATTTTTATTATAGGCACACCTTTTGCTAAGTCCCCTTTGAAGTTTAAGGGTTTGCACCTGTCGCTTGAGCTTTCGGTGCAGATCAAACCACAAACATCCATAAAATAAAAACTACTAATGGTATAAACCACTAGTAGCTAATATTGGATTACTCCCAAATTTCATTTACCGTTTTTTTATTAAATAGGCACATCTTTAACTTGTCCCCCTATATATAAGGGTTTGCACCTGTCGCTTGAGCTTTCGGTGCAGTACAAACATTGTTAATCCCAAACAGGATTAACTGCTTGCGACTGTCGCAGGCTTTCGTCGCAGAACAAACATTGTTAATCCCAAACTGGATTAATTGCTTGCGACTGTCGCAGGCTTTCGTCGCAGAACAAACATTGTTAATCCCAAACTGGATTAACAATGTTTGTTTGCTCACGAGCAGGCCCTACTGAGAAAGTCATAAGGTTGATGCCTGTTAGCTCTACAACACGTTCTACGTACTTACGAGCATTTTCTGGAAGTTCTTCTAATGTACGAACGCCTGTGATATCTTCTGACCAACCTGGAAGCTCTTCGTAAACTGGTTTACACCCTTCAAGGACATGAAGACTTGCTGGATATTCTGTAATGATTTCACCATTGTATTCATAAGCAGTACAGATTTTAACAGTTTCAAGACCTGATAAAACGTCAATTGAGTTTAATGCTAAATCCGTAATACCACTTACACGGCGAGAGTGACGGACTACTACTGAATCAAACCAACCAACTCGACGTGGGCGACCAGTAGTTGTACCGTATTCACGGCCTACTTCACGAATTTGATGACCGATTTCATCAAATAATTCAGTAGGGAATGGGCCATCTCCTACGCGTGATGTATAAGCTTTACATACCCCAACAACACGAGACACTTGAGAAGGTCCAATACCTGTACCAGTCGTTACACCACCAGCTACAGGGTTTGATGACGTAACAAATGGATAAGTACCATGGTCAACGTCTAACATAACACCTTGTGCACCCTCAAATAAAACACGTCCGCCTTCATCTAGTACATCATTTAAAACTTTAGAAGTATCCGTAACGTAGCCGGCAAGTTCCTGACCATAACCATAAAATTCTTCAAACATATCCTCGAATTTTAGTCCTTCTACTTCGTAGAATTTTTCAAACAAACGGTTTTTCTTTTCAAGATTTTCACGTAGCTTTTGTTCAAACACTTCACGATCAAGTAGATCTGCAATACGAATACCCATACGAGCGATTTTATCTTGGTAACATGGGCCAATCCCTTTACATGTTGTACCGATTTTTTTATCGCCTCGAGAAGCTTCGTCTACTTTATCTTGATAGATATGATACGGTAAAATCACTTGTGCACGGTTTGAGATACGTAAATTTGACGTATCAATTCCGCGTTCTTGTAGCCCTTTCAATTCAGTTACCAAGGATTTTGGGTTGATTACCATCCCGTTCCCCATAACTGATGTTTTTTCTTTATAAAAAATACCTGATGGAATTAAATGCAATTTGTATGTTTCTTCGCCAATTTTGATTGTATGACCTGCATTATCTCCGCCCGAGAAACGAGCGATTATATCTGCTTTTTTAGAAAGGAAGTCCGTAATTTTACCTTTACCTTCGTCTCCCCATTGAGTTCCTACAACAACAACTGATGTCATATCAGCACCTCCGCTAGACGCGAGAACGTCCTTTATCAAACAGCACTATTGTATCAATGAACAGTGGTATAAGTCAATTAAGAAAAGCAAAAAACACGAACATATAATTGAAAGATTTCAACTAACGTTCGTGTTCTAAAATTAGTTTTATAGAATTATATATTTTCCTTCATCCATCAACTTGGAGAAGGCTCTTACGCATTTACTGGTTGCTGATGTTGCGACCAATCTATGCTAATAAATTTATTAAACTCTTTTTTAAATGCTAAAGTAACCGTTCCAGTTGGACCATTACGCTGCTTAGCGATAATAATTTCAATCATATTTTTGTTTTCTGATTCTTTATCGTAATAATCATCACGATATAAGAAGGCAACAATGTCGGCATCTTGCTCAATACTTCCAGATTCACGAATATCACTCATCATTGGACGTTTATCTTGACGTTGCTCAACACCACGGGATAACTGAGATAATGCAATAACCGGAACTTTTAATTCACGGGCAAGTGCTTTTAGTGAACGTGAGATCTCAGATACTTCTTGCTGACGGTTCTCACCGCTTTTTCCACTACCCTGAATTAACTGTAAGTAGTCGATTAAAATCATTCCTAGACCATTTTCTTGGGCTAAACGGCGACACTTTGCACGAATCTCATTAACACGTACACCTGGTGTATCATCAATATAAATTCCTGAATTTGATAAGCTTCCCATAGCCATCGTTAATTTACTCCAATCCTCTGTGGTTAGAGCACCTGTACGTAATGCTTGAGCGTCAATATTACCTTCCGCACAAAGTAAACGCATGACCAGCTGTTCAGCACCCATTTCGAGAGAAAAGATTGCTACATTTTCACGCGCTTTAATTGCTACGTTTTGTGCAATATTTAATGCAAAGGCGGTTTTCCCAACAGATGGACGTGCAGCAACGATAATTAAGTCGTTTCGTTGGAATCCAGCAGTCATACTGTCTAAGTCACGGAACCCAGTTGGAATCCCTGTAACGTCTCCTTGCCTTGATTGTAATTGTTCAATATTATCATACGTCTGAACAAGTACATCTTTTACGTGCTTGAAGTCACCCGCATTTTTACGGTTTGCTACTTCCATGACTTTCTTCTCTGCTTCTGCTAACAGAGTTTCAACTTCATCTTCACGTGTATAGCCATCTTCAGCAATTTTTGTTGCAACACGAATAAGACGGCGAAGTAAAGCCTTTTCCTCTACAATTTTTGCGTAGTGAGCAATGTTAGCAGCTGTTGGTACTGCATTTGCAAGTTCAGTTAAATACGAAAGCCCACCAACATCTTCAAGTTCCTTTTTCGCTGAAAGTTCCTCTGTGACTGTTACAACATCAATAGGCTGACCTTGATCACTCAAGGATAACATTGTTTCAAAAATTTTCTGATGTGCAATTCGATAGAAATCTTCAGGAATTAAAATTTCAGATGCCGTAATTAACGCTTGTGGTTCTAAGAATATGGCACCGATAACCGACTGTTCGGCTTCATGGTTATGCGGTGGAACACGGTCAATTATGGGTTCGTTCATAGAATTCTCTCCTTAGTTTTCTTCAACTACATGTACTTTTAGTGTTGCTTTTACTTCATGATGTAATTTTACTGGTACGTTCGAATATCCTAGAGAGCGAATTCCTTCACTTTCCATTTTTCGCTTATCAATTTTAATACCATGTGCTTTTTGTAACGCCTCAACAATTTGCTTTGTTGAAATTGAACCGAATAAGCGGCCACCTTCACCAGATTTCGCTTTAATTTCTACTGTTAATTGTTCAAGTTGCTCTTTTAAATCTTTTGCTTGTTGTAATTCAGCAGCTGCATTTTTTTCTTCTAATTTCTTTTGTCCATCTAATTGACTTAGTGCTTGTTTTGTAGCCTCAACAGCATAACCATTTTTAATTAAGAAATTTTGTGCATACCCATCTGCAACATTTTTAATTTCACCTTTTTTACCTTTTCCTTTTACGTCCTTTAGAAATACTACTTTCATTCTTCATTTCTCCCCTCTAGTGTTTCAAAAATTGCATTTTGTAATAATCTCTTTGTTTCTTCGATAGATTCTGCTTCTATTTGGCATGCAGCATTTGTTAAATGTCCACCGCCTCCTAGGTTTTCCATTACTAATTGAACATTAATTTCGCCTAATGATCTAGCGCTAATTCCTACTAATCCATCTGGTCGGTGTGCAATAACAAATGAAGCAGTGACATCTTTCATTGTTAATAATGTATCAGCTGTTTGAGCAATGAGAACAGAATCATAACTTTGATTTTCTTTTCCATTTGCAACGGCAATACCTGGGTAAATAAACTCTACTGTTTGGATAATTTTCGATCGTTCAATATACGTGCTAATATCTTCTTTTAATAATCGTTGAACTAAAATTGTATCGGCACCATGCTTCCTTAAGTAAGAAGCTGCTTCAAACGTCCTTGAACCTGTTCGAAGAGTAAAGCTTTTTGTATCTACGATAATACCAGATAATAAGGCAGTTGCTTCAAGTTTTGTAATGCTGTCAGCCTCTTGTTGATATTCTAATAGCTCCGTTACTAACTCGGCAGTAGAGGATGCATAAGGTTCCATATAGACAAGAGTTGTATTTGGAATGAAGTCCTCCCCTCGTCGATGGTGATCGATGACAACTACTTTCTCAAAGCGTTTTAGTAGTCTTTCGTCAACAACGAGACTTGGCTTATGTGTATCTACGATAACTAATAATGATTTATCGGTCATTTCAGATAGTGCTTCGTCTGGAGATAAGAAATTCTCATAAAAGTCTGAGTGATTTTCAATCTCGTCCATCAGTCTGCTTACACTACCATTTAGTTCATCGAAATTAATGACTACATAGCTTTTCACATCATTCATAGCGGCCATTTTGCGAACACCAATCCCAGAACCAATTGAGTCCATATCAGGATTTTTATGTCCCATTATAAATACCTGGTCACTATCTTGCATCAAATCTTGTAATGCATGTGAAATTACTCTTGCACGTACCCGAGTCCGTTTTTCTACAGGATTTGTTTTTCCACCGTAGAATTTTATTTTACCATCAGCCTGTTTGATTGCTACTTGGTCTCCACCACGGCCTAACACTAAATCTAAACTTGATTGTGCTAATTCACCCAGCTTAATAAGAGAAGAGGAACCAATCCCGACTCCAATACTTAATGTTAAAGAGAGGTTTTTCTGTGCAGTTTTTTCACGAATATCATCTAATATAGAAAACTTTTTCTTCTCTAAATCATGTAAAATGGCTTCGTTTAAAATAGCCAAAAATCGATCTGAGTTAATACGTTTAGCATAAATACCATGTTCAAAAGCCCAATCATTAATAATGGATGTAACAGTAGTATTGGTTAAACTCCTTGATTGATCGTCCATCCCTTGTGTTATTTCATCGTAGTTATCAATAAACAAAATGGCAATTACAGAACGATCTGCATAATACTTTGACTCAATTTTTAAGCGTTCTGTTACATCAAAGAAATAAAGCAACTTTTCTTCTTGCTTATAGACTACTCGATATTTGTGTTCACGAATTGGTACAATGATTTCTTTTTTTTCTTCTGACTTTGTAAGCCCATGTAAATCGTCTGATAAAATAAAGAGTTCTTCACCGATTAGTGTTTCTACATCCAATAGTTGAGACATATATGGGTTTGCCCATTCAATTAGAAATTTATCATTTACAAGGACAATCCCAATTGGCATTTCAAGAAGTGCCTCTTCTCCTACTTTTTTCATCCGGAAGGAGAGTGACTCAATATATTTTTCAACCTCTAAATAGGCGATATTTTCTACTTTCCATGCATATAGTAGTACGATCATAAAGACCAAAGTATATGCTATTCCAAACCATATATTCCATATAAATATTAGAACGGCAGCTATTAGCCCAACGATTGATAGATACAAAAGGGGATATCGAATTGATCGTTTCCTGTAAGTATCCATTTTATCAGCTCCCTACTTCTGAATCTTTCCTTTAACGAGTGAACGTATTTTAAATCCTAAATCCAATATTCCCAATAGTACAAAGAAGGAATAGAGTGGAATCGCCATCACAGTCGCAAGGATCTTCACAATCTTTGGCATCCCTAATGCATCAATAACATAATGTATGAAAGAAATACCTTGTATTGTTAATAGCAACCATAAAATAAGTGATAAATTCAGGCAAACTACATGTAGTGCTGTACCCATTTCAGGGCGAACAAATAAATTAATTGATATTACAATTAAGTAATACCATAAAATTGCTCTTGGCATTCTTAAATTTTTAAAAGCACTGAACTTTGGTACTTCTATCCCTAGTCTTTTTAAAACTGGTAAATTAATTGAAATTATAATATAGGCGTAGAAGAACGTCGCAATTGTAATACAGGCTGGTATCGATAATTCCATTGTTGTAAATATATTATTTAGCATCTCATCTGAAATTGGTGATTTACCTGTCATACTAATTGAAAGTTCAATGGATCTGTCATAGCTTTCACGCAACATCTTGAATGAATCTCTAATAAAGTCTACTTCAAATAATTTTAGTGATACGAGATATTGCAAAGCAAATGCAATTAACACTGCTAAGCTTGATGACATAAATAAATAAATTTTACTTCGTTTTAATCGTAGTGCATCCCCCATAACAACACCAATGGATGCAAAAATTAAGGCAAATGGTACTATTAATAAACCTCCAAAAAAGAGCGTGATTATACAACCAATAATAGCTACAAATATGGAAGACTTTCGATCGTATGAAGCACTATACCATGCTAACGGTAAAGGTGCTAAAAACGTCGCGAATAGGCTTATGATTGGTACATAATAGGCTATTGCAATTAATACTGCAAATAGCGCAATCATCATAGCACCTTGAGCAAGCCTTTTGGTTTGATTACTCGGCATTTTTTACCTTCCTTTTTTTATATCAAGAAATCTTTCTCATTCGTTTATTGTATCACTTTTTTTACTGTCTAACAAAAACCTAGTATGTATAAGAAATTGATAGGATGGACTAAAGGAATCAAGTCTATTTTATTCATTAATCCCCTAATATAAAGATGGCTACCCTATATAAAGAAATTTATTGTATAAGTTACATAAAATAAAAAGTCGGCAAAATCTAAATAGACTTTGTCGACTTTTAAAATGTATTTTCTATTTACTAGAAATTACTTGTTCTTATTTATCTTCAGCTACGAATGGAAGAAGTGCCATAATACGAGCACGTTTAATAGCTGACGTTAATTTACGTTGGTATTTTGCACTTGTACCAGTTACGCGACGTGGAAGGATTTTCCCACGTTCAGAAATGAACTTTTTAAGTAAATCTACATCTTTATAGTCGATGTGCGTAATGTTGTTAGAAGTGAAGTAGCAAACTTTACGGCGTTTGCGGCCTCCGCGACGTTGTGCCATTTTCGTTTTCCTCCTTTTTTATTTTTTAGTTTCAATTCCACCTTTACTCTATATTAGAATGGAAGGTCGTCTTCAGAAACTTCGATTGGACCTTTGCTACTAGCAAATGGATCCTCATCTACACGTGTATAATTTTGCTGATTTTGAGAAGGTTGACTTTGTTGATAAGAACCACCAAATGGATCCTGATTCATACCGCCACCAAATTGTTGATTTGGTTGACTTGTACTATAAGCAGGTTGATTTCCAGCATAGGAAGGCTGGCCTCCATATTGTTGATTCGACGTATAAGATCCGCCACCACTCGAGTTGCGGGGTTCTAAGAATTGGACAGAATCTGCTACAATATCAGTTGTATAAACGCGTTTTCCATCCTGACCCTCAAAGCTGCCTGTTTGAATTCTGCCTTCAAGTCCAATCAAGCTTCCTTTTTTCATGAAGTTTGCTAAGTTTTCGGCCTGTTTTCTCCAAGCAATACAGCTAATGAAGTCTGCTTCACGTTCACCTTGTTGGTTCGAAAATGTTCTATTTACAGCGACTGTAAAACGAGTCATTGGAACTCCACTTGGTGTATAACGAAGCTCTGGGTCTTTCGTAAGTCTTCCAACTAGTACGACACGGTTTATCATCAAATGCAACCTCCTTCTACAGCATTTAGTTCAAAAATTAGTTATTATTTTTCTTCTTCACGAATAGCAATGTGACGAATAATATCTTCGCTGATGTTTGCTAAACGAGTGTACTCATCGATTGCATTTGTATCAGCGTTTACTTTCACGATTTGGTAGAAACCTTCGCGGAAGTCGTTGATTTCGTAAGCTAAGCGGCGTTTGCCCCACTCTTTTGCTTCGATGATTTCTGCACCATTTGAAGTTAAGATTTCGTTAAAGCGTTCAACTAAAGCTTTTTTCGCATCTTCTTCAATGTTTGGGCGTACAATGTACATTAACTCATACTTTTTCATCTTGTTTGCACCTCCTTATGGACTTTGGCTCTCTGAATGTATCAGGAGCAAGGAGTAAATAATTATTTATTACTCACATCAAAGAATTGTATCATACCCTTTATTTATTTGCAACCTCATTCACTTCCACCCTTTTCTTTATTTGCTAGGTTATAATTAAGTCCTTACACCTTTGACTGATAGCGTAACGATTTAGAGACGTCAAATGAATATGAATGACAGTGCTTAACCTAACAATGTCAGCGTCTACTAAAATAAAAGGACGTGGGTAATAATGTCAAATAATAATCAACCAATCGTAATAGAGCTCAATATGAAGAAAATTGCATTTGCTAATCTTTGGTTAACTATTGTTTTGTTAGTTGTTTTTGTAGTTTTAAATGGATTTATTCATCAACGATTTTCTCTATCTTTTTCTATTTGGGATATATTTATTTTCATTGTTGGCTATGTTGTTTTAATCGTCATTCACGAGGTGTTTCATTTAATAGGCTTTATGCTCTTTGGTAAAGTGAAATTTCAGCAACTGGACTATGGATTAAATTTAAAGCTTGGTGTTGCTTATGCAACAACGCTGAAGCCTTTAGAAAACCGCGCAATGAAAAAAGCATTAATGCTTCCATTTTGGACAACCGGTGTAGTTCCTTCTATATTAGGCTTCACTTTGGATAATTTCATACTTGTCTCTTTAGGTTCATTACTAATTGCCGGGGCAATTGGTGACTTTTATATGTACAAAGAGCTGAAGAAGTTCCCAAATGATGCATATGTTAAGGATGATCCCGAATTGCCAAAGCTATATGTGTACACAAAAAAGCAGGTTGAAACGTAAAATTACGCTCAAACCTGCTTTTAAATTATTTATACATTAAAACGGAACAACATAACGTCCCCATCTTGTACTATATATTCTTTACCTTCTAAACGAACTTTACCTGCTTCTTTTGCAGCACTCATTGAACCTGCTTCAACAAGATCATCATAGGAAACAGTTTCCGCGCGAATAAATCCGCGTTCAAAATCTGAATGGATCACTCCCGCACATTGAGGAGCTTTCATTCCTTTACGGAACGTCCAAGCACGTACTTCTTGAACACCAGCGGTAAAGTATGTTGCCAAGCCTAATAAATCATATGAAGCACGGATTAATTGATCTAATCCGGATTCTTTAATTCCTAACTCTTCTAAAAACATCGCTTTTTCTTCATCATTTAATTCTGAAATTTCTTCCTCGATTTTCGCACAGATTGTAATTACTTGTGCTCCTTCAGCAGCAGCATATTCACGAACTTGTTTCACATATTCATTATCGTCTGCTTCCGCCACTTCATCTTCTGAAACATTTGCTACATAAAGCATCGGTTTAATTGTTAGAAGATGAAGGCCTTTAATTACTTTCAATTCATCATCTGACAACTCTACAGAGCGAGCTGGCTTCTCAGCTTCTAGCGCTTCTTTTAGTTTTAATAAAATTGGCTCTTCTACAAGTGCTTCTTTATCTTTTTGCTTTGCCATTTTACTTACACGCTGAACTCGTTTTTCAACAGATTCTAAATCGGCCAATATAAGTTCTAAGTTGATTACTTCAATATCATCAATTGGATTAACTTTCCCTGATACGTGCGTAATATTGCCGTCTTCAAAGCAACGTACAACTTGGCAAATTGCATCAACTTCACGAATATGAGATAAGAACTTGTTTCCTAACCCTTCTCCTTTTGAAGCTCCTTTTACAATCCCTGCAATATCTGTAAATTCAAAAGCTGTTGGAACTGTTTTCTTTGGCTCTACTAGCTCTGTTAATTTATCTAAACGTGCATCTGGAACTTCTACTACACCAACGTTCGGATCAATCGTTGCAAATGGGTAGTTTGCGGCTAATGCCCCCGCTTTTGTAATAGCGTTAAATAATGTAGATTTCCCTACGTTTGGTAGACCTACTATGCCTGCTGTTAATGCCAATTATGACACAACCTTTCTCTCTAATTCGATTTACTAGTCTTTATTTTAATTTGTTTTAGAACCATGTTAATTATATGGATTCGCTACTAAAAAGTCTAATCCCCTTTTAGCATGTTCTAATTGTTTTAAGATTCCGGATTGGCTTTTGTTAAAATCTTCTTCATTTTCTTTTCAAATTCACGACGGGGGATTAGTACACTATGCCCGCATCCTTCACATTTAATGCGGATATCTGCACCCAATCGGATGATCTTCCATGCATTTGTGCCACAAGGGTGTTGCTTTTTCATTTCCACAACATCATTCAATTCATATGATTTTGTTTCCATTACGCTTCATTTCCTCCCGATTCTGTACTACCTCGATCATATAACATCATTTTTGGATATGCCATTGGAATTCCATTTTTATCTAATAAATCTTTTACATCACGTCTGATCACACGCGCAATACCGTAATGTTGAAGAGGCTTCGTTTCAGCGATGATGCGAATTGTTACTTCTGTTCCTACAACATTTTGAACACCTAAAAATGAAGGAACAGTAATTAGCTCCTCAAACTGTTCAGGTAATGTGTTTAAATAATCAGTAACTAAATTTTCAACTTTTTCTATATCTGCATCAATTCCTACTTGCATATCGATAATCGCTTTTGAATTATTTACGGAGTAGTTAATAACATCAGTTATTAATCCATTCGGAATAATATACTGTTCACCAGTAGACCCTATAATTTTTGTAGTACGTAGTCCAATTTCCACAACTGTCCCTTCAGCTGCATTTAGTCGGATATAATCCCCTACGCCAAATTGATCCTCTAATATAATAAAGAATCCTGTAATAACGTCCTTTACTAAACTTTGAGCTCCAAAACCGATGGCTAACCCTGCAATTCCTGCCCCTGCAAGTAACCCCATTACTTGAATTTTCAAAGCTGATAAGATTGCTATAATGGCTGAGAAATATACAACATAGGATAAAACACTATGTAATAACTTAACAATGGTCTTTGAACGTCTTTCTGACTGGTTAATTGGGGTCTTCATTCTCAAACCAAAAATTCGTGTAATAAGTTTTTTTCCAATTAATATAACTAAGTAAGACACAATAATGATTGCTGTAATTTTTATAGAAGCAACCATTACAAAATCCCATAATTCTTGACTACTTAAATAATTCCAAATCCTCTCTGAAACTCTTGCTAACCCCTTTACATCACTAACTTCCGCTACATCTGCCATAATATTTTCCTGGGCCATTTTACCACCTCTTGTATAAAAAACTAATAGATTGAATATCCTTAATCATATAACCCATATTTACCATAAAAAACACATTATTACCATTTAAAAAAGAAAGTGGGACATCCAATGATGAATAAAATCCAAATGTTAAAATCACATGTCCACTATGAGCAAACCGGGGCTGTATGGCGCCTAAGTGATTTATTTCTTGAACATATTCCTTTTGACCATGAACATCTCATTTTCTGTTGCATCGGTACTGACCGTTCTACTGGAGACTCCCTTGGGCCATTAACAGGTAGCTTTTTAAAAAGCTATCACTCATTCCCATTTGACGTAATTGGTACACTTGAAGATCCATTACATGCTGTCAATTTACCATCCACAGTAGAGAAAATTCAACAATTACCTACTACTCCATATGTGGTTGCAATCGATGCATGTTTAGGATCCGAGAAAAATATTGGTCATATTCTTGTTCATGAAGGGCCCCTTTTACCTGGGAAGGCAGTAAAAAAAGAGCTCCCTCCCATTGGAGATATTTCTATTAAAGGGGTTGTAAATGTTGGTGGTTTTATGGAAATGCTTGTGTTACAAAACACTCGTTTAAATGTAACCTATTCCATGAGTAATAAAATTGCCCGCGCATTATTACTTGCTCATCAACGTCATTTATTGAAAGTAAAAAATGATCGCAACGATGATTCCTACAACTCCGATTCCAGGCAACAGATTGGCTACTCGAATTTTAGTTAATCCTGTGATGTTCAATCCAATCGCCAAAATCATGACGCCCCCTGTTGCCGTCATCTCTTTTATAAACATATCTAATGCTGCTTCCGGTATGTATGCACTGATTACTCCAGAAAAGATTGCAATAATTGCTTGATATAAAAATACCGGAAATGCAGATAGTAGGACACCAATACCAAGTGTCGATGATAATACAATTGCTGTAAATCCATCGATAATTCCCTTTGTAATCAGAACATCATGATCATTTCTCAATCCACTATCAAGTGCACCGATAATTGCCATCGAGCCAATTAAAAATATAAGTGTGGCAGTTACAAATCCTTCCGCAATATTACTATCTGATTTCTTCTTTCTAAATTTTGATTCAATCCATTTCCCTAGACGGTTTAATTGCTTATCTAAGTCTATCCATTCACCAATGACAGCTCCTACAACAAGACTGACAACAATTATTATAAAATTACTACTTTCAAACCCCATTTGAATTCCAAGTAGAGCAACAGCTAATCCTATAATAGATAATACTGTGTTTTTCATTGTTTCAGGTATGTTTTGAAAAAATCGGCCAATAATTGCTCCTAAAATTATTAATACTGCATTAATAATGGAACCTAATAACACCATGGTTTTACCCCTTCCATTAATTACACCTCAACGTAGTCGAATCTGATTAGTACTTTTGGGTGAATGCACTAAGATTCCAACTTATGATCATACAAAAATCGAGCGCCTACATAATGGCGCTCGTTCATGATTTATTCCTGTTCTAAACTTAGTATTTCTAAGATTCGTTCTAAATCATCCTCAGAATAAAATTCAATTTCAATTTTACCCTTGTTTTTATTTTTTCTAATTTGAACATTTGTACCGAAGTATTCACGTAATTGTGTTTCCTTTGCTTCTACGAAAATATCTTTATTTTTCTTCGTTTCACGTGGAACATCTTCATTTAGTTGTTTAATTAAAGTTTCTAATTGTCGAACATTTAAGGACTGATTCACTACTTTACTTGCAACTTCAGGAATTCTCCTTTTATTTTTCAATCCCAAAAGTGTTCTTCCGTGTCCCATTGATAGAAGCCCATCATTTACTAATTTGCGCACTTCCTCAGGTAGTTGCAGTAATCGGATATGGTTTGTAATATGTGGTCGGCTCTTACCTAAACGTTTTGCTAAATCCTCCTGTGTAAAGTGTAACTTTTCAATGAGACTTTGGTATGCTTCAGCTTCTTCGATTGGTGTTAAATCTTCTCTTTGGAGGTTTTCTAAAATTGCAATCTCCATCATTTGTTCTTCTGTTAACTCTTTAACAATGGCCGGAATTTCATCCAACCCTGCTATTTTCGAAGCGCGGAAACGTCTTTCACCTACAACGATCTCATACTTCTTTCCTTTTTTTCTGACGACAATAGGTTGAATAATGCCATGTTCCTGAATGGATTGTGCTAATTCTCCAATTGTTTCATCATCGAAAATTTTCCTTGGTTGAAAAGGATTCGTGACTAACTTTTCTAATTGGATTTTTTCAATTGCTTCTTCACTTTGCAAGGTTTCGATAGTTTGAGTCGGAAATAACGCATCAAGTCCTTTACCTAAACCTCTAGCCATTCTTAATCACTTCCCTTGCTAATTCTAAATATACTTCCGCACCACGGGATTTTGGATCATAAATTATAATTGGCTCTCCATGGCTCGGCGCTTCACTCAAACGTACATTACGCGGGATAATTGTTTTATACACTTTATCTTGGAAATATTTCTTTACTTCCTCAATTACTTGAATCCCTAAATTTGTTCTAGCATCTAGCATAGTTAACAATACACCATCAATATATAAGCCCTGATTTAAATGTTTTTGAACAAGTCGAACTGTTGATAATAGTTGACTTAACCCTTCAAGTGCATAGTACTCACATTGAACAGGGATAATAACTGCATCTGCAGCTGTGAGTGCATTAATTGTAAGTAAACCTAAAGAAGGTGGACAATCTATAATAATATAATCAAATTGATCTTTGACTTCTTGTAAGGCATGTTTCAAACGAACCTCACGAGAAATTGTTGAAACAAGTTCAATCTCTGCTCCTGCCAAAGATATCGTTGCTGGGATTACAGTTAAATTCTCTACTTTAGATTGTTGTAATACATTTTCAACTTCTACATCATCAATTAATACATCATAAATACAACTATGAATTTCACCTTTATTTACCCCAACACCGCTCGTAGCGTTTCCTTGTGGATCAATATCTATTAACAATACCTTTTTTCCTAAATAAGCAAGGCAAGCACTTAAATTAACAGATGTTGTTGTTTTACCTACGCCACCTTTTTGGTTAGTGATTGCTATAATTCTTCCCAATCGTAGCACCTGCTTTCATCCATCTGATTATCTAAAAATTTTGAAAAGTGACAAAAATAATCTATGTAATAGACTTTAAATCTAAATCTATCTTTATTTAGTTATAGAATTATTTCTTTCATTTTAACAAATTTAAGTTAGAGTTGTGTTTATTTCATTAATATATTTCTTTTTTTTTGCAAAAAAAAAAGAGCAGTGACTTAAGCAGATGTCATCGCTCTCTTTTTTGTATTAATGAATCGTAATTATTTTGTTATGTTGAAGCCAGATGAAAGTATGTATTAATACTTTTTTTGGCGAATTTATTACTTTTTCTTAGGAATTTTCACAGTGATCTGGTAGTACTCCTCTGTGTCTTCCTCTTCTGTTTTTACTTGTATACCACTTTTAGTAACCATTGATAAGGATTGTCTAATTGTATTTAAAGCAATACGTACATCTTTGCTAATCGCTTTACGTTGTGGTTTAGTCTTTTTCTCTTTTTCTTGTGGATGTAATAGTTGTTGAATATGTTCTTCTAATTGTCTAACATTCCAATCATTCTCTTTAACCATATTAACAAGTTCAGCTTGAACAGCCTCATCTTTTACAGCAATTAACGCGCGAGCATGACGTTCGGAAATTTCCCTTTTTAGAATAGCTTCCTGCACATTTTGAGGGAGCTTAAGTAAGCGGAGTTTATTCGCAACTGTTGATTGCCCTTTTCCTAAACGTTGAGCAAGTGCTTCTTGTGTAAGTGAATGAAGCTCTAACAATTGTTGATAAGCTAATGCTTCTTCAATTGCAGTTAATTCCTCACGTTGAAGGTTTTCAATTAACGCAATAGATGCAGTTTCTTTATCACTTAAGTCACGCACAATTGCCGGCACTTCAGTCCAATCTAATTTTTTCATCGCACGGTATCGTCGCTCACCAGCAATAATCTCATAACGATCATCATCAAAACGACGTATTACAATTGGTTGGATTACACCGTGTGTATGAATTGTTCTTGATAATTCTTCAATTTTTTCTTCATCAAAAACTGTACGAGGTTGGAATCGATTGGGAATGATTTTATCGATTGGAATTTTCAATACTTCTTCAGTAGTTTTTACTTGTTGCTCTTGCTCTTCTTCTACCGTTGCGGTAACTTCACTACTTACTGTTGGCTCGATTTTACCGCCTCCGAAAAAACGTGAAAAAGGACTTTTCATCCAATTGGCACCACCTTTAAGAAACTATCTTGCTTTCTTATATAAAATATTATTTCGCAAACTTAGTGAAATGTATATAGTTCATTGAAAGTAAATCTAAGAAACAATTAAGATTTAAATCTATTAAAGTTGACATTAATATAAAATAGTTGCACAACGAAAAGCAAATTTATTTCAAAATACCTCTGCATTTCGTTATGAAAATTTGTTCCATGTGAAACATTATTATGAATCTCTTTTTTTCTATTATAGTATAACATGCATTGATAGGAACCGCTGAACGATTATGCATGTTTTTCTATAAGTCAATCCATCACTATTTTAGATTTACCCCCATATATTTCCTAGGAAATCGGTGTTTTGTTTGGGACACCCGGCTTTCTTGGATATTTTTTGGGCGTTTGTTTTATTTTATCAAAAACATAAAGAGTTCGTTCACTATCTTCCACTGGTAAATTATAGTAAAAGTCCACTTTTAATGATGCTCCTAAGGTTGTAATTGCCTTTTTTGCATCTTTTAATTCCTCAGGGCCAGCAGCTGCTTTTAGTGCAACAAAGTATCCACCTTGTTTTACTAACGGTATACAAAGCTCTGACAGAACCGATAGACGAGCCACTGCACGTGCTGTAACAACTTCAAACTGTTCACGATATTTTAAATTTTGACCGAATTCTTCAGCTCTCGAATGGACAAAATTGACATTCTCTAATTTTAACTGTTCACTTAAATGATTTAAAAATGTAATACGTTTATTTAATGAATCTACAATTGTTACATGTAAATGTGGAAAACAAATCTTAATAGGTAAACTTGGGAAACCCGCACCTGCACCCACATCACAAATAGAGTTCACGTTGGAAAAGTCAAAATAGAAACTTGCACTAATTGAATCATAGAAATGCTTTAGATATACACCTTCTAAATCTGTAATTGCTGTTAAGTTCATTTTTTCATTCCATTCAACTAATAGTTCAAAGTAAGTTTTGAACTGTGCAATTTGTGTATCTGTTAGCTCTATTCCCTTTTCTTTTAATGCCTCAATAAATTGTTGTTCGTTCATTTTGATCTCCTTTAATTAAATCAATGGCACATTAAACTATGTTTAATAAATAACGAAGCTATACATCCTAGTAGATTCATACAGCTTTGCCATATATAAAAAAGAGCGCCCGAGGTAATGATCAATATTGCTCGAACGCTTATATCTAATGTGCCTTTGCGTAATTGTGTACAAAAGTTGCACGTCTTTCAAAGGCTTGGGCCAACAAACCTATTTGCGACAATACCTGCAAAGGACAGAATTCGCCCCCAATGAATTATTGGTTATTTCTTATGTTTCATTTTAAGCAATTCTATAGAAGTAAAAACTTTTTTATCTGTTACAAGCATCATAAAGTAGAAAATAATTATTCGTTACTTATACGTGCGATTTTCCCTTGCTCAATATAGACAAGTAAAATTGATATATCCGCAGGGTTAACACCGGAAATACGAGATGCTTGTGCAATAGTTAACGGGCGAACCTGTTTAAGCTTTTGACGTGCTTCAGTTGCCAAACCTGAAATTGCATCATAATCAATATTTTCAGGTATTTTCTTACTCTCCATTTTGTGTAGCTTTTCAACTTGATTTAAGGCCTTTTGAATATAGCCCTCATATTTTAATTGTATTTCGATTTGTTCTTTTACTTCCTCACTTAACTCTATATCAGGAGGCGTTAAAGATGCTACTAAGTCATAATGCATTTCAGTACGCTTCAATAAATCAGCCGCGCGGATACCATCTTTTAATTCTGTTCCACCAACAGATCGGATTACTGCTTGAGTTGTTTCATTTGGTTTAATAATGACTTCACGGAGACGGGCAATTTCTGATGCAACTTGTTCTTCTTTTAATTTGAACTTTGCAAAACGTTCCTCTGAGATCATCCCAATTTTGTAGCCTATTTCTGTTAGGCGTAAATCTGCATTATCATGACGAAGAAGTAAACGATATTCAGCACGTGATGTTAATAAACGGTATGGCTCATTTGTACCTTTTGTTACAAGGTCATCAATTAACACTCCGATATAAGCATCAGATCGTTTTAAAATTATTTCTTCTTTCCCTAAAATTTTAGACGCTGCATTTATTCCAGCCATAAGCCCTTGACCCGCAGCTTCCTCATAACCAGAAGTACCATTTATTTGACCTGCAGTATAAAGGTTTTTGATTCGTTTTGTTTCGAGTGTCGGCCAAAGTTGTGTCGGAACAACTGCATCATACTCAATTGCATAACCTGCACGCATAATTTCCGCATTTTCTAGTCCTGGAATACTTGCAACCATTTTTCGTTGTACATGTTCCGGTAAGCTAGTAGAGAACCCCTGTACGTATACTTCTTGAGTCTCTCTTCCTTCAGGCTCTAAGAAAATTTGGTGACGTGGCTTATCCGCAAAGCGAGTAATTTTATCTTCGATTGATGGACAATAACGTGGACCTGTTCCTTTTATCATCCCAGAAAACATTGGTGATAAATGAAGGTTTGCTTCAATAATTTCATGTGTTTCTTGGCTTGTATAGGTTAACCAACAAGGAAGTTGATCTGTGATAAATTCAGTTGTTTCAAAGCTGAAGGCACGAGGTACGTCATCACCTGGTTGAATTTCCGTTTTAGAATAGTCAATGGTACGACTATTAACACGTGGCGGTGTACCTGTCTTAAAGCGTACAATCTCAAATCCAAGTTCTTTTAAGTTATCTGCTAATTTGACAGAAGGCTGTTGGTTATTTGGACCTGAAGAATATTTTAAATCTCCAAGAATAATCTCGCCGCGCAAGAATGTGCCTGTTGTTAAAATAACTGCTTGCGCACGATAAATAGCCCCAACTTGGGTAATAACGCCTTTAACTTCATCATCTTCAATAATTAATTCATCTACCATTGCTTGACGAATTTGTAAGTTTGGCTCTTCCTCTAATAAGCGCTTCATTTCACGTTGGTAAAGTTGCTTATCAGCTTGTGCACGTAATGCCCGAACAGCAGGTCCTTTACCTGTATTTAACATACGCATTTGAATATGTGTTTTATCGATTACACGACCCATTAAACCGCCAAGTGCGTCAATCTCACGTACGACAATCCCTTTTGCTGGACCACCAACTGACGGATTACATGGCATAAATGCAATTAATTCTAAGTTAATTGTCAGCATTAATGTTTTTGCACCAGTTTTTGCTGCAGCGTAAGCAGCTTCTACACCTGCGTGACCCGAGCCGACGACGATTACATCATAATTACCTGCCTCATATTGTGTTGGCATGGTCTTCTTCCTTTCTATATGAACTTTGCACAAAGTCCGCGCAAAGTTTAGTTTATTTCCCTAAACAGAATTGTGAGAACAGTTGATTTATTAGGCTTTCCTGTACTGTATCTCCAACAATTTCACCTAGTAATTCCCAGGTTCTTGTTACATCAATTTGAACCATATCCACTGGAACACCATTTTCTGCAGCATCAATTGCATCTTCAATAGTTGACTGTGCTTGGTGAAGTAACGCAATATGGCGAGCATTCGAAACATATGTTAAATCATCTGATTCGATTTTGCCCTCAAAGAATAATGCAGCTATTGCTTCTTCTAATTCGCGTACACCTTCTTCTTGTAATAAAGAAGTAGTTACTATTCTTCGGTTTCCAGCTAGTTCTTTTACTCTATCTAAATCAATCTTCTGTGGCAAGTCTGTTTTATTGACTACCACGATAAAATCCATATTCTCAATTGTTTCAAATAGACGTTCATCTTCTTGTGATAAATCCTCAGCAGAATTTAAAACAAGTAAAATCAAATCAGCCTCTTTTAAAACTTGTCGTGACCTTTCTACCCCTATACGTTCAACAATATCTTCAGTTTCACGAATACCTGCAGTATCAACTAAACGTAATGGGACACCACGTACATTTACATACTCTTCTATAATATCACGAGTTGTACCCGCAACATCTGTAACGATTGCTTTATTCTCTTGGACTAAACTATTTAATAGTGAAGATTTCCCTACATTTGGCCGCCCTAGAATAACCGTAGAAAGCCCTTCACGTAAAATTTTCCCTTGAGACGATGTTTGTAAAAGCTTTTCTATTTCATCACGTACCCAAGAACATTTTTCTAACATTATAGGCACAGTCATTTCTTCTACATCATCGTATTCAGGATAATCAATATTCACTTCTACTTGGGCTAATGTTTCAAGTAGTGCCTGTCGCAATTGATTAATTAACTTAGATAGCTTACCGTCCATTTGTCCAAGTGCCACATTCATAGCACGATCTGTTTTAGCACGAATTAAATCCATAACAGCTTCAGCCTGAGACAAATCAATACGCCCATTTAAAAAAGCACGCTTTGTAAACTCACCTGGTTCAGCTAGTCTTGCACCATTTTTCAGAACTAGTTGTAACACTCGATTGACTGAAACAATTCCACCGTGACAGTTAATTTCAATTACATCCTCACGTGTAAATGTCTTTGGTCCACGCATTAGTGAAACCATAACCTCTTCCACTACTTCCTCAGTTTTCGGATCAATTAAATGCCCGTAATGAATTGTATGTGTTGGTTGCTCACCTAATTTTTTATTGTTTGGCGATTTAAATATTTTATCTGCGATCTGAACGGCTTCATCCCCACTTAAGCGAACAATGGCAATGGCACCTTCCCCCATTGGTGTGGATATCGCAGCAATTGTGTCGAATTCCATTCTGTTTTCAATCCTCCTAGAGTTTATCCACATGTGGATAACTATAACGAACACTTCTCACTAACGATTTAGATTAACACATTTTGTGTAAAAACTAAAGTAAGTCAATTTCCCACATGTGGATATTTCAAAATTCTACATTTCCCGACCTTCTCTAAACCTTTCTATATTTTGTGCAGTATTTTCATGTTAATAAGTTTAGATTCAAAACTTAAGATATTTAAGGCAAAAAAAAACGGTCTAGAATAACTAGACCGTTTTTTTGGCAAATCATCATTATTTAATTGGCTCAATAACTAAATGGCGATTTGGTTCAGTTCCTTCAGAATATGTCTCAATATCAATACGATTCGATAAAGTATGATGAATCACTTTACGTTCATATGAAGGCATTGGCTCTAATGAAACCTTTTTACCAGTACGAACAGCTTTGTCAGCTAAACGTTCTGCTAATTGTTCTAATGCTATTTCACGACGTTCACGGTAATTTTCTACATCCAATTTTACTAACATAAACGTTTTTGCACTTTTATTAATCACCAGCTGCGTTAATTGTTGAAGAGCATTTAGTGTTGCGCCTCTTTTCCCTATTAACATTGCTGCCTTTTCACTTTCTAACTTAAATAACGTGTTTTTCCCTTGGGTTTCAGCTTGAATTTTTAAATCTTTAATGCCCATACCTTCAGCAATATTCGTTAAATAAGCTTTTGCTACTTCAATTGGATCCTCTTCTAGCACACTTTCGTCGTTTTTCATTAGTTGAACTGTAGAATCTTCCGCTTGAATAGGTTCTAAATGATTAATTTCTTCAGGTTGAGCTTCTTCAACTGTTACTTCCTCATTTAAAACTTCAATTTTATTAACTTTAACTGGTTCTTCTACCTCTTTTAAAGTTACACGAACTTCAGCTTGGCGAACACCAAAACCTAAAAAACCTTTTTTTGCTTCTTGTAAAACTTCAACTTCTACTTCCTCAATGGAAGCACCAAGCTTTTGTAACGCTAATGAGATCGCTTCTTCTTTTGTTGCGCCTAATTGCGTAATTTGTTTCACTTTTTCGCTCCTCCTGTAGTAGCAGCTTCAACTGTTTTGTTCCATGGTTTATAAATGGCAAGGTTCTGAAGTACTGAGATGATATTTCCAATTACCCAATATAATGATAATGCGGCTGGTAGTACAATACCAAACCCAACAATCATTAATGGCATAATGTACATCATCACTTTCATTTGTGGATTATCCATTGCAGGTCCTGTCATTAATACAATATACTGTATGATCCCTGCAAGAACTGCAAGTACTATACTCGGATCACCTAATGGGAATACAAGAAATGTTCCTAAATCAATAGTTGGTGTTGCATTCATACGGCTAATCGCATGGTAGAATCCAATTAAGATTGGCATTTGGATAAATACCGGTAAACATCCTGCCATTGGATTAACACCAGAGTTTTGCATTAATGACATCATTTCTTGTTGATACTTTTGCTGTGTAACCGCATCTTTTGAAGCATACTTTTTTTGCAGTTCTTTCAATTTTGGCTGTATTTCCTGCATTTTCTTTGAGCTTTTTACTTGTTTGATTGTTAATGGAAGTATTACTAATCGGATAATAATTGTTACTGCGATTATTGCCAGACCATACGACCCTAAAAGATCTGAGAAGTAACTAATTAAAGATACTAGTGGCCAAACAATATATTCATTCCAAAAGCCTTCACTTTTAGATGAAATTGGCTGATCAAATTCTGTACATCCTGATAGCAATAATGCTAGTCCAGTTAGAGACAGAATAATTCCTGTTCTTTTCTTCAACCTTCTTCCTCCTAAAGCAACTATTCAATTTTTATATTGAAACTATTTTATCATGTGTTAATGGTAACTCTCTACAAATTGTTTTATTTTTACTAATATTTGATAAATAATTTTAGAATACGACTATTTTCTCTTTAATACTTTTGCAATTTTTAATACGTGCTCTAAACTTTTCTTCGTTTCATGAAAATCTAATGTGGCCGCCGGATGTCTGGCGATAATAACATAGTCCATATCTTGCCTTACTTCTTCTTTTAACTCTAAAAATACTTGACGAATATATCGTTTAATTTGAACACGTGTAACTGCCTTACCAATTTTCTTCCCCACGGAAAGTCCAATGCGAAATTCCTCTTGTTTCTCTTTTTGCAAACAGTAAACTACGAATTGTCGGTTTGCAAAAGACTTTCCTTTTTTAAATACCTTTTGAAAATCCTCATTTTTTTTTACTCGTTGGCGTTTTTTCATTTCTTCACCTACTCTATCCGATCCTTTATTGTCTTTTCTTAGCTTTTTACAAAAATAATCGAAAAAAAAGACCACTGATGAGGCTCAGTGGACTTATGCTGATAAAA
This sequence comes from Ureibacillus composti, assembly GCA_030348875.1. Lineage (GTDB taxonomy): Bacteria > Bacillota > Bacilli > Bacillales_A > Planococcaceae > Ureibacillus > Ureibacillus composti. The sequence goes on from JAUCEP010000002.1 coordinate 4,407,985, forward strand.
CTTTTCTTCCTTTACGACGACGAGCAGCTAAAACTTTACGACCATTTTTTGTACTCATACGTGCGCGGAAACCATGTACTTTACTATGTTTACGTTTCTTCGGTTGATATGTGCGTTTCATATATATTACACCTCCAGATGAAAGTTAAATTATCTATTCTTCGTACAGACCTAAACATTATATAAAATTTATTAGCAAATTGTCAATTCAATATTTCTTTTCCTTCTAAATCTCGATCCTTTCCTTTAATCCCACTTATCCACACACTTATACTTTTCTCCAAAAACCCATGTGGATAATCAATATACCTTAAAATTTTTATCCACATGGGTTATCGACAGCTTCTACACAAAATCAGACCCTGTGGACAACTGTGTAGTGAATAATTAAATGTTATGTGGATAAGTTTAGAGAGCTATTGAAATGCCTATCTTTTTTTGATACGATAGTTGTGTTTTCTTTTGTGGAAATGTCTTTTGGGAAATATTTTATCCACAATTGTTAATAACCTGTGGACAAAATTTATCACAGCCATTGGATAATAGTTATCCACAAGCTGTGATTATGTGTGTTATGATATAAATTCTACTATTAGCATAGATAATTTTTTAATTTTTATGTACTCAATTTGAAAGTAAAGGAGTAAAAAGC